>JAFMBH010000098.1 GCA_017858735.1 Bacteroidota bacterium
GACAAATAAAAAGGATAAATGAGCAAATAAAAATGGATAAATTTTACTTTGATTCCATGGATAAAATCCAATACAGAATATCCAGGGAATAAGCAGTTGAAAAGCTAATAAACCATGATTAACAACATCGGGAAGCAACAACCATTTACGGATTGCACCCGAAAAAACAGAAAACAGTAAAAGGAATAAAAAGAAAAATTCCCTCCTTGAATATCCTGTTAACAGCATGAAAATAGTGTAGGATAGTCCTCCTCAGTTTTGTTATTAGAAATGTAAGATGCTGCGCATTGTAAAGCTCCATCGCAATATAACTGGTATTGCACGTCATCTAATTGGATCAATTGATTTAACAAAAGAGACATTTTGCTAAAATCATCTAAAATAAAACCTCCCCTATTTTCTCCAATATTCCCCCAAGGTGTATGGCTACTAATAATCACAGGCATACCCCTTGCCAAACATTCAAAAATAGCAAAAGAAAAATTTTCACCAGCAGATGGTAAAATCATAAAATGTTCCTCATTTACATTTAAATAGTCATCTAAAGAAGGTACACATCCTTTATAACATACCCTATCACCAAGTAAATTAATAGTGGGTAAACAATAATTTTCCCAATAAAACAGATCTTCCATTGGCCCGACAATAGATAATAAAACAGATGGATGGCTACGTAACAGACAGTCAAGAACAAGATGTAGATTTTTCTTAGGAGATATTCTACTGTAAAAAAACAGACGAAGCGACCCAGCCCTTTTTTGAACAAAATGAAGCCTCTTCTTTAGAGGAGGAACAGTTAATTGAGTGCTAACTATGGATGCTTTTTGACCGAAAATATGTTGAATCTGACTAAATTCATGGTTTGAAGTAGCCTGCCATCTAATTTTATTATGCAGGCCGAGCCCTATAAAAACTTTTAGATACAGCCATTTTTTAAAATATTTTTGGTTGAGAGACCCTTTATCCAACATACCATGTGGACAAATAATAATTGGACATTTACAAAGTAACGCCCAAAAGAGGGGTATTAAAAAAAAATAGAAACCGTAAATACCCTGCAAATAGATCCAGTCAGGTGTAAAGGAAAAAAAATGTCTATACATTTTAGCAGAAATAAATCCTTTATTGGCATACCAAACGGGAAAGAATCTTTCCCCAAATTTTCTATTCGTCCATTTATCAGGAAAAATATCTGGATAAGGAATTACTTTATTTAAATCGACATTAGAAGTGACCATTCGAATATTAAATGCATTAGCACCGGAAAGAAAGTGAAAAGAAGCCGTCTGCATTCCCCCCGCCAAATACCCAGGACTAAAATATTCCTGGAATATAAGAATTTTAGGTGATTGAATCATTTAGCTTATTTGGGTGACGTTGATAACCTTTTCCAGACTTTTAATTACCTCAGACTCGTAATTTTTCCAGGTAAAAGATGATACATTAATGGCAGCTTGAATGCCCATTTTCTTTGTTAGCGTAGGATTATAAAGTAGTGTTAGCATTGAATTTACCCACTGATCTTCAATGAGAGGCAAAATAAAGCCCACTTTATCGTCAATACATTCCGACGCGCCCACCTCCTCACTTACGATAACAGGTAAGCCGCAAGCCATGGCTTCAACCACAGCCATTCCCCAACTATCCAAATAGGACGGAAACACAAAAACATCGGCCTGTCGAAGATAATCTGCCACTGAAGACTGGTCTTTGATGCCGCCAAAGAAAATATTGGAAAGATAAGTTTTACCGCTAAATAAACGAGCGTTAGATCCAATGAACGTAAGCGAAATGGGAAAGTCTATCAGTCTTTCCATTATTTTCAATAAAAATAAAACACCTTTAGCTTCGGATAAATTACCAACAAAAATCAACTTAAGGGAATGATTATCAGTTACAGGACATTGAATTTTCCGATAAAATAGCTGAGGGTCAAAGCCGAGGTATATTGACAAAATTTTACTTGGTGAAATGCCAGCTTTTAATAGTGACACCTTCATTTTTAAAGAAATAACCAGAATAATGTCTGCCAACTCATACTCAATCAGCTTAACTTTCTGAATTTTATCAAATAAAAAAGGACTTCCCCATTCTTTTTTAAGAAATGAATATTTGTGTCGAATGATTTTCAAATCATAAACATGTATCTGTGCGAGGTCAAGAATACAAATGCCATTATATTTTTTAACTAAGAGGAAAGAATTTTTGCACGATTTTTCCGATCCGATTAAGATTTGTGGTTGGTGTTTTTTCACTTGCCGACATACCCAAAAATCGTGCAAACGATCTCTCATAAAGTTCCTGTTTTCTCCTCGCAGAAAAAGGCGAAGGACAATTTCTCTTAACCACCAATAACCTGGAATAATCATTTGACTTACAGGAACTAAAAGGCCTTTTCTTTGCTGAAAAAAAGACCATTTCCTCAAAAAAAATGGAGGATTAAACAGGATAGAGGAGAGCCAATAGACCTTTCCATTAAATACCTTGCTTAAAGAGAGGACCAAATGAGGCGTATGTTGTTTTGAAGGATTAGTAACGAAAATGATTCCTTGCAAAATGTCTGATTATCGGTTGATAAATGAGATTAACGTGCGCTAAAATATCGTGACCCGCATACCATTTTCTTAAGTTTGAAGCTAAAAAGGAGGCAGATTCATAAACATCTTCGTCCATTTTCTGAAAATGAAAATCTGCAAATAAACCATCCAGACAGGCAAAATAATAATTCTTTGAAGTGCCTGCCAGGACCGCTAATCCATGAGCAGCGAAAGCAGCAAAAACGCCGGACTTGCAAAAATAATCAGGTGAATAGGCCGTTAAAATGCCGTATTTACAGGAGGAAAGAATACATGATATTTCAATTGTACTTAAAAAGCCAAGGTGAATAATAGGAACAGGCATTATGGGAGGAGAAGGATCGACGACGCCGATATCTATAATTTTAGTCCATTTCCAGCGCTGTGTTATATGGTCGTAGTATTTTTCCAAAAGAGAATAGGCCTTTCGCTTCGCCTCCAAATTCCCCCATAGTACAGCATAATCATTTCTCATTTCAAAAGGAATAACAAAAGTGGGAGCAGGGATATTTGAAAAAACGGGAAGTTTAAATGTGGGAGAGGTAAAATGGGGTTCAAATACATGGCCACTCGCTATCGCATAATCAGCTATTTTCGATAAACGAAGGAAGAGAAATTTTTGATATTTCTGCAGATAAAAGCTGCTTGTCCAGGGAATATTAGATACTGCAAAGAGTTCATGAAAAGTGACAAGAAGTTGATTTTTCTTGTTTTGCTTCCATTTTTCAAGGGCGCGAATCAAATTCCCAGGTATTCCCCGAGTGGAATATCCATACCCAACGTAATGCAGATGAACCATGGAAAAGGAATTGAATACCCTTAAAATAGTCTTTTCGGAAGAACTGGATAGTGGTAAAACACAAAATTCGACCGTAGTTTCCATAGAAAGCGCCGAAGCAAGGATATTAGAAAAATCCTGCACCCCGTTTACAGTAGGAGGGAATGCTGGCGTTATAACCAGACATTTCAGCATAGAAAACGAAAAAAAAGATATTTCAAATAAAAAAAGCAAAGCGCCGATAAGTCGCGAAGACTTGACCGGGTGAAAAAAATCAATTACCCGGTAAGAATAAGGCAAATAAAATGTATGAGCAAAAAAACGAACTTATTAGATCGGACAGAAAACGGGATATTTCAATTTGTTAAAACCCTACAATCGCCAATAACTGACCCCTAATTCCCTTAAATCCTTCTCATTGCAAATTCCTTTAATATCAAATAAGATGGGAGAATCATTCATCAATTTCCTGAAATCAGCTGCGCTATATTTTCTAAAATCAGCGTGAGCAACCGCTACAATGATGGCATCATAGTTACCCGCAGGTTCGTCAATTAAGGTAAGTTTATATTCATGTGCCACTTCATTTGGTGAGGCATTAGGATCTACTAAATGGACATTGACAGAATATCCCATTATCTCCCTGGCCAAATCCGCTACTTTTGAATTACGAATATCCGATACATCTTCCTTGAAGGTCAAACCCATGATAAGGATTTTACACTGCGATGGATTTTTACCTATTTGAAGTAAACTCTGTGTTAATTTCTTGGCAATATAAGCCGGCATATTATTATTGACCCTGCGTCCAGACAAGATAACCTCCGGAGAATAACCATATTGCTGTGCTTTATAGGTCAGATAATAAGGATCAACTCCGATGCAATGCCCTCCCACCAAGCCCGGGAAGAATTTTAGAAAATTCCATTTTGTACCGGCAGCTTCCAAAACGTCATGTGTGCTGATACCCATTTTGTCAAAAATAACAGCTAATTCATTCATCAAAGCGATATTTAAATCGCGCTGTGTATTTTCGATGACCTTAGCTGCTTCCGCCGCTTTAATGGTTTTAGCTTTAAATACACCAGGTTCAATGATTGAACCATAAACATCCGCAATAATTTCGAGTGCAGCCTCATCATTTCCTGAAACCACCTTCGCAATTTTTGTAATCGTATGTTCTTTATCCCCTGGATTTATTCGTTCAGGAGAATAACCCAATTTAAAGTCCTTACCAACTTTTAGCCCTGAAACCTCTTCCAATATAGGTAAACAATCTTCTTCCGTGCAACCTGGAAACACCGTTGACTCATAAACAACCACATCGCCCTTTTTTAACGCGCCGCCAACCAATCGGGAGGCACTTAAAACATAGCTTAAATCCGGCACATAATGTTCATCAACCGGCGTCGGGACCGTTACTATAAAAAAATTACCCTCCTTCAAGTCTGCCGCATCGGCCGTAAAGAAAATGTCTCTGTCTTGAAATTCTTCAGTATCTAACTCTTTAGAAGGATCAACTCCATTTCTCATCAAATCGATTCGAGGCTGGCTGATATCAAAACCTATCACTTTGAAATGCTTAGCAAAAGCCAGGGCAATGGGGAGACCCACATAACCTAAACCAATAACAGCTATCTTATTTTGCTTATTTTTAAATTTAGTTATCATTTGACACTATTTATAATATGAATTATACCATTTAACGAACTCAAATATACCTGTTTTATAGTTTATTTTAGGTTGAAACCCTAATTTTTGTATCGGAGAAATATCTGAGAAAGTAGCTAATACATCTCCCGGCTGCATGGGTAGTAAATTGAGTGATGCCTTTTTACCCAATTGTTTCTCAATTTCCTCTATAAAAGACATTAGTTTAACTGGCTGATTATTACCAATATTATATATTTTATACGGGGCAGAAGAGGCTGCCAGATCGGCTGTTTCAGGGTTCCAGTTTTTGTCAGATTGGGGTGGATTATTTATCACCAAATGTATTCCTTCGACGATATCACTAATGTAAGTAAAATCTCTTTCCATCAATCCCCTATTAAAAACATCAATAGGCTTGCCTTTTTTTATGGCTTCGGTAAAGATAAATAAGGCCATATCTGGTCTTCCCCAGGGACCGTACACTGAAAAAAAGCGAAGACCCGTCGTCGGAATACCAAAAAGATGACTGTAGGTATGAGCCATCAGTTCATTACTTTTCTTTGAAGCCGCATACATTGAAATGGGATAATCTACCCTTTGAGCGGTGGAAAAAGGCAATCGGGTATTTAAACCATAAACACTGGAGCTGGACGCATAAACCAAATGCTTTACCGGGTATGAACGGCAAGCTTCCAGTATATTAAGAAAACCTGTTATATTTGATTTTACATAAGTGTGTGGAAATCTAATGCTGTGCCCAACCCCTGCTTGTGCGGCAAGATTAACGACGATATCGAAATGCTCCCGTTCAAATAAACGCATAATCCCCGCCTCATCTTCCAGTTGCATGCGAATAAATCTGAAGGAAGGATAGGTGACACTCCGGACTAGCTCTCCATCAACAATATTTTCATAAATACCCAGTTCCTTTAACCTGTTCCACTTTAAACCCGGATCGTAATAATCGTTGACAGCGTCAAAACCGACTACCTCGAAACCATCTTTAAGCAGATATTCCGCCAGATGAAATCCTATAAAACCAGCAACACCCGTAAGTAATATTTTCAAAGAATGCTATTTTGGTAAAAAAATAAGCCCAAAAGTACGAAAATATTGGTTATTAAGGGGAGGTACTTGGTGATTTGTACTTGGTGATTTGTACTTGGTGATTTTGGTACCAGTGGGTATTATTTCCCTTGCGACGTAACGATATTAAGAGGCTGACTAGGTGCTTGGTACTTAGTTATTGGTACCTCTAGGGCTATTACCCTTGCGGTTGACCACATACACTAAGTTCTGGGAATGGGGGCAACCGCAATAGAACTACCACTCCAAGCACTAAGTACCAATCACTAAGTACCTTTAAACCTGCCGATGAACGCGCAACCGCAAGGGCAACCCATGCGCTAATCACCAATTACCGTACCTAAGGCGGCATCACCGAAACGACTTCGAATATGGTCTAAGGTTTTGAGTAAATGTATATTTTTAGTCCCCTGATCAAACAAATCCAACTGAGGAGATCCACTCACCAAACCGGCGAGTTGTACGCCTATTAATCGAATGCCCTGTCTTCTGTCATAAAGAAGGGTCAATAACCCAAAGGCCTCCCTTTCCAACGTACTATCGTTGCAGGTAGGCGTTAATTTTTTTTCCTTGCTGAAGGTATTAAAATCAGCGTAACGTATTTTAATCCGTAGTTTGGTACACAAGCACTTACGTTCACGTAATTGTTTGGAAAGTATACCCAGGCAGGCAACTAAATGCCTTCTAAGTATCACTAAATCCGTTATTTCTTTATCTAACACTTGCTCCTTTTGAAGTGTGTCTTGTTGAAGGTGCGGCACAACAGGAGAATAATCCTCTGCATTTGCCTTTTTCCACAATTGCACCCCGGGTTTTCCAAATTCCCTCTCTAATAACCTTGGTGGTAATGCTGCCAAAAGACCAATTTGACGAATCCCCATCAGATTTAATTTTCTGGAAATAATATCTCCGACACCGGGTAGTTTACGAACTTGCAGTGGAGATAAAAATCCTCTTTCTGTACCTTTTTCTATGAGTCTCGCGCCATTAGGTCTTGCTTCCAAAGTGCCTATCCTGGCTACTAACTTATTAATAGCCAATCCCATAGATAAAGGCAAATGGGTTTCTTTAAAAATACGTTGTTTAAGTTCCTCTGACCAGCGCCAGCAGCCAAAATATTTATCCATTCCCGTAAGATCGGCATAAAAAGCGTCTAAAGCAGCTCGTTCGCAAATAGGTACAGCTCCTTGAATTATTTCCTCAATAATTCCTGATTCCCGTTGGTAAGCCTCCATATCTCCCTGAATAATAATAGCTTCCGGACACATTCTACGAACCATTCGAATGGGCATACCACTATGAATACCCCATTTACGAGCCTCAAAACTACAAGATGCCACGACACTTTGAACCCCATTTCCACTAACAACCAATGGCTTGTTTCTCAAACCAATGTTACGTCGGATTTCAACAGATGCAAAGAAAGAATCCACATCCAAATGCAGGATAGCGCGTTCAAACATAATACAATAAAACTTTGTGCGATAAGGGTATAATAACTAGTACGCATCAAAGGTAATAAAACAATTTGTTTAAAACAAACAAATTGTTTTAAATTGTATTAAACCTCCATGAATTCATTGGGAACAACCTCAACATTGGGCTGAAGTGCTTTTCTGTAACCAATATGCACGCGATCTACCTGCATTTTACCTGCTTTGAAATAGAGGCTTACTGCTTCTCTATTGTGCGCACGCACTGTGGTAAGAAAATAGTATTGATATTTTTGTGAAAGCGCAGGACTGGCCATAAATTCAATAATGAGAGCGAATGCGCCTTTTGTTTTAAAATCGGGATGGATGGCAAAACCAGTGCCTTTAATAAATAATTTCTTAGCTGTTTTCAATCGGAAAATCAATCCGGGAATTTTCCACCAGGATAGCTTGCCACGTGCAGATTTAAGGAGTGGATTTATATCGGGAAAAGTGGCACAAAAAGCAGCGGGTTGACCGTTAATGTAGCAAATAGCCAGTAATAATGGATCCAAAATAAGTTTTGATTCCTCTAAAATAGCTTTGATTTTTTCAGGTTCAGCGGGTTTAAAATGTTCAAATCGTCCAAAAGCAGCGTTAAAAATCTCACAAAAATCCTCCGCATATTTATCCTTTTTCTTTGGATCATATAGCTCAACCACTACTTCATTACTTTGTCTTATTCTACTACATACTGCTCTTAACCGACTGACGTCCAGATCGTTTAAATCTCCTTTTATAGTAAGAATCTGCTCCCAGGCAATATATTCATTAGCCTCAAAGAAAGAAGCATAATAAGAAGGATTATAATTTTCCTGAAACAAAGGCGGATAAAAGCCTTTGGCCAGTAAACCCCAGTATTTATCTCGGCCACCAAAGTTCACAGGACCGTCAACGGCCTGCATTCCCTTTTCCCTCAACCAATTTTCAGCTGTCTCAAACAAAAGATTAGCTGCTTCATTATTTTCAATACATTCAAAAAAGCCTATTCCCCCAATGGGATACTCGAGATGGCTGTTTGCCTCATGATCGATAAAAGCAGCTATTCTACCTATCGGCTTTCCCTGATTATCCAATAAAACAAAAATACGGGATTCGCCATGAGAAGCAATGGGATTTTTCTGAGGGTTAAAAACATCCTGCACATCACCTTGAAGATGCGAAATCCATTGCTTATCATTTGCATAAATGAGAAAAGGAACAGAATGAAACAACTGCCAACCTTTTGAATCCAGCACTTCTACACACTTCATGGCGTACTTATTTTAAATAATTAAGTTTAAAAGAACAAATGAATATTAAAGTTAATAAAAAAATGGCACGGTTATTGGTTCTCAGAATACTATTAAAAGAAATAATTTCTACAAAACAGGTCTCCTATTATCATTTGTTAAAAGAAAAAAGGCTGTCCCCCGACAGCCTCTTTCTTTTTATCTTTAAAATTCAGCGTTACCTGGTGTCCTTGGGAAAGGAATAACGTCACGAATATTTCCCATCCCTGTAATAAATTGAACCATACGCTCAAACCCAAGACCGAATCCTGAATGAGGCGCACCACCAAAGCGCCTTAAATCTAAATACCAATCCATTTCTTCCGGATGAATACCAGATTTTTCCATGCGATCGATGAGTACACTTTCTCTTTCTTCCCGTTGGGAACCACCAATGACTTCTCCAATACCCGGGAATAGAACATCCATTGCAGCGACGGTTCTGTCATCATCATTCATACGCATGTAGAATGCTTTGATATCTTTAGGATAATTACGAACAATCACTGGTTTTTTAAATTCCTTTTCTACCAAATAGCGCTCATGTTCTGCCTGCAAGTCCCTACCCCATTCTACAGGAAATTCGAACTGACCTTTTTTATATGGCTTTGATTGCATCAAAATAGCCACTGCTTCGTCATAAGTGATTCTGACAAAATCGTTATTTACCACAAATTCCAGTTGTTCCAGCAGACCCAATTCACGTCGCTTATCAGTTGGAAGACTTTTCTCTTCTTCTTTTAATCGTTGGTCAAGAAACGCCAGATCCGTGGCATTGTGTTCCAAAACATAAGAAATGAGGTATTTACAAAAAGCCTCCGCCAGATCCATGTTATCTATGATATCATAGAAGGCCATTTCGGGTTCAATCATCCAAAATTCTGCCAAATGCCTGGGTGTATTAGAATTTTCAGCTCTAAAAGTAGGCCCGAAAGTATATATTTTACCCAAAGCGAGCGCTGCGATTTCCCCTTGTAACTGACCAGAAACGGTTAAATTAGTTGCCTTACCAAAGAAGTCCTTACTAAAATCTACTTTACCCTCCTCATTTAAAGGTGGTTTATCAGGACTTAGCATGGTAACCCTGAACATTTCGCCAGCTCCTTCTGCATCACTCCCTGTTATGATAGGTGCGTGCAGATAGTAAAAACCACGGTCATTATAAAACTTGTGCACAGCAAAAGCCACCGCGTGTCTGATTCTAAAAACGGCGCTGAAAGTTTGGGTTCTCATTCTGAAATGAGCCTTTTGCCTTAAGAACTCCATCGTCTGCCTTTTGGGCTGCAGTGGATATTTTTCTAAATCATTGTCTCCTAAAATCTCTAAAGTATCCGCAAGAATCTCAAACTGTTGTCCCGCCCCTTGTGAGGACTGAAAACTTCCAGTTACCATGATACATGCATGAAAACCTATACGACGAGTGGTTGTCGCAGCGATTTTTTCAGGATCAACAACTATTTGTAAAGTCCCGGCATCACTTCCATCATGGAGAGCAATAAATTGATTATTTCTAAAAGCACGCACCCAACCCATGACGGTAACCTTTTCACCAATAGGTTGATTTTTCAGTAGCGATGCTATTTCCGTTCTATTATACATATCCCTTCCTTTTTACGGAGGCAAAAGTAAAGATTTTCCCTATAATTTTATGCCTTTCTGTTTAGGTAATCCCTTATTTTCGTCAGGCACAACAAAATAGACTTTTCCAATAAGCCCTGAAGAAGTTACATTCCACTTTTTAGCATTAAAAGGTTGATAGCGGATATCCACTATGTTGATATCGTAAAAAGTCTTCCATTCAGGTAATTCAGTGTCCCTTTTCCTCATAAAATTAGCTGCACTATTTTGCACTACAATCCCAATCCTGTTTTTCTTTTTCAAGATATGGACCGGAACCATAACTTCAAAAGGAAAAGACCAGGCAGTTCCGCAGTAAAATCCATTGATGGTAACTGCCGCAGTTTCCTTTACCTGATCGAACTTTAGCATCACATATTTATGATGTTTCTGTAATTTACCAAAGTCAAATGTAGTCGTATAAACGCCCTTACCACAAAAATACTCCAGCTCTTTTGAACCAAATGATGTCCACGATGGAAGTGAATCCAATTTCATTGATGGGATAACCGTATTTTCAAATAATCCGTTGAATGAAACATCCCAGGTTTTTCCAATCTCTACTCTTTTGCCCTCTATTTTATCGATCCAT
>JAFMBH010000028.1 GCA_017858735.1 Bacteroidota bacterium
TTTTTTTCATAACTTAGATAGTTTTTTATGATTAACAACGTACTCAAAATAGTTGTTTCATGTGTTACGTTATAATTTACCAACGCTCAAGACCCAATAATTTATTGCCCAAATCATTCAATTCGGCTGTTTCATATTTTATTTGTTCCCATTTTCGGGGATCACCAGGAAATGCATAGCCTTCGGGAGCGATCCTGTTTTTCCACGAACGGATACGCCATTGTCTTAAAGATTCATTTTCCTCTTCAGCAGGCATCATCGAAATGTATTGGGCGATTCTGACCTTATCTTCACTTTGGTTGGCTCTGATACCGTGTGGTTGTAAGCTATTGAAAATCAATAAATCACCTGCCTTTAATTTCACTTTTGTTGGTGTAAAACCTGCGGTATCGGGCAAAAAACGATGTCTGTCTGTTGGTTGGGTCAATTTCCATTGATCGTAAGTACGGTAAAGTTCAGGGATACATTGAAATCCTCCCATATTTTCATCCGTTTGGTCGGCTAATGCCAATACCCCTTGCACATTAACGGGTTTAGTTTCGGGATCATAATCCCAATGAATAAATCCTTTATATTCATAACCTGGTCTGATGGGGAAATTTAAATTAGCGCGATCTATGGTTACCCATAATTTTTCAGTTCCCCAAATATCTACAAAGGCATCATAGATACGTTGAACCTGCCTGTTAGCCCATAAATAGGGATGATTATAACATTCAACCATACCTGTATAGGACAGTTCTTTCATTTTCATTTCAGCTCTTGGCTCAGAGTACCAGGTTGATTTATCGTTTGGGTCTTTTTCTTCAAATTCCCATAAAAATTCAGCCGTTTTTAATGCTTGTTCCCTAGCTACTGCGTTTTCTATGACAATATATCCTTCATTTATCCAGAACTGCCATTGCTCCTCTGTCAAAACCCTTAGTGGTTTACCGTTTGAACGGTCATTTAATGTATAATGACTTCCTTTAGTCGTGGATGGATTACCTGGTATATCCTTGTGTTCATTATTGGGAATCATTGTTTGTGCCATGTCCTATTTTTTATAAAAATAAAGAACATCAACATTAATTTATAGTGAATATAAAAATAAACAAATTTGAGAGGTTTAAAGTGTAAAAATGCAATTCTTTATTTTAAATTTATGAAAAAATCAATATTATGAAAGGAAAACATCGCCCTATTAAATTACTGACAAACAGTTTTATGTTCAGTTTAATGTCGGCCCTCTTGGTTGCCATTTATTCAATTCCGATGTATGCGGATTCAGGTAATTATGGCAATATTATTTCGAAAGCTGAGTCATTCGCCCTAAAGGTTAACGTACGGTCATAGATGACCAGGGGGAAGTAGTCATTGGTGCAACCATTCAGTTGAAAGGTACCAGTGTTGGTGCCGTTACGGATGAAAATGGTAAATTTTCTATCGAGGTTCCAGATGAAAAAGCATTTTTAATTATTTCATTTGTTGGATACGATGCCCAGGAAATTCAAGTGGGTAATCGTTCAGAAATTAACGTAAAGTTAATGTCAAATTCTACCCTGGAAGAGGTAGTCGTGGTGGGATATAGCACCCAGAAGAAGGTGAATATGACCGGCGCTGTTTCCAGTGTCGATGGTCAGGCGCTGGAAAATAGACCGGTAAGTAATGCCGCTAATGCGCTTCAGGGACTAAGCCCGGGTCTAATGATTACCAGACAGGGTGGACAACCTGGTTCGGAAGGAATTGACATTCAAATTAGAGGTGCCACTACCGCAAATGGTAGCGTTGCTCCTCTGATCGTCTTAGATGGGGTAGCTGTTCCAGGTAATACGCTGACAACCATGAACCCCAATGATATTGAAAGTATTAGTGTCCTGAAAGATGCCGCTGCTGCCGGTATTTATGGTGCTCAGGCCGCAGGTGGTGTCATTTTGGTTACGACAAAAAAAGCTCAGGCTGGTAAAATAAAAATGAGTTATCTCGGTCAGCGTGGAACCGATTGGTCTATTAATGTTCCCGAAAGATTATCGCTATTGGAAGAAGCTGAATTTTCAAATTTGGCAAGGAAAAATTCAGGGAGCGGTCCGGAATATAATGACCTGGATATGCAACGTATTCGCGATGGGGTTCCCTATGTGGTTAATCCAAATGATACTTCTACCTGGCAATTCTATAATCAGGTGCCTCTGACCGACCAGATTTTAAAGAAATATACTACAATGGTTACCCATAATTTAAATATTTCCGGAGGAAATGAGAAATTGAATTTCTTGATTTCCGCAGGTTATTATGGTAAAGATGGCGTATTTAAAGTCGGACCAGATGATTACCAAAGATATAATCTGCGATTAAATCTCGGCGCTCAATTAACAAATAAAATTTCTTTGGATTTTAGAATTGCTTACACAAGAGATAATCTTGCTCAGGCCTCTGGAAATCTAAGCGGAACTGGATTGGTTTATGAAATTTACAGATTGAGGACAAGAACGCCGTTTTTTACACCTGACGGTAAATATAATGGAGCGGGTTCAGCAGCAACGGCTTATGCTCGTTTAGAAGCAGGTGGTTATAATAAAAATGAAAGAAATTTTATTGATCCAACAGCCACACTTAGGGTTAAAGATGTCGGTGGTGTAAAAGGCCTTACCTTTTCTACCATTTTAGGTATGCAATTTAGAACGGGGGAAAGAGAAAACTTTGCCAGAACAGTGCCGCTTTGGGGTAACGGTAAAGTGTTAAGCTATCTTAACCAGGTGAATGCTTTTACTTTGACGCGCGAATTAACAGAAAATGAAAACTTACAGTTTTTAGCTGATTATAAAAAGAAAATTGGGAAACATGATTTTTCTTTTTTAGTAGGTTATCAGTGGGAGGATTTTAGATATTCCAATATTGTTACAGGAGCTACAAATCTGGTAAGTAATGATCTTCCAACCCTAAACCTTGGAGATGATAAAACTAAAACGAATAGCCAGGCTATATCAACCAGTGCTTTCCAATCGGTCTTCGGTCGCTTTAACTATAATTATAATGGAAAATATCTGCTGGAAGGTACATTAAGAAGGGACGAAAGTTCAAAATTAGCTACAAGTCTGAGAACTAAAATTTTCCCATCTGCTTCCGTTGGTTGGAACGTGAATAAAGAATCCTGGTTCCCAAATACCAATGTTGTAACAGAACTGAAATTTAGGGCTTCCTGTGGTCGTTTAGGTGGTGCTTTAGGTTCCGTAATTGGTAATTATGATTATTTAAGCCAGTTAAGTAGAGGTTCTGCTCTGGTAATTGGTAATTCAAGAACTTCCTATTTGTTCCAAAATTCTATCCCTTCCCAATCCCTCTCATGGGAAACCATTGAAAGTTCCAATGGTGGTGTAGATCTATCTTTATTTAATAATAAGATTCAAATCAATGCCGATTATTATGTTAAATATAATCGCAATATGTTAACTGCTCAAAACCTCCCCGCTGTGATAGGTATTGGTACACCCAGAAAAAATAATGGGGAATTGAAATCTTGGGGTTGGGAAGTTGAGTTAAGATATAAAGGGAAAATTGGTTCTGATTTTGTTTACTCTATTTCTGCCAATCTTTCTGATAATCAAAATGAATTGAGAAATTTTGCCGGTAGAAATATAGTTTCAGCTGGTACCGTTAATACAGTAGAAGGTTTCCCTATTAATAGTATTTTTGGATTCAAGACAGATGGTTATTTCCAGAGTACTGATGAGGTGAAAGCCTGGGCATTTCAGGATAACAGAACAAATGCAGACGATGTAAAATATTTAGATCTTGACGGAAGTGGAAGAATTACAATAGGCGATGGGAATACAAAAAACATGGGCGATTTAGTCCATTTTGGTTCTACTTTACCGCGTTATTTATTTGGTTCTTCCTTAAACTTTAGCTGGAAAGGAATCGATTTCTCTGTCTTTATTCAAGGTGTTGGTAAAAGAGTGTTCAGACCGGAAGTGCAAACCATTGCACCTCTTATGGTTTCCTGGAAACAGGCTTTGGCCATTCATAAAGATTATTGGACGCCTGAAAATCCAAATGCACTTTATCCAAGACCTTTTGTAGGTGGTACACATAACTATCTTGTATCCGATAAATGGTTGTTAAATGGTCAATATGCTCGTTTGAAAAATCTTCAAATAGGTTATACCTTGCCCGATGCCTGGACATCAAAAGCAAAAATTTCAAGAATTAGGCTCTTTCTTTCCGCACAGGATATTCTAACTTTTTCTAAGTTAGCTACTTATAAAGGTTATTTTGATCCTGAGCAACGTGATAATGTGCAGAATGATTATCCGTTCTTTGCCACAGCTTCTTTTGGTGTAAATGTTAGTTTCTAACTTATTTAGATACAAAGAAATCCGATTTTTTCATGTTTAATTTTTTTTCAGTATGAAATCAATTATAAATTATAAGTTCGCATTTTTCTTATTTCTTTTTAGTGTTTTTTCCTGTGAAGTAGAGCGATTGCCGGAAACTTCTATCAGTGACCAAACCTTTTGGAAATCAGAAACGGATTTGATTGCAGCAACAAATTACCTGTACATCTTTTTACCTGGCTTTAATACTGAAGATGTTTGGTCTGATGATGCTATTGGTTTGGCGTCAAACCAGATAAGTGATGGTTCCAGACTGGCGCCTTCGACAGATGGAAACTATTCAGAACCGTACAGACTGATACGTGCCGCAAATAATATTATCGAAAAGGCTCCGCTCACTGCCGCCAGCGTTTCAGCAGCTACCATTGACAGATATGTTGCTGATGCTCGCTTTTTTAGGGCTTGGGGCTATTTTTCTCTCGTTCAAAAATATGGAAATGTTCCTTTGATTTTAAAAATATTGGAGGACGAATCTCCGGAATTAACAGAAGCTGCAAGTTCCAGAGATAAAATTTTTGACCAGATTTATCAGGATCTTGACTTTGCAGTGGCAAAATTACCTACTATGGCCGCGCTTGGGACAGCCAATTATGGAAAAATTTCACGTACAGCC
This sequence comes from Bacteroidota bacterium, assembly GCA_017858735.1. Taxonomy (GTDB): domain Bacteria; phylum Bacteroidota; class Bacteroidia; order Chitinophagales; family Saprospiraceae; genus BJGN01. The sequence continues at coordinate 4,987 of JAFMBH010000028.1, forward strand.
GCTCAAGCCTTTAAAGCCAGGGTCGCTTTGTTTGAGGGTACCAGGTCAAAATTTCATGGTTATGGCGACCCAAATAAACATTTAAATATTGCAGTGGAAGCGTCGAAAGCGGTTATCGATGGTAAACAACATTCTTTATACTCAAGTTATTTTGACCTTTTTCAAATGGCCGGAGAGGGTTTTGCTAATAAGGAAAATTTAATTGTCAAAGGGTACGGAGCTAGTTTGGCCGATAGAGTATTAACGCATACCTATTTTAGAAGTACGCTGGAAAATGGAAATAAAAATCCGACAAAAAGTCTGGTTGATTCTTACCTAATGACAGATGGTTTACCCATAACCAAATCTCCATTATACAAAAAACCAGTGGTCTCAACAGATGTTTTTACCAATAGAGATGAAAGGCTCTCTCATTCCGTATTTAAAAAAGGTGACCCCTATATTTTTACAAGAAAAATATTTGATATTTCTCCTTTGGTCTTTCAAAAAACTGGCTTTTGCTTCAGAAAGTTTTCAAATATTGATGACTGGAATAATCAGGCTTCTTTTATAGATCGTCCAATTTTACGATATGCAGAGGTGCTTTTGATTTATGCAGAAGCTAAATTTGAAATTACTAATTCAATTACCGATGCAGATCTTAATATCTCTATTAATTTATTAAGAACAAGAGCTAAAATAGCAAAATTAACCAATGCTTTGGTTACTGATAATAATCTAAGCATGCGAGATGAAATTCGTAGGGAACGTCGCGTGGAATTAGCTCAGGAGGGACATAGATACTGGGATATTATTCGTTGGAAAATTGCTGAAATTGAATTGCCAAAACCAGTATTGGGCAACTTCTTCTTCAAAGCTGAATTCGGTACGGCAACTACTGTAAATCTTACTCCAGACAATTTTATTTTAGTAACCCCGGCTAGTTTTAGGAAATTTAATCCTGCAAAAGACTATCTATGGGCCATTCCATTAAACGAAATTTCTCTAAACCCTAATTTGAAACAGAATCCGGGTTGGTAATTAAACAACTTCATAAAAACCGTTTCGATAGTTAATCTGTCGAAACGGTTTTTTTATGTAAATATTCGGCTATGAAACGCAATCTGATTTTATTTATCTGTTTTCTATGCAGTTTTAGCTGCCAGGATAAGATAACTGCCATTCCTAATGAGCCTCAGCCTCCATTGACGGGTATTTTAAGTACCTTGAAAAAGGAACATCCCCGTTTAATGCTTACTAATTCCCTGGTAGAAGAAATCAAATTAAAAAGAAAAAATGATGCTGTTTTAGATAAATATGCTTTGGCGGTGATTGCTTCGGCAAATGGCATTATAAATAAGGCGCCATTAGGCAGAGTATTAATTGGCCCCCGATTGCTAAGTGTTAGTCGTGAGTTATTACATAGGGTAACAAATCTATCCCTCGCATTTCATTTGACGTCCGATCCAAAATATCTTGATGCTGCAGTGAGTCAAATGAAAACCGTTTGCGCTTTTACCGATTGGAATCCTTCCCATTTTCTTGATGTGGCTGAAATGACCAATGGCGTGGCAATTGGCTACGATTGGCTTTATAATCACATGAAGAAAGAGGATATTGAATTGATTCGCTCTGGGTTAAAAACGAAAGGGCTGGACGAATATAAAAAGGCTTACGATGCTGCCTGGTGGAGCAAAGGCGATAATAACTGGAATCAGGTGTGTCACGGAGGCCTTATCGTTGGTGCGCTGGCTATTGCGGAGACTGATCCTTCTTATGCGACCACTTTTATCCCGAAAGCTTTGACAAATCTACCTTATTCAAATAAATATTACGCGCCAGACGGTGCCTGGTACGAAGGTCCCGGTTATTGGTCTTATGCCACAGAATATTTATCGTATGCCATGTCAGCCATGCAATCGGCTTTGGGAAATATGGGAAATCTTGAAAGTACCAAAGGCTTGGAAAATGCAGGTTATGTTCCCATGATTTGTGCTGGTCCCTCTAATCTTATCCTAAATTTTGCTGACTCAGGAGAGAATTCGAAGGCAACGACTTCGCCTGCTATGTTGTTTTTAAGCAATATTTACAATAAACCTCTTATTGCCAATTATTTGCATGCTTATATAAAATCTTCCAACGCCCTAGCTAATCCTTTTCATGTTTTATGGTACAAAGCGCCTACTTCAGAACCTCTTAATTTGCCCCTGGATCAATATCTTGATGGCGAAATTAATGAATTGGTGCTACTTCGTAGTAGTTGGACAGACCCCAATGCTACCTGGATTGGTATGAAATCGGGGGTGAATAGTTCGCCTCATGCTCATCTTGATTTAGGTAATTTTGAGTTGGAAGCTGGTGGGGTAAGATGGGCAAAGGATTTAGGTTCAGATGATTATAATTTGGATGGCTATTGGACTATGGGGGTGAATGGAAAAAGATGGTCTTATTACCGTCTAAATTCTTTTAGCCATAATGTGCCATTGCTGGGAAATAAAAATCAGTATGAACTGGCAAAAGCCCGATTTATTCAGAAAGAGCTAAATGTGGTAAATCCTTCCGCAATGCTCGATCTGACAGAAGCCTACAAGGATTTTTCATCAAAATCAACGAGAAAAATTAGTTTGGCAGATCAAAGGAAAAATGTCATAATAGTAGATAATTTTTCCTTACTTAAGCCAACGGAAGTAGCATGGGGGATGTTAACGGGCAATACCATTGAACTTATAAAAGGAGGTAAAGCCATTTTAAGAAATGCAACAATTACCTCAAAATGGTTGGAATTGGAAATTATTTCACCCAAAGGAGCAGAATTTTCTGAAGAATCAGCTATTCAAAAAGCACCTGAAAAAACAAATGTCGGCCATTCCCGACTTATGGTTCGTTTACCCAATCAATCTGGAAATGTGAATGTTACCATCAAAATATCTTTAAAAAATTATTAATGCAGTGTCAATGAAAAATTTAGCCTATTTCACCTTAATTTTCTTCTCCTTTTTAGGGATGACCTTAAATGTAAATGCTCAGGATTTGTCCGATATAGCAAAATTAAAAATGCCCGACCATCCGAGAATTTTATGGTTTGAAGAGGATATCAATCCATTGGTTCAGGAAGTGTCAAAAGAGGCTCAATGGCAGAAAATTCATCAAGCTATTCTGTCTGAAAGTGATAAAATGTTAAGTTTGCCAACGCTGGAAAGGATTCAAATAGGTAAAAGACTCTTAGATAAATCAAGAGAATGTTTGAAAAGGGTGTTTTATCTATCCTATTCCTATAATGTAACCCGAGACCCAAAATATATGGAAAGAGCAGAAAAGGAACTTTTGAAGGTGTCAAATTTTACCGATTGGAATCCTTCCCATTTCCTGGATGTTGCTGAAATGACCATGGCTGTCTCCATCGGATATGATTGGCTTTTTAATCATCTTTCTGACAATTCACGAAGTATCATCAGGGAAGCTATTTTGAAAAAAGGCCTGGAGCCTTCCATGAATCCAAAATTCAATTCGTGGTTGAAGGCAACGCATAATTGGAATCAGGTATGTAATGCGGGCATGACTTTTGGTGCATTAGCTATTTATGAGGATAATCCTGAACTTGCAAAAAGTATCATCCAGCGTTCCATTACCTCCATTAAGCTACCTATGGCCGATTATAATCCAGATGGGGCCTATCCCGAAGGTTATGGATATTGGGTTTATGGAACGAGTTTTAATCTGATGTTCCTGAGTGCCATTGAAAAACTTTATGGACATGATTTTAATTTATCTGCTACGCCTGGCTTTTTAAAAACAGCTGCCTATTTTGAAAATATGGTGGGTACATCAGGTAAAGCATTTAATTATGCTGATGCTCAAGGTGGTGCGGGATTGACTGCCTCTGTTTTTTGGTTCGCAAATAAATCGAAAGATCCTTCTTTGTTGTATAATCAGGTTAAGTACCTGGATAAAAAAGTAGGTGGCGATCGTTTGTTTCCAGCTATCATGATTTGGGGTAGGGGGCTTGCTTTGTCAAATGTAAAGGAACCTTCAAAATTGATTTGGACAGGCCAGGGCCCCAATCCAGTAGCTTTAATGCGCAGTTCCTGGAGCGATCCAAAGGCCATTTATGTCGGATTTAAAGCGGGTTCTCCCAGCGTAAATCATGGTCACATGGATATCGGTTCCTTCGTTATGGATGCTTTAGGGCAGCGTTGGTCTATGGATTTTGGCATGCAGGAATATGAATCATTAGAGTCTAAGGGCATTAAATTATGGGGTAAGGAACAAGGATCTCAACGATGGGATGTATTTCGGTATAATAATTTGGCGCACAGTACCTTAACCATTGATGGACAATATCAGAAGGTGGATGGATATGCGAAAATAGATGGATTTACAGATTCTCCTGCCTTTTTAAGTGCTTTCAGCGATTTGACCTCTGTTTATAAAGGCCAGATGAACAAATTATCCCGAGGTGTTGCCATTGTAAATAAATCGTACGTCGTAATTAGGGATGAAATGGAAACCTCAGAAAATAGCAAGGTGTTGCGCTGGAATATGTTAACCCCTGCTCAGGTGGAAATAAATGGTAAGGGTCAGGCTGTTTTGTCACAAAATGGACAAAAAATGATGCTAAAGGTGTTGGAGCCCAAAAATGTAACCTTAAAAACCTGGACAACTCAGTCTTCTAAAGAATATGATGCTCCTAATCCAAATACCCTTTTTGTAGGGTTTGAAATGGAGCTTCCCCAAAATGCTAAACAAAATATAACCGTAGTCCTCGTTCCGGAATCTAATGAATTACCAGGGAAAAAGGATATTAAGCCCTTGAATCTTTGGAAAAAATAAATGGTTGCTACCTTTTAAAATGATTTGAATGAAAAAATTCTTTCTTTTTTGTTGGCTTTTATTAGGCTTTACCTTTCTAAAAGCTCAGAATCCTGCCATGTATTTTGCCGATGAAACAGTTCCAGGCAGACCCTATGCAAAGGATCCGTATGTCATTTACTTCAAGCAAAAATACTGGATGTATTACTCTACTCCCGATGTCCAAAAAAAGGAATGGCATATCGGTATTGCCACAAGTTCCGATTTGATTCAATGGGATAAAGTAGGGGATATTTTCGGATTAAAAGGAACAGCAGAGGAGAAGGGAATTTGTGCGCCAGGCGCTTTTCTAAAAGATGGTATCTTACATCTTTTCTACCAGACTTATGGTAACGGCAAATCAGACGCCATTTGCCATGCTACTTCTACAGATGGTATTCATTTTGAAAGAAATGCTACCAATCCTGTTTTTCATCCCACTCAAAGTGACTGGTCTTGCGGAAGGGCAATAGACGCTGAGGTTGTTTCTTATAAAAATCAGTTTTTTTTGTATTATGCCACGCGAGATACAAGTTATAAAATCCAACAGCAAGGAGTTGCCACAACCACCCGAAGTTCTGATTTTTCAAAGAATAGCTGGTCTGAGGCGCCTGGAATGCCTATGTTAAAACCAACATTACCCTGGGAGAAAAATTGTATTGAAGCCGCATCTTGTATCAGAAGGGGTAAATTTTTATTCATGTTTTATGCCGGTGCCTATAATAATGAACCACAACAAATAGGTGTAGCAAAAAGTAAAGATGGTATCCATTGGGAAAGAGTTTTTACATCGCCTTTCCTGAAGAATGGTGAACCGGGTTCATGGAATGAAAGTGAAAGTGGTCACCCTCATATTCTAAAGTCACAGGATGGTAAATACTATCTTTTTTATCAGGGGAATAAGGATAAAGGAAAAAGTTGGTATATTTCAAAAGTTGAAATTGGCTGGAAAAAAGGAAAACCTTTTTTGAAATAATAATTTTCATTTTTTTTCGAAATAATAAATAATTGGATGATGAAAAAGTTCCTATTGATATTTTTATGTCTCGCTCATTACATTTCATGGGCTCAAATCACCCCAAGACATATTTTGGAGAAGGCTTACTCCATTGAAAAGGTGAAAGAAAATCTTATTCCTTTAAAGAATTATAAGCCCTATCCAACATCAGTGGAGGATTGGAAAAAAGTGGTTCCGGATTCTATTATTCAACAAGTGATAAAAAATGGCGAAGAGGCTTTATCCTCCCCATTTGAACCTATTTCTGGTTCTATGTCTCTCGATTACGTTAGGTCTGGCGATAGATCCGTTCACGGAAAATTATCTTTTGGGAAACGAAACAGATTGACCGTGCTCATTTTAGCTGAAAGTGTTGAAGGTAAGGGCAGATTTATGGAGGCTATTTTTAATGGAATATGGTCTATTTGTGAGGAGAGTTTTTGGGGAGTTCCTGCCCATATAAGTGGTACTGGTTTGCCCAATGTCGAAAATCCTGTGGTTGATCTTTTTTCTGCAGAAACAGCTTCCGTTTTGGCTATGGCTGATTATTTTGTAGGGGATAAACTGGATAAAATCAATAAACTCATTCGGAAACGTATCTATTTTGAAACAAACCGGCGAATATTCATACCTATGACCACCAACTCAGATCGTTATGGCTGGATGAGCAAAACACGTCCGGTAAATAATTGGAATCCCTGGATTATGTCCAATTGGTTGATGAGTACCTTGCTTTTAGAGCAAAATGATCAAAGACGTGTAGATATGGTTTATGCAGCCATGAAGGGACTTGACCTATATATCAATGGGTTAGGAGAAGATGGTGGTTGTGACGAAGGGCCAAGTTATTGGTTTGCTGCAGGAGGAAGTGTTTTTGATTGTTTGGAACTTTTGGATAAATCTACGGATGGTAATATCAATATTTATAAGGAACCTATTATTCAAAAAATGGCGGCTTATGTTTATAAGGCGCATATTGATGGATTTTATTTCACCAATTTTGCCGATGCAGATCCCGTGTTAAAACCTGACGGTCTCATGCTCTTTAGATTTGGAAAAGCGCTAAAAGATGAAAATATGATTCAATTTGGTCAGTGGGCTAACTTGAATTTTAATCGCTTCGAGGTCAATGGCAACCAAAGGATGAGGACCATTGAAAATATGATGACCATCAAAGATATACCATCGCAGACAACCTACCAACCTGTTCAGGATGCCTGGATCAGTGATATTCAGGTGATGACTGCCCGATCGGCTAATGGTTTATATCTGGCAGCCCATGGTGGGCACAATGCGGAAAGTCATAATCATAATGATGTGGGCGATTTTATTGTTTATGCCGACGGTAAGCCGATGTTGGTAGATGCTGGAAGAGGTAACTATACTGCCAGGACTTTTTCAAGCAAGCGATATGATCTTTGGTTTACTCAATCAAATTACCATAATCTTCCAATAGTTAATGGCAATGGACAAAAAGAGGGTAGGAGTTTTGAAGCTGGTAATGTCACTTGTCAAATGAATGAAAAATCTGCCACTCTTCAAATGGATTTGGCAACGGCTTATCCTAAAGAAGCTAAAATTAATAAATGGCTGAGAACTTTAACGCTGCAAAGGGATAAGGAGAAAATCATTTTAGCTGATGATTATGTATTAGAAAATATCCCATCGTCTTTACAACATATTTTTATGACCGTATGTGAGGTGGATATATCTGTATCAGGTAAAATTCTACTTACCAGTCAGTCCAATAAAACCATTAAAGAAGCTAATCCAACCCGACTGCTCATCGAATATAATCAGGCATTATGGTCTGTTTCAACTGATTTTCCTTCTACTGATGGAATGGAATATTCAAGTTTCAAAACAAAATGGAATGGCAGTCAGGTTCAGCGTATATTATTGACTTCCAAAAAATTGGACGCAAAAGGTAAATATCAGTTTACTATTTTTAAAGGGTAGGGTTGTTTTTTATAAAAATAAAAGTAACTTTGTATTTCAAAGTACTTTAAATGAAAAATGAAACGAATTATTTACAGGACATAGGGGAGATTCGAAGTTTGATGGAACGTTCTTCTAAATTCATTTCCTTGTCCGGGTGGGCAGGTATTTTTGCAGGTATATATGCTTTGGTTGGTGTCTATGTGGCTATTACCTATTTACATTTTAATCCTCAATCTCTTTATATAGAGAAAGGAGAAGCGCAGAATATTTCCAGCAACTTTTTATCTGTCGTTTTATTGGCTTTGGCTATTTTCTTATTAGCTATTGCCACCGCTATCTACTTTACCCGCCGGCGGGCTAAGAAAAAAGAGGAATTACTCTGGACGCCCGCAGCAAGAAGGTTAATGGCAGAGGTGTCTTTGCCTCTTATTATTGGTGGGGTCTTACTATTGATTTGCCTGTCGAAAGGATTGGTTGGATTTTTAGCACCTCTGTCTCTATTATTCTATGGAATAGCTCTTTACACAATCAGTAAGTTTACTTATGTTGAGGTTAGGGTATTAGGATTGATTGAAATTGTCTTAGGATTGGCTGGCGCTTATTTCGTAAATTGGGGCGTACTTTTTTGGGCCATTGGTTTTGGCGTCGTTCATATCGTTTATGGTATCTATGTATATTTTAAATACGAAAGGTGAAAATATCAATAGATAGTTTACAAAAGGCTTTTGAAAGTCGCGTCCGATTAGGTATCATGTCCATTCTAATTTTGCATGACTGGGTTGAATTCGTAGAGCTAAAAGAATTGTTAAAGGTGACCGATGGTAATCTGGCCAGCCACCTCTCAGCACTCGAAAAATTACATTTTATTCAAACCAAAAAGCAATTTATTGGAAACAAACCCAACACCAGCTATGCTGCTACTAAATTGGGCAGAGAGTCTTTCGGGAATCACCTGAGTGCTCTCGAGACATTAATTAAAGGTTTTCCCAAGTAATTTTTTTATTTTATAACTTTGAAAAACAAAGTACTTTAAACTATTTCAATATGAAAAATGAATTGAATGATCTGTTGGATCAACCAAAGGAATTGGAGACATTGTATAGAAACAATAAGGTTCAGTTCAAACAGGCTTTTTTAGATATTTATCCGCTTATTAAAGACAAACCACAAGCTGAATTTTGGCTTCATCGCCTAAATTATGAAGGAGAGGAAATTCAATGGGGTGCTAAGAAAGAACTAATATTCGTTTTAATAGCTGCTTTAGTGGCTGGATTAATAGCTAAAATGCCTGCTTATACTGGTATTGGAGAGGAATTCTTTTATTCCAGAAATATTGGGTTTATCGTTTTTCCTACCTTGATGGCTTACTTCGCATGGAAAAATAATTTTAGCCTCAGTAAATGGATCATATTGTCACTTATTTCTTTGGTATCTCTGCTTTTCATTAATCTTTTTCCAAATAATCCGCAAAGTGATACCTTAACCCTGTCTTGTATTCATTTACTCCTCTTTCTATGGTCTGCGTTCGGTTATTCCTTCGTTGGAGAGACTAAAAATACCCATAAAAGACTCGATTTTCTTCGTTTCAATGGTGACTTTGTAGTTTTGAGCACACTGATTCTCATAGCAGGAGGTATAACCACAGGCATTACCATCGGTCTTTTTTCTCTCATTGGTTATGAAATAGAGACCTTTTATTTTGAAAATATAGTTGTTTTGGGATTAGCTGCCGTCCCATTAGTGGCAACCTATCTGACCCAGACTAATCCACAATTGGTAAGCAAAGTTTCACCTGTCATTGCAAGAATATTTAGTCCAATCGTCTTAGTAATTCTGGTAATTTATCTGGGCGCCATTTTTTATTCTGGAAAAGACCCATATAATGACAGGGAATTTTTGCTTCTATTTAATGTTCTTTTAATCGGCGTTATAGCACTCATCTTTTTTTCCGTAGCTGAAGCAGGCAAAACAGAAAAAAGTAAGGCAGAAAAATATATCCTTTTTCTGCTGTCTGCGATAACCATTATCGTAAATGGCATTGCTCTTTCTGCCATTTCATTCAGAATTTCTGAAATGGGTATAACTCCGAATCGATTAGCCGTTTTGGGAACCAATATATTGATTCTTATAAATCTCATTCTGGTTACAGTGAAATTGTATGGCGTGTTGGCTCAAAAAAGAGATATTGCAACGGTGGGAAGCCAAATTGCGGTTTTTCTTCCCATTTATACCCTCTGGTCTATATTCGTAACCTTTATTTTACCTTTTATCTTTCAATTCAAATAGATAAATTCAGATGCAATGCCAGCAATAGCATTGCATCTGAATTTTTGACCTACTTTTTCCAGTCCATATATCTCTGATATAAGTGCCCAGCTTGCGGATAAGCGCTTTGGGGACTCATAAAATGGGAGAATTCGAAGGTAATGGCTTTTTCAACCCCTGCTTTTTGAGCTGCCTCCAACTTAAGCTTTAATTTTTCCCATTTGATGGGTAAAAACTTGATGGGCATATCGCGATCAAAACTTTCTGCATTGGTCCAGCAACACATTCCATAACGGTCTGCCAATAATTTGTTCACATAAAAGTAATCGGCCAATTCATCGTAATCGGCATGTCCGTCTTGAAAAGCTACAATATCAACAACCTCCTTAATTCCATCAAATATTTCGTTCCACTCTTCTTCGTGTTGTTTCAAACTCACTGCGTCATTCTTTATCAACGAACTTTCCTGAGCTAAAATAGCTTTTTTTCCATCGATATAGGGCGATATTAAAGTGGGTAACCCATTAGAGATATCTTTTACCCGACGGCCTAAATCTTGATAAAGGGATATAATTTTTCCTGTTTTGCGGCTTACCTCCTGACTTAGATACCAACCTTTAAACGCAGGAAAATGTCCATATAACTGCCATACTTCGTCAACTACCCTTAAGTTTATGTCAATTTCGCTCGCAAAATCGCCCTTATCCCACCAATATTTCCCGGAATCATATAAACCGAAATAGAATGAAAATCCATATTTTTCTGCTAAGGTAAGGTACATTTCAACCAGATCAATAGGTGGCGAATAGGCTCCTTCTCTCTCTTTTAATACCTTGGAGGGATAGGTAATCCATCGTCTGTAGCCGCAGCGAATCAGTATGACGGTGTCAATACCCATTGCTTTCATGTGCTGGAAATCTTTGTCCCACTCCTTTTGACTCCAGTTTTGGTGGGGAATATCATGACTTATTTCGTCAAGAAAAGTGCCTGTAATGTGCATGATTTAAATTAATTTTTCTTCTTCGTCTATACGGTCAAACCAGTTTATTTTAAGCAAATAAGTGGTAACTAAAAATAAAATAAGACTTACGGCAATACCAATATTATGTCTTAACATAAAATACATGGGTAAAATGACCTGGCTCATTTGCCAGATGATGCCAATCACCACGTTAAAGGAGTCCTTTTTAAAGGTTTTATTTCCAATAAAATTTGGGTCAAGTTGCTGAATTTTAGCAATTACAGGTTTCCAAAATCCCCAGGGACGAGTTTTTTTATAGAAATGTATTAGCACTTCATCAGATTCTGCTGGGTACAATAAAACGCCGGCAAAACAGCCAGCTAAAGAAAAAATCAGAAGAAAGGGAAATAAATAAATGGGAGGCGTATCGGGAAAAAGAAGGGGTAGGAAGGTGCTTCCTATCAGACCGGCTAACATTCCGCCAAAATAGCCATATCCGTTAAATCGCCACCAGATCCATTTTAACATATTCGCCGCTGCATAACCTCCATAGAGTGCGGAAGTTATCCATAAAGTAAGCGTATTTATGCTATTACCCAAAAATCCAAATATAATGCCTACGATGACCAAGGCTATACTTGCAACGTAACTATATTGAAGATAAGTTTTTTCAGAGGCATTTGGATTAATATACTTTTTATATAAATCGTTGACCAAATAAGCCGGTGCAGCATTTATAAATGCGGCGAAAGTACCCATAAAAGCAGCGAGTAGCCCAGCTAATAATAATCCCCGCCAACCGTGAGGTACAAATTTTTCCATAGCCATAGGTAAAACCTGCTCAAAATCGATGGATGCACCCATTTGGGCTATTTCAGGTTTCAAATAGACAACACCTAAAACTCCGAATCCTGCAACCATAAGATATCTGGGTATATATAAAACTAAAATGGTTAAGGCACTCATTTTTGCTGCTTCGCCTGCCGTTCTTGTGGAAAGTATCCGTTGCATATCGTAACTTGGTACCGGGCCAGCAAGACTGGCAAAAATACCCTTGAATATCATCATTCCAATTAATAATCCAAATAACTCAAAGCCGTCAGTTTCAATTTTTGTATTTACGGAATCCAGATATTGGCTCCAGTCCAGATTCAGTTTCCACCCGAAAAATAATTCATCCCATCCCGCTGGCGTTGCGCTTTGTATCGCTTCTCCAGTTGTGGAGGTATAGGCAATATATCCAACAACGAAACAAGATATAGTCATGATAAAAAATTGCAGTACTTCAGTACCAACTACACTCCACATGCCTCCCTTAATCGTATAAATAGTTGTTATTCCTATGATTACTAAAGCGTATCCCTGTTCACTCGTTATAGATAGGGGCCCAAGAGTAGCAGACATATCCCATGGAAAAAATATAGCAGCAAATTTTCCAATCCCTTCGAAAAAATAAGCGATGAAGCCGAAAACACTGATGATGGCAAATATAGTTACAATAATATGTGATAATCGACTTCCTTTTCCTTTGCCAAACCTAAAAGTTATCCATTGTGCACCTGTCAATACACCAGACCGTCGCAACCAGATCGCCAGAAAGATAAAGACGAAAACCTGATTCCAAACGGGCCATAACCAGGGAATCCAGGCGCTCTTTAAGCCGTAAACAAATAAAATGGTGACTGTCCACATGGTTCCCGAAATATCAAACATTCCCGATGCGTTCGATAGACCTAAATAATACCATGGAATAGTATTTCCCCCTAAAAAGTAAGATTTCATATTTGTGTTTGCCTTTTTAGCAATCCAGAAACCAAAAATTAAGGTGGCTAGAAGATAAATCAGGACAATCCCTAAATCAAGGGCAGATAATTTCATAATGTTGTTATTTTAGGGGTAAAATACCGAAAAATCTTAGTAAAACCAGAAACGCAGGACGAACGCTGCGCTATTTGGGGACTTACTTTGGTTGAATGATTTTACCAAGTTTGTTAATAGGATAAACTGCGAAAGGATTCACTATTCTATCGATGGCAACAGCGGCGGTTCTTCTGGAAATAGGTTCATTTTTATTGTATTTTAGAGATAATTGAATACAAACTCCTCTAAATTCCGTTTCAACTACCGCTAAATCTTTAGTAGTTATCTGTGATAGGACCTCGCAAAGTTTTCCTTGCGTGATCGGCCCTTCATCTACTGAAAAGGGAGGTAAACCAAAGGCAGCTGCACCTGTTTTTAATTCATCACCTGTGTAGATGGAGTCTGGATAAAACCAGGTTCTATTAGCCCATAAATAGGGCTCGCCAACGCCCCGAATAAATCCCGTTGCTCCAACCCTGTTTATTTCCTGAAAATGAGGGTCTTCGGGTGGAACGTCATAATAAGGCATAAGATAACCTTTCCAATCAAGAATCGTTTGTTGCACTTCCCGGATATTCACCTCGGCTGGCTGGAGATTCCTTTTTACAGCAATGGCTCCAATAATTCCCGCAGCTTGTCCAATTTGTAATACAGCGGGTTGTAGTCGGGTAGATCCATTGACTATATTTGAAACTGAAATTGGTTTGTCGGCCACAATAAGTCCTTCTGTTTCTTTAGGAATTAAGGCACCAAAAGGAATGGAAAATGAGGGCACTTTAGGAAAATCAATCTCTGGCGCGTTTGGGTATTTGTCGTGGTGATGGTCAATGGGGTAGTCTCCCACCGCAATACCTGTTCTATATAAAGGAGATTCCTCCCTGAAGGGTTCTAAGATGTGGTTGACGTCCATTCTAACCAATCCCTGAAGTCTTCTTCCTTCTCTGTGATAAGGCAAAAATGGGAAATAATCGGGCGTTGGATACTCATCCTTTGCAAACCCCAGCTGTTTAAAACCCAGTTCGGTTTGCATGTAATAAATAAAACGTAAAGTTACTTCTTTAGCAGCTATAAACGCTTTTTCACGCTCTTTTTGAGACATGTTGATAACGTTAAGATACATATCATTGCCCTCAATGGGCCAGTTTATCAAGTACTTATTATTGGGTAGTTTCGCATAGGACAGTAACTGCTCGCAGGTGACCAAATTAGGTTTTTCAGGACAAAAATCTCTGCAGGAACAATGAAATTCCTGTGGATCATAATTTTTGGGTTTTGGAAGGGTCATATCTGCACCTTTCCCATAATCTGCTAAAATGGCCACAAAGGTCAGATCTTGAATAATGGGGAGATCAGAGGTTAATCCCATTTTTTCACCCGTTTTTTCCTTCGATTCCATTCCAACATCAAACGGAGCTTTTAATTGAGCAAAAACATCACCTAAATCAGTTCCGTCAATGAGAATTTTACCCTTTACCCGGTAATTAGTCTTTCCATCGAAAATTTGGACTTGCCATTTATTATCTTTTTTTCGTATGCCTGACCAGGTAGCACTTTTTTTAACTTCCAGCATTTTTACTGAGGCAGCCATTTCGTCGAATATCCTGGCGCCAACATAAGGTTCGAAATGTGTATTACTTACCCAACCAGTCTCCAATGCTTTAGCATCACCATAGTGACTCCTTAATTTTTCACGAAATTCTCCCCATATACCCGCTGGCATTTTATTATTTCCATCAATAGCACTAACACCAGCCGCTGTCAACATTCCACCAAGCCAGGGAGAGGGTTCAACCAACAAAGTTTTTACACCAAGCCTTCCCGCTTGTATGCCAGCCGCGGTACCTCCAGTTCCTCCACCAAGGACGATTACATCATATTCGGCTATATTTTGACTGTGTACTGGCGATAGAAAAATCAATATCGAGAAGAGGCAAATCAGGATTGGCTTCATAATTTTTTTTACATTCATTATAAAATGATTAATTTAGTATCGAAAAATAATACATTTTAACCATTGAAAAGATATCCTTGCCCTCTTTTTTTTCAAATGATACCTGTAAAGGCATTTTTTATAATGATTTTTACTTTTTATTATCTCATTGGATTAGTAAGCCTGATTGCTTTTTAGTTTGTTTCCCCTTGCCCTCTGCTATATTCCGTTCCTTCAAGAAAATAGAACACAAAGGTAGGACTGGAGTCCAGGTTTTAATTGAGTGGATTAAAACCGGATATAAGTTTTTGTAAATCAAAAAACCATTAGAGATTCTTTTGTATTGGGATATTAGAAAGTCAATTTTTGAAAAGCAGAAAAGTAAGCATTGGGGTGCTGGCCTTATTAAACAAATGGCAAAGGATTTGAAAAGTGAATTGCCTGGAGTTAGTGGATTTTGAAGTCTAACTTGTATGTAATGAGTAAGTTTTATTTGTTATATCATAATGCTGAAATATTACAGCAAGCTGCTGGAATATTAAGTAGCGATTCCATATTAGTCAAAATTCCATGGTGGCATCTCCAAGTGATACTTAGTAACTGTAAACATGAAAAAGATGCGATATTTCACCTTCAGCAATCCATATTCAATAATTGGAGCAGGAATATGCTACAAATTCAAATAAAAAGCAATCTGTTTCAAAGGCAAGGTAAGTCAATAAATAATTTTGAGCATACCCTGCCGAAACCCCAAAGTGACCTCGCAAGAATAACACTCAAAGATTCTTCAAAAAGAACATTTACATCTTGCATTAACGAACGCTTCACAGCCACAATCATACTTCGTTTGGTACCAACGTTTAGTACCCATTCCAAAACATAATGTGGCTGGAAGCATTTATCTTTTTTTAGAGAAAATTAAATCTACTAGGAGATTATTCAATTGAAAATACGGCTTAGTGAACGTGTAATATGTGCTATTAATAAAATAGCCGCAATGCCGATAGGCATGCCAATGACCATACTACCCAAGGATAAACCAACGGTAATACCTAGAATCATTCCAGCAGGAATCCATAACATCCATAAAGATTTGGGATTTAACATCATTTCCATCATCAAAATTCTTTTTAAAGAAATATTTAGTGTATAATTATTAATAATCTTTATTTTGCCAAATAAAATTAACCAAATAAAATAGATTAAAATTACTTTTCAACAAAATAAGTTCGCAAATATAAGTATATTTTGTCGTATAAACAGAATATTTATTATTTTTGAACACTTATTTGACGAGTAAAAAAGAATAAGTCACATTTTTCCAATAATTATTTGGTAAAAAAAATATTTGATAGGAAAGGATTAATCTTATTTTTAGTCGCGTTTTCAAAGCCATTTTTAATCCTAAATTTTTATACGTTGAATAACAGATATGTTGACCTTATAGATCAGACATTTTACTTTCCACAGGAGGGTTTCGATATAGATTCCAATGGTTATTTAGAATTTAATGGCGTGCCATTAAAGTACCTTATAGAAAAGTATGGAACGCCATTCAAAGTTTTTTATCTACCCAAAATAGGGGAGCAGATTAAAAAGGCAAAAAATCTTTTTACCAGAGCAATCAAAGCGTCGGGTTACACGGGGAGGTATTACTACAGTTACTGTACTAAAAGTAATCATTTTAGTCATGTCTTAGAAGAGGTTCTTCAACATGATGTTCAACTGGAAACGTCTTCAGCTTTTGATTTGGATCTGATACAAAGATTGGCAGCAAGAAACTTGGTTAACCCCGATAATTATATTATTTGCAATGGTTTTAAACCTGAGAATTACAAAAGAAAGATCGTTGAACTCATAAATACTAGCTTCGATAATTTAATCCCCGTTTGTGATAATGTGGAAGAGTTAAATTATTATGCCAACAACTTTACAAAAAAATGTAAAATTGGTTTGAGGGTTGCTACAGAGGAAGAGCCAAATTTTGAGTTTTATACCTCCCGATTGGGTATAAGAAATTCAGAGGTAATTCCACTTTACAAAGAAAAAATAGCAGATAATCCTCTCTTTGAACTTAAAATGCTTCATTTTTTCGTTGATACAGGCATTAAAGACACCCTCTATTATTGGGGTGAGCTGAAAAAGGCTCTTAAAGTGTATTGTTCCCTTAGAAAATTGTGCCCAACGCTGAATGCAATAAATATTGGTGGAGGCCTGCCCATTAGAAATTCCCTGGGTTTCGAATTTGATTACAAATACATGATTAGGGAGATCGTTAATAATGTACAAAGTGCCTGCGCTTCGGAACAAGTTGAAATGCCCGATATTTTTACTGAATTTGGAAAATATACCGTGGGTGAATCCGGCGCTAATGTGTTTGAAACCTTAGCCCAAAAACAACAGAATGATGCCGAAAAATGGTATATGATTGACAATTCTTTAATGACCACTCTTCCCGATACCTGGGGCATTGGCGAAAGATTCATTCTGCTCCCGATTAATAAATGGAAAAATGAATACCAAAGAGTAAATATTGGTGGGTTAAGTTGCGATAACTCCGATTATTATAACGCGGAAGTTAACCAGGCTCAGGTTTATCTTCCTGTCATTGATCCCGATGATACAGAACCCCTTTATTTAGGTTTCTTTCATACTGGAGCTTACCAGGATTCTATAAGTGGTTATGGTGGAATAAAACACTGTCTGATTCCTTCTCCAAAACAAATCTTGATTTATAGAGATGAATTAGGTAACTTAGTGGACATAATGGTAAGACCAGAACAAACTTCAGATGAAATGCTGAAAATATTAGGGTATTAAATTTTTCAGATAAGTAGATAGTTGCTATTATTTAGCCTGCCGGCTTTACCGGCAGGCTCTTTTTATTTTACAACCATTTTACCCACTCATAAGAGCGATTCCTGGAAAGTAAACTATGTCGCGGGAATAGGCGGAAGCCATATTCAAATACTCCTGGATTTGGTAATACTATCCTTCCATGATAGGTACTTTGATCTCCCTCATTTCCAGTGAGTTCCAAACTTTGTGTCAGTCTGATTTCCAATTTTATTTCACTTATTCTTTTGTATAGAATAAATTCTAATCCCAACGAGTCTGCAGAAAGACCATTTCTATAAATTTGAATATCAATATTCAGGCTTTCTCCTAAGGGCAGAGCATGATTATCAGTATCCATAATGGATTTTGATATTACATGAACCCCTTCCCAACAACGTGAAATATGGTTTTTCCAGGAACATAGATCTGCCATATTTTGGTTATCCGACAGCAACTTTCGGCCCTGTTGAATCAACGGGGAATAAAATAAGCGGAAATAATCGTCCATCATTCGCTTGGTAGTAAAATCAGGACCAACTTTTGCAATGATATTTCGGATAAATTGTATCCACTCTTCAGAAATTCCTTGTTCATTCCTTTTAAAATAAACAGGTATGATTTCCATTTCCAGAATATTATATAAAGTTTCTGCGTCAAGTTCGTCCTGCAGATTGGCCTCGGCGTAGGTGTTTTCCAGGGGAAGTGACCAACCGGCATCGGGTCGGTATCCTTCAGCCCACCATCCATCGAGCACACTGAAATTGATTACCCCATTGATGGCTGCTTTCATTCCACTGGTCCCGGAGGCTTCTTTAGGTCTTGTAGGCGTATTCAACCAAATATCAACACCTTGGACCATCAATTTGGCCAATTCCATATTATAACCTTCAAGAAAAATAACTTTCCCTAAAAATTCGGGCGATTTTGAAATTTGAACAATCTCTTTGATTAATTTTTGCCCCGGTGCATCTGCAGGGTGAGCTTTTCCCGCGTATAAAAAAATGATGGGCTTGTCTGACTGATTTATAATTTCAGCTAAACGGGCCTTATTTGAAAAAATGAGATGGGCTCTTTTATAGGTCGCAAACCGTCTTGCAAAGCCTAATATTAATGCATCATCCTTTATATTATTCAACGTTTCAAAAATAATGGCTGGTTTTTCCCCTCTTCTGGTGAGATCCTCCCTCAATTGTTTCTTTACGGCTTCTAATAATTTACCCTTTAAGAAATTTCGCGTTTTTAATATCCTTTCCGAAGGAATCTTATAAACGCCTTCCCATCTTTCCTTATTGGACAAATCGTCGAGGAACCCGGGTGCCAGGTATTCTTTAAACAAGTGATGCCATTCTGTGGCAATCCAGGTTGGGTAATGTACCCCGTTGGTAACGTAACCTATAGGCACTTCTGTCTCGGTGTAGCCCGGATAAAGCTCTTTGAACATTTCCCTGGAAACGGCTCCGTGTAATTCACTTACGCCATTTATTTCCTGACAATTATGAATAGCTAAATGACTCATAGAGAAGGGTTCGCTACTGTCATCTCTGTGAATGCGACCGAGAGCCATAAATTCCCTCCACGATAAGCCTATTTCAGGGATATAGTCCTGGAAATAGGTGTAAAGTAAATCTTCTGGAAAATAATCGTGTCCCGCTGGAACTGGTGTATGTGTTGTAAATAATGAGGTGGCTCGCACAAGTTCTCGTGCTTCCTGGTAGGAATATCCAGATTGTCTTGCATTTCTGATTCTTTCCAAGGTCATGAATGCAGCGTGTCCTTCATTGCAATGATATACATTTCCATGAATTCCCAAAGCTTCCATAGCTCTTATGCCCCCAATACCAAGTAAAATTTCCTGCTTTAACCTGTGCTCGTTGTCACCACCATATAATTGATGGGTTAACGTTCTGTCTGCCCAGGCATTCTCAGCAATATCTGTATCTAATAAATACAGATTAATACGCCCAGCCTTTAATGCCCATATTTTAGCCCACACCGTTCTGCCTGGCAATGAAATTTGAATTTTTAGCCATTCGCCATGTGCATCCCTGACAGGTTCCATAGGCATTTTTGTATATTCCTGCGGAGGGTATTCATTAATTTGATCGCCATGCAAGGATATATGCTGCTGAAAATAGCCATATCGGTACAATAATCCAACGCCAGACAGGTTTACTCCCTGATCACTGGCTTCTTTTAAATAATCACCAGCCAAAACACCCAGACCACCTGAATAAAGGCGAACAGATATATGAAGGCCAAATTCCATACTAAAATAAACGATTTTAGGGTCTTTGGTGTTCGGTGTTTTATCCATGTAGGTCTTGAAGTCAGCATAAACCTGCTGTACTTTAGCCATAAATTGTGGGTCATTGGCTAACCCTAATGCCTTTTCACTGCCCAACTGATCTAATATGGTTAATGGGTTGCATTGACTTGATTCCCAGACCTCTGGTTGCAATGATTCAAATAAATCCATGGCCTCCCTGTGCCATGACCACCATAAATTTCCCGCAATTTCTTGAAGTGGCTTCAATGCATCGGGTAACCTGGAAGCTACAAATATTCTTTTTAAATGAGTAGCACTGGTTTGTATTTCCTCAGTCATAATGTTTAATTTAAATTTATGGAGAATAAAATGTTATTTTAAAGCAGCTTTATAGCGTTTTATCGTTTCCTCCAAACCAAGATATAAAGCGTCCGAAATTAGGGCGTGTCCTATGGATACTTCGTCTAAATGGGGTACTTTCTGCGCATAAAACGATAAATTATCCAAATTAAGGTCGTGTCCGGCATTTATTTTTAGTCCAAGAGAATGCGCTAACAATGCTGCCTGAACATGATTTTTAACCGCCTCTTCCGGATCAGTCGAAAAGTTTTTCGAAAAGGGGCCGGTATAAAATTCAACACAATCAGCGCCGCATTCTTTTGCTCCTTGTATTATTTCTGCTACAGGATCAACAAATAAGGAAATGCGAACACCTGCCGCCTTTAAAAGGTTGCAAACGGACATAAGGAAATCTTTATTTGTAAGGGTATTCCATCCTGCATCGGAGGTGAGTGCTTCCGGAGCATCTGGTACTAAGGTGCATTGCGCAGGTCGGTGTTCAAGTACCAGTTCTATAAAATCGGTCGTTGGATTACCTTCAATATTAAGTTCCGTTTGAATGTTCTGTTTTAATGGACCAATATCATCGTATCTGACATGGCGCTGATCGGGCCTTGGATGAACGGTAATTCCCTCTGCTCCAAATTTTTCACAATCTAAAGCTACCTGTAATAAGTTGGGAAGATTTCCTCCGCGAGCATTTCTTATGAGGGCTACTTTATTTAAATTAACGCTTAATCGAGTCATAAAGAGGCTTTTTAAGACAAATGTGGGACAAAAATCAAAATTTAAGCTAATTTTACCAAATTAAATGAAAAATAGATTTAAAATCGCGCATGTTTTCAAGAAAATTAGACTTGTTTTCCTTCTTTTTGTTGCTCGTCGTGGTGGTGCTTTGTGGTGCTTTAATTGGCACTGGTGTAAGTACGGCAATAGCCAATTTTTTCGGCTTCACAGTGGCAGATCTTATAAAAGTACCTGCTTCCGGGTATGAAAAATTAGAAAGAGATGTTTTGCGATGGGTCAATATGGCCAGCCAGATATTTACTTTTTTAATTCCCGCCCTGGTGTATCGTATATATTATTTTAAAGAGGATAGGGTAGGCGCCTCCTTCGTTCCTTCATCTACTTTTTTTTATTTTATTATAATTACCCCTTTGTGGATTATAGGTTCTTTCCCTCTCGTTGAATGGCTTTACCGACAAAATCTATTGCTTCCTTTGACTGAATCTTTATTAGCGCTCGAAAAAGGAGCTAATGAAACATTGACGGCTTTACTTAAAATGGAGGATGGTTTTGAGTTTGTTCAAAATGTTATCGTTATGGCCGCTATTCCAGCCCTTTGCGAAGAATGGTTGTTTCGGGGAGTTATCCAGAAAAAATTGGTAACATCTCTTCCGAAACCCTGGATGGGCATTGTATTGACAGCGATTATTTTTAGTGCCATTCACTTTCAATTTGCCGGATTTATTCCAAGGATGTTTTTAGGCATCCTGTTGGGTTATTTATATTTTTTCTCAGGTAATATTTGGATAGCCATTTGGGGGCATTTTGTTTTTAATGGGGTTCAGGTGTTATCTAAATTTCTTAATATTCAAAGTGAGGAAGTCTTACCTGATAATTTAGTGCCAAATCCCGATGTAATTTGGGTAATCATTTCCGCACTGCTTACCACCGGCGTTTTCTTTTATTTCAATAAATTAAAAGCTAAATAGATGAAAACAAGGTTTTTTACCGGGCTGGTTTTTGTTTTGGTCACCTTGACTTGTGTTTTTAGTGGATTTGCTTTTTTTTCATTGCTTTTCTTTTTCATTGCCGCCCTTTGTCTATTCGAGTTTTCCAAACTGGTAATGAATGATTCATCAATGAGCACTAAACTAATCGTGGTCATTTTAGGATTGTTTCCATTTATACTCATGGTGCTTTATC
This sequence comes from Bacteroidota bacterium, assembly GCA_017858735.1. GTDB lineage: Bacteria > Bacteroidota > Bacteroidia > Chitinophagales > Saprospiraceae > BJGN01. Next base: position 27,140 of record JAFMBH010000028.1, read on the forward strand.
TTAATAATCAATTTCTGGAAAGGGATTTAATGCTATACCCCGCTTTATATTTCATCATTTTTACATTGGCCTTGTTTTTTGGCAAAGGTCATTCCATTGAAAATATGGGTTATATCGCTATGGCTACTATATATATAGGTGTTCCTTTTGCGATATTGTTATGGATCAGTATGGATAGTAATGTCTATTTACCAGGTAGGGTAGCAGGTTTGCTTTTCTTAACCTGGGCTAATGACTCCGGCGCTTATATTTCTGGAAAACTTTTTGGTAAATATCCATTAATGAAGCGCATTTCTCCTAAAAAAACATGGGAAGGATTTATTGGTGGGTTGATTTTTGCTATTATTTTTGCCTTTGCTTTGACCTATATGCCTTATACAAATCTTCAAATCACCCATTGGTGGATTTTAGCAATGATTGTCAGTGTGTTCGGACCCATGGGTGATCTTGTAGAATCTTTATTAAAGCGGGAAAAGCAAGCAAAAGATTCTGGAAGTTTGCTTCCAGGCCATGGTGGTTTTCTGGATAGGTTCGATGCCTTCATTTTCCACCTCCCATTTTGTGCCATCTATCTTTTTTGGTTTGTAAATAAATAATTATTTTTTAAAATATCAGAATGATGATTTTTCATAAAGAAGGCTTTTTTTGGCTAACGATAGCCACAGTAGATGTTATTTTTCTCTCTTTGCTAACGTATTTTTTAAGTCCTGACTTTCTATGGTTAGGAATCTCTTTTGGCTTGGTAATTTTTATTTTAATTGCTCAGTTTTTCAGAAATCCGGTAAGAAAAATTAAAGAGTATAACGATCATTTGGTCTATGCCCCTGCCGATGGAAAAATTGTGGTCATAGAACCTGTTATGGAGAATGAATTTTTCAAGGAGGAAAGAATTCAGGTATCTATTTTTATGTCGCCGTTGAATGTGCATGTTAACAGGAATCCTGTTGGGGGTAAAATTAACTATTTTAAATATCACCCGGGAGAATTTTTAGTTGCCTGGCATCCCAAGTCCTCAACAGAGAATGAAAGGACCACTATTGTTTTTGGCGAAGGAAAAAATGCGTTATTAGTCAGACAAATTGCAGGCGCAGTGGCACGTCGCATTTGTTGGTATGTAAAAGTGGGTCAGGAAGTTAAACAAGGGGAAGATTTTGGATTCATAAAATTTGGCTCCAGGGTAGATTTGTTTTTACCGCTGGATGCAAAAATAAATGTTCAAATGGGAGAGGTGTCCGTAGGCAATAAAACCATCATCGCCACCCTAAATTAAGGTTAATTTATACATAAAGGCAGCATTTCAGCTCATTCACCGTTTATTGTATTAGTAATGCTTATTTTGGGTTTACATTTATTTGGTAAACCTAAGATTTGTATTATTTTTACGTAAATTTTTTTACACATTAACAAAATTAAGATTGGTATGAAAAAACACTTACTAGTGCTTTCGCTAACTTTCTTTGGTGCGATTAGTGTATATGCACAAAGAACGATTAGTGGTAAAGTATCCGATGCAGGTGGCGAACCGCTCATCGGTGCCAGCGTGGTGGTTAAAGGAACCAGCTCTGGAACCGTAACGGATATCGATGGAAGTTACAGTTTATCTGTACCTTCTGATTCAAAAGTTTTGGTGTATTCTTAAACAGGCTATGAATCAAAAGATGTCGAATTAGGTGCGTCAAACACCGTTGACGTTGTGCTTGCCGAAGGCGCAGAGTAACTTTCAGAAGTTGTTGTAACAGCACAGGGTATTACTCGTGAAAAAAAGGCGTTAGGTTACGCCGTTTCAGGAGTAGATCAGAAGGAAATTCAGGACAGACCGTTAGCGGACGTAGGTAGAGTGCTTCAGGGCAAAATTCCTGGTGTTTCTGTAACGTCAACTTCAGGTGTTTCTGGAACAGGTACAAATATCGTTATTAGAGGATATTCTTCTATTAACGGTTCTAATCAGCCACTATTCGTTGTGGATGGGGTGCCTTTTAACTCAAATACGAACCAAAGAGGTGGCTTTACACAAGGTGGACAGTCTTCTTCAAGTCGTTTCTTAGATCTTGATCCTAATAGTATCGAGAGTGTAACCGTTTTGAAAGGTCTTGCCGCTACCGTTACTTATGGTGATCAAGGTCGTAACGGAGTAATTCTTGTGACTACCAAAAGTGGTTCAAAAAAAGCAAGAAAAGCCGAGTTTCAAGTAACTCAGTCAGTGTTTACCAATACGGCTCACCTTCCAAGATACCAAAATGATTATGTAGGCGGTTACCAACAAAATCTAGGTTACTTCTTTAGTAACTGGGGTCCAACTATCGAGGAGGCTTTAATTTATCGCTCTCAAAACACAAATGCAGCGTTAACTAATCACCCTTATGCATTCCTTTCTAATGCTGCATTAAGAGCTGGTCAAGCAGATTATGTTAAGTCTGTAAGCCCATATAAAATAGCTGTTTTTCCAAATAACGTGAATGATTTCTTCCGTCAGGGAAATATTTTTAATACCAGTGTAAATGCTTCAGGTGGGGGTGATAATGTAAGTTATAATATTTCTGCTGGCTATTTAGATGAGCAAGGTTATATTCCTAACAACGGTTTGAAAAAATTAAATTTAGGATTAGGTTTGAATGCTAAATTATCGAACAAATTATCGGTAACTACTTCATTTAGCTATTCTAATACAGACCAGTATTCTCCTCCTTTGAGTGGTGGTGGTGGAAATAATGCGTATGATTTCCCGTCCGTTTTGGCGAACGTTATGTACACACCTCGCCAGGTCGATTTAATGGGATGGCCTTACGAGGACCCAACGACTAAAAATTCAGTTTATTTCAGAAGTGGAAATGATATTCCCAATCCTCGTTGGATATTGGAGAATTATAAAACGACAGGCGTTGTAAACAGAATTTTTTCTGCTACAAGTTTTAATTACCAGCTATCAAAAGATTTGACTTTACTATATAAAGTTGGATTAGATACTTATAGTGAATCTCAGGAATTCAAATTTAACAAAGGAGGTGTTTCATTTGTAAATGGGTATTACAATACCTGGGACATCCAAAACACTATCTGGGATAATACTGTAATTCTTGGTTATAGTAAGGTTCTTTCCAAAAAGTTAAACCTGAATGCTCGTTTAGGTGGAAATATGCGTAACGATTCCTACAGAAACGTGTTTGTATCAAGTCAAAATCAATTGGCAAGGGATTTATTCCGTCACAATAATTTCATTGACAACGTAGCTTCAGACGGTATTCAGGAAGAAACCAGAATGGGTATTTTCGGGGAAGTAACCGTAGATTACAGTAACTATTTATTCTTGAACTTGGCAGGAAGAAATGACTGGACGTCAACCGTTGAAAAAGAGAATCGCCGTATTCTTTATCCTTCTGCGAGTTTATCCTTCGTTCCAACTTCTGCTTTCCCCGGCTTATCCAGTGATTTCTTGAATTTCTTGAAAATCAGAGCGGGTGTAGGAACCTCTGCAGGTTTCCCAAGACCGTATCAAACAAGAAATATTCTTGATCAAAGTGCTCGTGCCTGGTTACTGCCTTCAGGTGCTGCAGTTCAAAGTCATGCAGTTAATAATTCATTGGGAAATCCAAATTTACGTCCTGAATTACATACAGAATATGAGTTTGGTATAGAAACTAAATTGTTAAAAGGTTTACTTGGTCTTGATCTTACAGTGTATCGTCGCGATACCCGTGATTTGATTACGAGTGCGCCGCTTGATTTTGCTACAGGTTATTCTGCAACCACAATAAATATTGGTAAAATCAGAAACGAAGGGGTGGAAATTGCTTTAACAGGTACACCTATTTCAAGACCAAATTTCCAGTGGAATGTAACCCTAAATTATACAAGGAATGCGCCAATAGTCCTAGACCTTGGTGGTACATTGAAAGAAGTTCAAGTGAGTGGTTTCGGTGGTGCTTTAGGTAATTATGCTATCGTTGGTAAACCTTTCAATATGATTAAAGGTATTGGCTACCGCAGAAATGCCGAAGGTACTGTATTAGTAGATGGAGGTGGTTATTTAGTAAGTACGCCAGGTGCCATCGAATTGGGTGATCCAAATCCAGCTTTCCAGACTAGTTTAATCAATGGATTTACTTTCAAAGGATTCACGTTTGATTTTATGCTTTCGTATCGTCATGGTGGTGCACTTTACAGCAGTACTGCTGGTGCATTAATGGGTAGAGGTTTAACGCTTGATACAGGTAAAGAATTATATGACCGCGCTCAAACCTTTATTTTTCCGGGCGTTTTACAATCTGACGGCACACCTAACAACAAACAGATTACTGCATCAGACGTAGGCTTCAATAACCTTTATTTCTTTGGTGATGAAGGTCGTATGTATGACGGAACAACTATCAGATTACAGGAAGTTTCAATAGGATATGCTATTCCTAAAAAATTAGTTGAAAAAACACCGTTCAAAGCTATTTCCTTAAGTATAAGTGGTAATAACTTGTGGTACAAAGCTCTTTATTTACCTCCGGGACTTAATCTTGATACAGATAATCTTGGCTTAGGTGTAGGTAATGGTTTAGGTTTTGAACTGCTAACAGGTCCAAGTGCCCGCAGAGTAGGTGGAACTTTAAAACTGACTTTCTAATTGGCAGTTTTGCCACATTTTTTTCGTCTTAATTAAAAAACAAAGAAATGATACATAAAATCAAAATGTTGTTTTTGATGTTGGCGGTTACCGTGGTTAGTTCCTGCGAATTAGATTTGCTGGACAATCCCAATGCGGTAACAGTTAATAATGCTGATATCAACTATCTCCTCAATTCAGTAACCACTGGATATGCAGGTAATTTTAATGCTTTTAGTGATCCTGGTATGCGTTTAACCAGAATGTTAAATCAAGGATCTGTTATTTATGATAATGCCGTTTCACCAGGTAGTTCTGATGGTCGTTGGAGTAGCTCCTATGCTGGTATTCTAGCTGATGTGTCAGCTACCATTCCCATTGCTGAAAAAGGTGAATTATTTGTTCATGCAGGAATTTCCAGAGTAATTCGTGCTATGGTTCTTATGAATTTAGTGGATTACTTCGGTGACGTTCCTTATAAAGAAGCGGTTGACCCAGCTAATTTTAATCCTGCTGTAGATAAAGGAGCAGATGTTTATGCTGCAGCTTTAGCAGATTTAAATAAAGCTATCGAAAAATTTAACGCCAAATCAAAATCTGGTGCTACAGGGGATCTTTACTATGGTGGTAATACAGATAGCTGGATTCGTGCTGCGAATTCATTGAAATTGAAGTATTATCTAAATAGGCGTTTAATTGATGCAGCAGGTTCAACTTCTGCTATCAACGCATTGATTTCAGAAAATAAATTGATCTCTACCAATGCTCAGAATTTAGCGTTTAAATACGGTACCAATTTAGTAAACCCAGACACTCGTCATCCTCGTTATGCTGGCCAATACCTCCCAACAGGTGGAGGTGATTACCAGTCTAATTCTTACATGGCGCAGTTATATGATGGAGGACGTGGTTTTCAGGACCCAAGGATCCGTTACTATTTCTATCGTCAAACTACATCAAATACCAAAGACGTAAACGAACTTCGTTGTATTACCCTGGTAAAGCCAAACCATTATGGGGCTAAAGATGTATTTTGCGTAGCAACACCCAGCGCAGGTTACTGGGGTCGTGATCATCTAAACAATGAAGGTATTCCACCAGATAACTTAAAACGTACAGCTTGGGGTATTTACCCTGCCGGTGGTTTATATGATAATGACGCGAATAGAGGTGTTTCTTTAGGTGCTGGTGCCGGAGGCGCTGGTATTCACCCGATTATGATGCGCTCTTTTGTTGACTTTATGTTAGCTGAATCTGCACTTACCCTGAAAACAACCGGTGATGCAAGAGTATTGTTGAAATCTGCATTGGAGAAATCCTTTGCCGATGTTCGTTCTCTTGCTTTAGGTACTTCAGAGGCATCGAAAATTACAAGTTTCGAAGCTGAAAAAGGGATCAAATGGGCTGAGGATGTTACAAAATACGTCGATTATGTATTGGCTCAATATGATATTGCCCCTACTACAGACGCTAAATTGGACGTCATAGCAACAGAATATTGGGTGGCTTTACGTGGTAACGGTATTGAGTCTTATAACCTATATCGCCGTACAGGTAAGCCTTCCGGTCAACAGCCTGCCCTTGATCCAAATCCAGGTCCCTTTGCAAGATCTTTGTACTATCCATTATCTTATGTAACGCGTAATAACACGGCGAAACAAAAAGCGACGGCAACCGTACAGGTTTTTTGGGATAATAATCCTGCTAACTTTATAAAATAATCCTTTCACGGATTTAAAAATTGATAAATATGAAAAATTTATTGAAAATCGGGATGTTGCTATCTGCCTTCTTCTTGGTTTCCTGTGAAACGGAAATGGTTGAGCGTCTCGATGAGTTTAGTTTTGATCAAGGTGGTTATATGAGAACGGTAACTCCTTTCCCAATTCCAATTTTTTCAGTAAGCAAGGCAAATATGTCTGGTACTAAAATGGAAATGGTTCTTGAAGCAGTATCACCAAATTTAGGAGCTAATTTTGATACCTTTGAAATGGTTATCAGATTTTTAGATAATACCCCTGCAAATGGTTCCAATGCTAAGACTGATGTAGCTCTAAAAACGCTTTCTGCCAGCAATTTTACTAAAGATGCTTCTACCGGGTATCCTCGTGCTACTTTAACTGTAACTGGTAAAGAAATGCAGGATGCTTTGAAGCTTACTGCTGATCAAATAGCTACTGGTGACCGTTTTGAAATTCGAGCTAAAATGAAATTAAAGGATGGAAAGGTATTTGATGCGTCAAATTCTTCCGGGGATATCCTCGGTGGAGCATTCTATTCTTCTCCATTTTTATACAGAGCAAATGTTGTAAACTAAATTCCAAATTCTATTTGGTTTTTTATACCTGGCGGTGGATTTTTACTAAATCCACCGCCTTTTTTATATCATTTTGTATTTATTTTTATGATTTAATAAAAATTTTACTTATTTATTTCGCCGTTTGCTTACAATAAATTAATTTTACACTAACTATTGTTTATTATTAACAAAAAATGGATTAGTATGAAAAAACACTTACTAGCACTTTCGTTGGTTTTCTTTGCAGCTATAGGAGCTTTTGCGCAAAGAACAATCACCGGTAAAGTGACTGATTCAGGTGGAGAACCACTTATCGGTGCCAGTATCCTTGCGAAAGGATTAAGCACGGGTACAGTTACGGATCTCGACGGTACTTACAGCTTAGCTGTGCCAGCAAATGCCACAATATTGGTGTTTTCTTACACAGGGTATGAAACAAAAGAGGTGACCTTGAGCGCTTCAAATGTTGTGGATGCTACTTTGGAAGAAGGAGCAGAACAACTTTCGGAAGTTTTGGTTACTGCTATTGGCATTGAAAGGGACAAAAAAGCAATGGGTTATGCCGTTACTAATTTAAGTTCCAGCGATGTCCTCCAAAGATCTGAGGCTGACCCGCTAAGGGCAGTAGCAGGTAAAATTCCTGGCGTTACTATTACCGGGTCAGGTGGTGGACCAGGTACTTCAACTAAAATTAACATCAGAGGTTTTTCTTCCCTAACAGGAAATACACAGCCTCTGTTTGTTGTTGATGGGGTTCCTTTTGATAACTCGGTGAATGCAACAACGGGTGCTCGATCTGGTGCGCAGTTCTCGAATCGTGGTTTCGATATCGATCCTAATAATATTGAGTCTATGACCGTATTAAAAGGTGCAGCTGCGTCGGCTCTTTATGGCTCAAGAGCAACTAACGGTGTTATCGTTATTACTACTAAGTCTGGAAGTAAAGGTTCAAGAAAGGGATTAGAGGTTACTTACAACTCTTCTTTCCAATCTGAACAGATTTCAGGTATTCCCGATTATCAGGATGTTTATGGTCAAGGTTCAAACCAGGTATATAACGGTGGTTTCATCGGTAACTGGGGTTCTCCTTTTGCAGAACATGTAGATCGCTTAAATTCCGCTTACGGAACTAGCTATTCTAAAGTTATCGTTCCTGGTTACCCGGAAGGTACTGTTCCGCATCCATTGGTTTCTGGTGGTTTTGCCGGTTCTCGTTTTCCTAATGTATTCCCTGAGTTAATGAAGGACGGAAAAGCGATGGCAGTTCCTTATCGCCCTTATGATATTATCGGACCTTTCTTCCGCGATGGTGGCTTATTTGAAAATTCTATCAATATTAATGGTGGAAATGAAAAGTCAGCTCTAAATGCTGTAGTAAGTAGAATGAATAATGAGGGTATCGTACCTAATAGCCATTCCGGCCGTACTTCTGTAAGTGTGGGTGGTAATGCTAAATTAGATAACGGCCTTTCTGTATCTGGAAACGTTACTTACGTAAACTCTGAACAGAAAACGCCTCCATCAGGTGGTTCAGTTTTCGGTGGTAACTTCGGTTCCACGGCTGGTTCGATTTTTACGCGTCTTTTCTTCTTACCAAGAAATTTTGACTTGAACGAAACGAATCCAGAAGGTATTCCTTACCCTTTGGAAAATCCAGTTACAGGTTCAAACGTTTTCTATCGTGCATTGGATAACCCTCGTTGGTTAACTAAGTATAATTACTTTAAATCAAACGTAAATCGTGTATATGGTAATATTGCCTTAAACTACGACGTAACGCCCTGGTTGGCTTTAAGTGCCAGAGGTGGTATGAACACTTATTCTGATTTTCAGAAAAACGTAACAGTAGCTGGTGGTGTTGCTGATGCAAATGGTGAGGTTTGGACAAATGACGTTACGAATACCGAGATAGATTTAAACTATTTAGCTACCGTTACAACTAAATTCGGTGAAAACATCGATTTCAGATTAATTGCTGGTTTTAACTGGAATCAACGTTCTTATGGCACTCGCTATGTTGTGGGTGATGGTATTATTTCTAGAGGTTTATACAATACTGATGCTACAGTTACTCAGTTAAGTTCTGAATTTAATCGCTTACAGCGTTTTTATGCCGCTTACTCTGATATGCAACTTGGATACAAAAACTATTTGTATCTGGGTATTACTGCGCGTAATGACTTCTCTTCAACATTACCTGCAGCCAATAGAAGTTACTTCTATCCTGGGGTGAATGCCTCTTTCGTCCTAACAGATGCTTTTGATATTTCAAATAACTTCTTAGGTTATGCTAAAATTAGAGGTGCCTGGACACAAGTAGGTAATGAAGCAACTCCTTACAGAACAGCCACGCCTTATTTCCTTTCAACACCATTCACAACCGCTGGTGGTTCTAAATTCAATTTAGCTTCCTTAGGTAACACCTTAGGAAATGGTAATTTATTGTCGGAGTTAACAACTGAGATTGAGTTTGGTGCAGATGTAAGATTATTGAAAAATAGAGTTGCTTTAGAATTTACCTGGTTCAAAAGAAATTCTACTAACCAGATTACCTCTACGCAGGTACCAGCTTCTTCAGGCTTTACCCGTGCTGTAGTTAATGCAGGTGAAATTCAAAATAAAGGTTTTGAGGTTGCGTTGAACTTCTCACCTATTAAAATGAAGAACTTTACCTGGGATGCAACCGTTAACTTTACCCGTATTCGCTCTTTAGTAGTTGATGCTGGTGAAGGAGGTGATATCTATGTTGGTGGTTTATTCTCAAGTCTTGGTGTTATTCATAGAACAGGCTTACCTTATGGTCAAATCTTTGGTTCGGCCAATGCTAAAACCCCTGAAGGTGATTTGTTAATTGATAAATCATTAGGTTTGACGATCCTGGAGCAAACATCTGAAATTATTGGTGATCCAAATCCTGACTTTACGACAAGTTTAATCAATACTTTCTCGTTCAAAGGATTTTCATTAAATGCGATGCTTGACTGGCGTCAGGGTGGTGACATGTATTTAACTACCGCAAGTTCTCTTTTACTAAGAGGCCAGATTAAAGTTACGGAAGACAGAGAAGCACTCAGAGTGATTCCCGGCGTTTATGGTAATACCCAGACGTTTGAACCTGTATTAGATGAAAAAGGAAATTATATCAGAAATACAACAGCCATCACTGCTTTTGATTATTTCTTCTCTAACGGCTTTGGCGCTTACGGCGCAGATGAAACGAATATTTTTGATATTACTTCTATTCGTTTAAGAGAAATTTCTTTGGCTTATCAGTTCCCAAAACAGTTATTGTCAAAGACACCTTTCGGTTCAGCAAGATTATCACTTTCTGGTCGTAACCTTTGGTGGAGAGCTCCAAATATTCTTGAAGGGGTGAATAGTGATCCCGAGGTTTTGGCTGAATCTTCTTCTTCAAATGTTCAAGGTTTCGAATACGGTTCTTATCCAACAACGAGACGTTTTGGTGTGAACCTTTCCATAACCTTCTGACGAATTATTGACATTTTTGTTCATCCTGGTTATTACAGTCCAGGGAAAAAAATTTACAAATGAATAAATTAAAAAATACCGTCAGATTTTTCGCCGCCACCCTTATGATTTTTGTTCTAAGTGGTTGTGGTGATATGTTTGACTTAGACATTAACCAAGATCCTAATAATCCTACGCAAGCAAGTTCGGATCTTCTACTTGCCCAAGCTCAATACAGTATGGTAAGCCTTATTGGTGGGGGTGTTAATAACGATCTCATGGGCTTCATGGGAATTATAGGTAGTTATGATAACTGGAATATTGGCCAGACTGCCTACAACGGAACCTGGCGCTCACTTTATGCTGATGTGCTAAAGGACCTTGAAGGAATCATCAAATCAAATACTGGTGATACAGGTTCACCTCAATATTTAGGTATTGCACAGCTGTTAAAGGCTTATGTAGTTTCTACTATGGTCGATCTTTTTGGCGATATTCCTTACACTGAAGCACTTAACGGTGACAGTGAAACGCCTATCGTCAATCCAAATTTTGAAGACGATGCCGCTATTTATGCTAAAATGCTCTTACTTGTTGACGAGGGTATTAAAGGAGTAACCAATGCCCGTCGTCCGGTGGCCATTACAGGTGACCTTATCTACGCTGGAAATACAGCACGTTGGGAAAAATTTGGTCTTTCTCTAAAATTGAAGATGTTAATGAATACGAGATTGGTGAACACTAACGCCAAATCTCAAATTGAAGCAGTAATCGCTTCTGGGAAATTAATTTCTACCACTGCGGAAGATTTTACTTTCCAATATTCAAAGACGGTTACACCAGATAATCGCCACCCTTGGTATCGTGCTTCTTACACAGCTGGTACTAACGGCTTTACTTACATTCTGCATCAGTTTATGTTAGAATCTTTAGAAGATGCTGACCCACGCTGGCCATACTATTTCCGTCGTATTCAGGGAACCGTTCTTGATCAGGCGGATCCATCTCAACGTAATACTTCTCCTTGTTCTCAAACGCCTTCCTGTACTTATGGATATTTTCCAATCAGTAATTTGGTAATTAAGCGTTTATATGAGAATAAGAATCTTAAGTATGATGATAAAGCAGCAGTTTTCTTAGCTGGCTTATTTGGACGTGACAGAGCTGACCCGGCAGGTATTCCACTAGATGGTGACTTCAGGCTTATTCCGGGTGTTTATCCTGCTGGTGGTTATTATGATATAGCAACACCCGCTATTCCTGCAGCAAATCGTGCATCAGGTGGAGGAATTTTCCCAGCTTTAACTTCTGTAAACGTTCTTTATCATCAAATAGAAGCTATCCTTTCTCTGGGAGTAGCAGGTGATGCTAAGGCTTTATTCAAAAAAGCAATCGAAGATCATATTGGTAAAGTAGTAACATTTAGTAGATCATCTGATGTGAATGCGCCAGCTCCACCAATTACTATGGTCGATGGACGTGTATTGGATACAAAGGCTTATGTTGATCTATGGATGAGTCGTTATGACAATGCAGCCAATAATAACGCTAAATTAAACGTGGTTGGAAAACAACTTTGGTTTACTAGCTGGGGTAATGGTTTCGAGTTATATAACTTCTTCCGTCGTACTGGTTTCCCAAATACTATCCAGGATCCAATCCTTGCTCCTCGTAAATTCCCTGTTCGTTTACCTTATCCACAAGAGGAACTAACATTGAATCCTAATGCGAAAACAGCAAAGGATGTTATTTATGACAGAGATAGAATTTTCTGGGATCCGAACTAATTATTTTCATTGATTGTTTTAATAAAAAAACACAACATGAAGCGATATAAAATTTTGCTTTATTCTCTAGCCGCCGCACTCTTGTTGCCGTTTTCTTCCTGCAAGGACGAATCGCTAAATCCGGTTCTTGCGCCAGAAACTGCCGTTCATGGTTTTGCGCAAACAGCCGCTGGCTCAGCTACGAGTTTCTTCTATAAAGATATGACCACGCCAATTAGTATTGAATTGCAATGGATATCTATAGATAAAATTAATACAGTTACTAAAATGGACATTTTTGTCAATTTTAGAGAGTCCTACGTCGATGCGGAAGGAAATCCTCGCGTAGCTAATCATGGTACTAAAAAAGTGAAAACTTTGGAAGGTAGTGCCGTTCCTGCCAATAGAGCGAATGCTAAATTTAGCATCTCTCCAAATGATGTTTATACCGCATTCAAAGATGCTACCTTTGATTATGGTGATGGCAAAGGTAAGGTTTCTGTTTTTAGTAATACCTTTAAGAAAGACAGAACGTCATCTGTTCGTTTTACAGCCGATGATGGTTTCAGAATGACTTGGGCATTTACTACCGCTGATGGTCGTTATTTTGACTCCTGGTCAGATTCTGTTTGCTCAGAATTTCCCGGGGCTAATTGCGATATCAACTGGGCTGTGGTTTGTGACTCAAAAATCGAAGGTACTTACATTGCTACTACTTCAGGTACATCTACCGATGACTGTTGTAAAGGTGTTTTTACCGAGACAAAAGAAGTAAAACTTACCAAAACTGGTGATGGCAAATATTCTATTTCCGATTGGAGCGCCGGCCTTTATTTAAAATGGTACGGGGTTTATGGTATTTCAGCTACGACAAAAATGGAGGCTACTTTGTTTGATGTTTGTGGAACCATTAAGTTTCCTGATTTTACAGAACCTTTCGGTGAAAAAACCACTGCTTCTGGTAAAGTGAATGATGATGGCACAATAAGTTATGCTTGGGTAAATGGTTATGGTGACAAAGCCACCGTGCTACTTACACCCAAAAAATAATATTATGCTACTTTATTAGTTTAATTGCTCCCCGATACTTATTTTCGGGGAGCAATTTTTTTTATGAGATATCTTTTCCTTCTTTTATTATTCAGTGTAACAATAACTACTCATTTATTTTCATTCAATGCGAATAAATCACTGCTCTTGTCAGTTGAAATGGATAGTTTGAAAGATTTAATATCAAGGGACGTTGTTCTAAGCCCAAAGGGAAATGTTCTTATCTGGATGAATTCTGAATGTCCGATTTGTAATAAGTATCCTAGTATCTGGAAAAAATTAGCACTAGAATTTCCTGAGTTTACCTTTATTGGAGTATTCACTTCGTATGAAGAAAGTAAAATGGCAAAGGGTTTTATAAAAAAATATAAAATCCCTTTCCAGTGGTTTATAGATAAAGAGAATCATCTTGCAAATTATTTAAGCGTTAATGTTACTCCTGAGGTTTTGTTTTTTAATGCCGATGCTGAAATT
>JAFMBH010000099.1 GCA_017858735.1 Bacteroidota bacterium
CTCAGTTGACTAAAAGTGCCAATGGCGTACTAATAAATGGAAACGGACAAGTGATAAGTACTGAGGGAATATCTTCCTTCAAAAGATTAGTACAAGGAACTACGTTGGCTTATGTGAAAAGTGATGCGTCATTAGCTTATAAAAGTACTGAAACGAAAGAAAATTTTGGCGTTAAAAAATTTGTTAGACATTACCTTTTGTTGCCACCCCAAATCATTATCATTCTCGATGAATTAGAAAGTGACGAACCTGCTGAATGGCAATGGTTGTTGCATGCAGAAAATAGTCTGACTATCGATAAACTTACTCATCAATTATTATCATCAGATTCATGTATTGTTCAGTTTTTCTCTAGTTCTCCCTCTTCTATGTCTATAAAAGATACATTCGATGTACCTCTGGTTAATTTTAGATTTGTCGATGAAGACGGCGAAGAGTTAACAACTTTTGATACAGATCAAAAGCATTTTACTCTAAAAACAGATTCTCGTGATAGTAAACAGCGTTTTTTAAGTGTTTTTTCTTTTGGAAATGATAAGGTTGAAGAAACCAAATATACTGAAAGCAAAGAAGCCATTCGAAATATACACCTTGGAGATTGGGAAATTAATATGGTGACTGACACAGAAAAGGAACCATTATTTGAATTGTTCAATAGTAAAACAGGTACTTATTTCAATATGTTTGGGAATAAAACCGAATGGTCAGCCAAATGGACTCAGAATTTAAGACAGGGAAATAGTTATTTATTAGAAAAAAATCGGTTTAATAACCTAAAACATACGACAAATGGAGATTTCAATAAGAAATAGTGTGCTTATAGGTCTGGTTTTATGCCTGATTTCCATGTCTTCTGTTAGATATGAAAGTCCCAATGCCTATAATTTCTTATTTGCCATAGCCGATGATCAGTCTTTTCCTCACGCAGGTATCTATAAATTAGGTACATTTAAAACGCCTACTTTTGATAGTCTGACAAAAAAAGGGGTGCATTTTACCCAGGCTTTTGCAGCGGCGCCTCAATGCAGCCCTTCCCGTGCCGCAATACTTACAGGGAAAAATATTTGGCAATTAGAGGAAGCGGGGACCCACGGTAGTTATTTTCCTTCAAAATTTGAGGTTTTTACTGAGGTTTTAAGGAAAAAAGGGTATTATACTGGCTACACCGGAAAGGCATGGGGGCCAGGAAATTGGGAAGACGCGGGTTGGAAAACTAATCCAGTAGGGGAAGAATATAATGCCCAAAAATTGAAAGTACGCGTAAGTAAAGATATTAGCGACATTGATTATGTTGGTAATCTAGCTCTTTTCCTAAACAACAAACCAAAGGAATCGCCTTTTTTCTTTTGGTTTGGCGCGCATGAACCTCATAGGACATATACCTTTGGTTCAGGTTCAAGGCAACCTGGTGAAAAAGTTAAATTACCTGAATTTTTACCGCAAACAGATACTATTGAGCAAGATTTTTTGGATTATGCTTTTGAGGTAAATTATTTTGACCAGCAACTAGGGAAAATGATTCAATTATTAGCCGAAAAGGGTGAATTGGAGAATACCTATCTTATTGTAACCGCTGATAATGGCATGGCTTTCCCCAACGCGAAGGCATCATTACACGAATTTGGTATTCATGTTCCCTTGCTTATTGCCGGGCCCGAAATAGATCAGCCAGGAAGAGCTAATCATTCTTTAGTTAGTTTGATTGATCTTGCAAATACCATTCTTTCTCTAGCTAATGCGAGGGAACTGCCTGAAACATCGGGTAAAAATCTGGTGCCCATTTTAAAATCGGGTAGTAAATCATTTAAGCAACCCGTATTTGCCGGCAGGGAAAGACATACTCACGCCAGGCCGGACAATTTGGGATATCCATCCAGAGCGATTAGGACTGATCAATTTTTATATATTAGAAACTTCGAACCTGACCGTTGGCCAGCGGGAAATCCTGCCCCCTATCCTGATCCAAAGGGTATTTTGGGGTATGAGGATATTGATGATTCTCCTACAAAAAGGCAAATGATGCAAAGTCCGGAAAATTGGTCGGTAGCATTTCAAGCGGGGTTTGGGAAAAAAATGTCAGAGGAATTATATGATATTCTACTGGATCCATTTTGTTTAATTGATTTATCTGCCAATGAATCCTACCATGAAAAAAAGGAAAAACTTAAAAAACAACTGGAAGGCGTATTAACTGAACAAAAAGATCCAAGAGTAATGGGTACAGGTGACCTATTTGATTCTTATCCACGGTTTGGAAAAATGCGTCCATTTCCCGGCTTCAACACCCAGGGACAATATAATCCTGCTTTTATTCAACGTCAAAAACAAAAAGAATAATTCTATATGAATAAGCTCCTATTAATCATTAAGAGAGAATATATTTCTCGTGTTACCAGTAAAAGTTTTATACTTACCACTTTACTTACCCCACTTGCCATAGTCCTCTTTACGGCAGTAGTGACCCTCATTTTTTCTTATGAAACAGATGAAGTTCAAAATATCGCTGTGGTAGATGAGGCTAAGATTTTAGATGGAAGTATAAGGGATGAAGAAAATCTGTTTTTTCATTTTGAAAAAAAATCGTTAAAAGAGGTTTTATCAGGTATTGAAAAAAGTTCCTATTCAGGTGTTTTATACGTGCCGGCGATAAAAGAAGTTATGGAAAAGCAATATACCGTTTTCTATTATGCCGCCAAGCAACCTGGTCTGTCTATTCAGTTTAAAATTAAGGATAGAGTGGAGGATGCCCTTCGCGATTTCAAAATAGTACAATTAAAGTTGGATAAAGAGCAAATAGCTGCCCTGGATACTAAAATAATTTTGGAACCGGAACCTATTTCTAAAGATGATGTAGATTCCTCCAGGCTTACGAGTGCTATTGCCGCTGTTATCGGTATGTCAATGGGCTTTATTATGTATATGACCGTATTTATTTATGGCATGATGGTCATGCGGTCAGTGATGGAAGAAAAGATGAACAGAATTGTGGAGGTAATGATTTCATCGGTAAAACCTTTTCAATTAATGTTGGGAAAAATCATTGGTGTTGGTGGCGTAGGTTTAACACAAGTATTGGTATGGGTGATTTTAGTCCCCGTATTATTGCTAATTACGAGGCTGATTATGGGTATAGATTTATCGACAAATATGTCTATGGCACAAGGCGCTACGCCAGATTTCAATCCCGACGATATGCAAGCAATGGTAGCGTTGGCCATGAAAGAGTTTAATCAAATTAACTGGTGGCTCATCGTACCTTTGTTTATGTTATTCTTTTTAGGTGGATATTTCTTGTATTCTTCTCTTTTTGCGGCCGTAGGTTCTGCGATAGGCGATGATATGGGAGAAAGCAGTTCTTTGACCCTTCCCATAACCATTCCCGTTATTTTAGCCCTTTATATAATGATGCAAAGTGTAGAATCACCTGATTCAAGTCTTGCCAGATGGTCATCTATGTTTCCTTTATTTTCACCCATTGTTATGCCTGCCCGACTGGCTTTCAACCCGCCATGGTGGGAGGTAGCTCTTTCATTAACCATATTAATAGGTACGGCGATGTTTTTTGTATGGATTTCGGGACGAATTTACAGGGTAGGTATCTTATTGTACGGTAAAAAAGCTGGAATGAAAGAATTGGTTAAATGGGTTTTTATGAAATAACTTTTCCTTCTTTGTATAGGGGAAGAATAATTGAAAAGGTAGTTCCTTTATTTTCTTCCCCATATTTTATAAATATTTTTCCTTCGTGATAATCTTCAATAATCCTTTTCGCTAAAGAAAGGCCCAAACCCCAGCCTCTCTTTTTTGTGGTGAACCCGGGTTGAAAAACTGTTTTATGGTTAGACGGAGGAATTCCCTTTCCATTATCAGAAATATCAATATGTACCTGATTCGATTCTAAGCTTATGTGTGCAGAAATCACCCCTTTTCCGTCCATAGCATCTAGCGCGTTTCTCAATAAGTTTTCAATTACCCAATCGAAAAGGTGTGCATTCAAGCCAACCGGGATAGGTTTGTATTCTGCGACGGAGGGAAAATCAAACGAGACCTTACGAGGCGCTCTTCTCTGCATATAATTTCGGCAATCATCTAATTGAGCATAAATATTAACAGGTAATAATTGAGGAGCAGAACCAATTTTTGAAAAGCGGTCTGCTACCAGTTCCAGCCTGTTTACATCTTTTTCGAGTTCTTTAATAATATCTGTAATTTCGGTATCTGGTAGCTCTTTAGATTTTAATAAGTCAATCCATGCAATGAGACCTGAAATGGGTGTACCAAGCTGGTGTGCCGTCTCTTTGGCCATACCTACCCACACTCTATTTTGTTCTTCTCTTCGGGCAGAACTAAATCCGATATAGCCAAAAAAGATAAAAGCAGCGATAAGACCGAGCTGCATTAAAGGAAAGAACCTGAGTTGACGCAAAGTAACTGATTCTTCGTAATACAACTTGTTGCCGTAGCTTTCAATGGGCTTAACTCCCTGGCGTTTCAAGCGTGCCAGTTCTTTTTCAATGGTTTTTGGATTGGTAGAAGAGTAGTTTCTTGAGTCAAGGATTACACCGGTGGGATCTACCAGAATAACTGGAATGGTTTTATTGTTTTTTATAATGTCAAATGGAATGGTCAAATCCTGGCAAGAACTACAAGCCTCATTTACCGGATTATTCAATTCTGCGTATGCTTTAGCCCAAAGATCTGCTTTTTGCATTTCTTCCTCCGCCAATCGCTTACTTAAATATTGCGCATAAAATTGAGAAATAAGGATTAGCACTACCCCGACGGCTGCTAAATATTTCTTCCAATGAGATTTTCGCTTATAAATATCCATTAAGTTATTAAGGGTTTCGAGAGGTATGATTTAACTGATAGGAAGCAACTCTGGAGATAGTGTTTTCCTGAACATTGCTATAAAAAAGATTGAAATCAGCAATATGATAGTTCTTATTTCTATATAGAAAACTCCATGGGAACTTAGGATGACTTACCTCTAAATAGGCGCCTTTAATTGTAGCGTCACAAATGGCGGGTAAAACTTTATCGAAATTGAGAAGTACCGCTCCTTTGTTTAATTCCTTTGGTGCTACTTCTGTCGAGCGACTCCACGACAAAGGATTAACCACTACGATATCTTCATCACCGGATTTAGAGGTAGGAGCACTTTTTTCCTCCCAGGTCCTCCAACTGACAAAACAACCGGTTTGATTGGCATTTTCACAAGGAACAATCTGTTGGAAAGCATTTTGTCTGATGGGCATACCTATTAAATACGCAGCAACTAATTTTTGTGCTAATGGTTTTCCATCAAAAAATTCTTTCATTAAGCGCTCAGCATGATTGGTTCCCTGACTGTGTGAGGCGATTATAATAGGCTTATCATTATTATAATGTTGAATGTAATACATAAATGCCTGACGAATATCTTGGTAAGCTAATTCAAAAGCAGCTTTTGCCTTTTCTTTTTCATTGGAAAAATAAGCATTTAAATGCGCTTGTCTATAAAAGGGGGCATAAACATTTCCCGCTTTATTAAATATAGAGGCCTGATACTTTAAGGTAGAGTTTTCAGTTTTAAGGCGTAATTTTTCATCTGCAAGATTACCATTCCAATAGGTTACTTTTTTATTGTCGGTGTAAGTCGTTGGATGCAGAAAGAAGACATCTACCTTTGAAAGCGATTCGTTTGGTATAGATCCATTAACCGACAATCCTTTTGGTGTTTCATCAGTTAAATCAATTTTTTCAGGCAAAGCACCCCATGATGAAGCTTGGCTGTAATCGGGCGAACCTCCTGTCTGCGTGTCTATAAGAACTTTGGAAGATTGACAAGATGTTATCAAACCAGTCAAAATTAGACACTGTATAAACTTAATCATAGTTCCCTTTTTAAATATAACCTTCATCCATGTTAATTTATTGGTGCAAAGGATAACAATTTTACATAAAAATTAATAGTTAATTAGCTATTAATTTTGACAACAAACGCTTACTTTAGATTTTTTCAATTTAACGGACATGTAAATTTTTGAAATCACTATGAAATATATACTGTCAATTTGTTTTTCTTTTTATTGTTTGCAGATTTTTTGCCAGTCTCCAACGGAAGAGATCTTAGTGAGAAAGGCCATTGTTGAGATGTTTGATGGCATGTTTAAGGCAGACAGCGCAAGGGTTCATCAGGTTTTTCATCCTGAAATGAGATTAATGACCATCGCAACAGATAAATCAGGTATGCCCGTTGTTCAATCAACCAATATTGAAAATTTTTTAAAAAGTGTCGGTACGCCCAGAAAGGATGGGCCTTTAGACGAACGTATCTGGTCTTATAAAATACAAATCGACGGGAGCCTGGCTTCCGTTTGGACCCCTTATTCATTTTACGTGGGAAATCAATTCAGTCATTGTGGTACCAATACCTTTCAATTGGTAAAAATGAGTGGAGGTTGGAAAATATTACAAATTACAGATACACGTCAAAAGGATAATTGTCGATTGGGTGTACCTGTAAAACCAGAAGTATTGACTCAATATTTAGATGTTTTGGTAACTAAATGGCATAAAGCAGCATCAACGGCTGATGAGGAGACCTTTTTTGGTATGATGACGCCTGATGCCATCTATATAGGTACGGATACGACAGAGCGCTGGATCAGGGATACTTTTAAACGCTGGTCTGCTTTTGCTTTTGAGAGAGAGGTTGCCTGGGATTTTTCAGCCAGTCAACGAAATATTACTGTTTCTAAAGATGGAAATACTGCGTGGTGGGACGAACTTCTCGTTACCTGGATGGGGCCATGCAGAGCAACAGGCGTGCTAATAGATACCCCTGCCGGGTGGAAAATTAACCATTATCAGCTTTCTGTAACGGTTCCAAATGATTTGATAAAACCTTTTATTGAATTAACCAAACCAAAATAACTGACATTTTAAATCTTAAAACCTTATCTGTTATGAATTATCTTCTTTCAAGAAAAACTATTTTATTAGGATTTGTTTTTCTAACCTTTTCTTCTATTCATTTTGTTGTTGCACAGTCAAATAATGCAAATGACGCGATGCTCAATAAACTCACTCCGGCAGAAATTAAGAAAGGCTGGAAATTATTGTTCGATGGTTCCACTTTGACCGGTTGGAAAACATACAACCGAACGGATATGGCCACTAGCTGGGGCGTGAAGGATGGAGCAATTTTTCTTGATGCCAAAAAGGGCAGGAGTGACATTGCTAAGGGTGATTTAGTAACTTTAGAAGACTACGATGACTTTGAGTTTTCCGTTGAATGGAAAATTTCAGATTGTGGGAATAGTGGTATCATGTACCGTATTGTAGAGGATCCGAAATATAAACAACCTTATTTGACAGGACCTGAAATGCAGGTACTTGACAATAAATGCCACCCAGACGCGAAAATTATTACCCACCGTTCAGGTGATTTTTATGACGTAATGGCTAGTAAAACGGAAAATGTGAAACCTGCCGGTGAGTGGAATTCAGTTAGAATTATTATGAAAGGGTATAAATTGGAACAATGGCAAAATGGCGTAAGACAGATTAAATTGACGCTGGGTTCTGATGAAATAAATGCCATTGTAGAAAAAAGTAAATGGAAAAACCAGAAAGATTGGGGAAAGGCTCTTATTGGTAAAATTGGCCTTCAAGATCATGGCGATGCCGTTTGGTTCCGTAATATTAAAATTCGCAGTTTGTAATTTTTTATTCTTCAAAATAATTTGCGTATGCGCAGAAAAATAAGAATGGGCATGGTCGGCGGTGGTCGGGGTGCTTTCATAGGCGGAGTTCATAGAATGGCTGCTGCCTTAGATGGTCATATTGACTTAGTTTGTGGTGCTTTTAGCAGTGATTCTGAAAAATCTCGACTTTCAGGTCAAGACCTTTATTTGCCAGAGGATAGGGTGTATGATTCCTACAGTCAAATGATTTTAACTGAAAAGGAACTTCCAGTGGGAGTTCGTATGGACTTCGTTTCTATTGTTACTCCGAATCACATGCATTTTGGTCCAGCAAAAATGGCTCTCGAAAATGGTTTTCATGTGGTTTGTGATAAACCTTTGTGTTTGACTAAAAAGGAGGCTGAAGAATTGGTAGATTTAGTCAATAAAACAGGGCTCATTTTTGCTCTTACCCATAATTATACAGGTTACCCGATGGTGAAACAGGCTAAAGCCATGATTCGCAAAGGAGCATTGGGACACATTCGCAAAGTGGTAGTGGAATATCCTCAAGGTTGGTTATCCACGCTACTTGAAGCTGATGCTAATGCAAAACAGGCTATTTGGCGCACTGACCCAAATCAGTCGGGGGCAGCAGGTTCAATGGGCGATATTGGTACCCATGCAGAAAATCTGGCAGAGTATATCACTGGTCTGAAAATCAGCGAAATGTGCGCTGATCTTAGCATCTTTGTTCCAGGCAGAAAATTAGATGATGATGGAAATGTCCTTCTTCGCTTCGAGAATGGTGCTAAAGGGGTTCTTCATGCCAGCCAGATTTGTAATGGCGAAGAGAATAATCTAAATATCAGAGTGTATGGTGAAAAGGGTGGAATTGCCTGGCGACAAATGGAACCCAATACACTTACGGTGATCTATCAAGATAAGCCATCAACAATTTACAGAACCGGCTGGGCAGGGTTAGAACGAGAAGCTATGGCACATACCCGGATTCCGGCAGGTCATCCTGAAGGTTATCTTGAAGCGTTTGCCAATATTTACAGGAATTTTGCTTTTTGTATTCAGGCAAGGTTGTCTGGCGAAGAGGTAGATCCACTTTATACTGATTTTCCTTCCATTGAGGACGGGTTGAGAGGTATGAATTTTGTTGAAAAGGTGGTCGCTTCAAAAGGTGAATGGATTAAAATGTAAGCTAAATTATTATATATGAAACACTTATTGTTTTTCGTTATCTTAGGTCTTGTCGCTCTCTCTTGCAATAAGACTGACAAAAAGCCTTTACCTTTGATGAAAGTAAATTATCCGGAAACAAAAACTATCGATCATACAGATAATTATTTTGATAGTATCGTCTCAGATCCTTATCGTTGGTTAGAAGATGACCGTTCAACGGAAACAGGGGAGTGGGTGAAAAGTCAAAATGAAGTGTCTTTCGATTACCTTAATAAAATTCCATTCCGAGGCGCTATCAGAGAAAGGCTTGCTAAATTATGGGATTATGAAAAATATTCTGCTCCATTCAAAGAAGGCGATTACACCTATTTTTATAAAAATGATGGCCTGCAAAATCAGTATGTCCTGTACAGGCAAAAAGGAGAAAATACGCCTGAGGTTTTCTTAAATCCTAATGATTTTTCAACAGATGGAACAACTTCTCTTGCAGGTATCGATTTTTCGTTAGATGGAACCCTTGCTGCTTATCAAATCTCGGAAGGCGGTTCCGATTGGAGAAAGGTTATTGTTTTGGACGCTATGTCGAAAAATATGCTGGAAGATACCCTAACTGACGTGAAATTCTCTGGTCTTTCCTGGAAAGGTTCTGAAGGTTTTTACTACAGTTCTTACGAAAAACCAAAAGAGGGAAGTGCTCTTTCAGGAAAAACGCAGTACCATAAATTGTTTTATCATAAATTAGGTACACCTCAGTCGGCAGATCAGCTTGTTTTTGGTGGCGAGAAAACGCCAAGAAGATACATTGGTGGCTTTGTAACAGAGGATCAGCAATTCCTAGTTATTACGGCTGCTGTATCTACCTCAGGTAATGAGTTGTATATCAAAAGTTTAAATGATAAGAATTCACCTATTGTGCAGGTAGTGGATAATTTTGAAAAAGAGCATCAAGTAGTTCATTCAGAAGGGGATTGGATATTTATTTATACGACTTTGGATGCACCAAACGGGCGCTTAGTCAAAGTAAAAGCGGCTAATCCATCTCCCAAAAACTGGACAGACGTCATTTCTGAACGAAAGGAACCCTTGAGTATATCCACCGGAGGTGGCTATTTCTTCGCTTCTTATCTTAAAGATGCTCTCTCTTTAGTTGAACAAGTTGGCTTAAATGGTAAGGTAGTGCGTACTATTTCTTTACCAGGCAAGGGCACAGCTTCAGGATTTTCAGGAAAATGGAAAGATCCTGTCCTTTACTTTACCTTTACTTCCTATACCCAACCAGCTACTATTTATTCTTTAGACGTTACATCGGGAAAGTCATCCATTTACAAAGAAAGCAAAGTAGATTTTAATCCTGCCGATTTTGAATCAAAGCAGGTTTTTTATCAATCAAAGGATGGTACTAAAGTACCCCTAATCATTACTTATAAAAAGGGATTAGTTTTAAATGGAAAAAATCCTACTTTACTTTATGGATACGGTGGATTTAATATAAGTTTAACGCCGGGCTTCAGCACATCTAATATAGTTTGGATGGAAAATGGTGGTGTTTATGCGGTGGCAAATCTGCGGGGTGGAGGTGAATATGGTGAAGATTGGCATGTGCAGGGTACAAAGCTCAAAAAACAGAATGTTTTTGATGATTTTATTGCTGCTGCTGAATATTTAATAAAGGAAAAATACTCGGCAAAGGAATACCTTGCTATCAGTGGCGGGTCCAATGGAGGCTTATTAGTTGGAGCCGCCATGACACAACGACCTGATTTATTTAAGGTTGCACTCCCAGCAGTTGGGGTATTAGATATGTTGCGCTACCATCAGTTTACAGCGGGTGCCGGATGGGCTTTTGATTATGGAACGGCCCAGGATAGCCCTGAGATGTTTAACTATTTGAAGGGTTATTCTCCATACCATAATTTGAAGGAGGGCGTAACTTATCCTGCTACATTAGTTACAACGGCAGATCATGATGATCGGGTTGTACCTGCACACTCATTCAAATTTGCCGCTCGCTTACAAAAAGCACACAAAGGAGATTCACCCGTTTTGATCCGCATTGAGACGAATG
>JAFMBH010000100.1 GCA_017858735.1 Bacteroidota bacterium
TTCAACGGGAGTTTCATGGCATGCCCGCTGGGCGCCACGAAACTCTAGCTGTTATGTGCCGTTTTCTTGTCTGTTTTATCCATTTTTTAGAATTCTGTCGGAAATTTTTGGCAAAATCCTGTTGATAAATTTAAGCAATTTTGATTTTCCAATGTAACTTTCTTCTTTATTCTTTTTGAAGTCGTTCATAAATTCGTTTACTAATTCTTCGGGGCTAATTTTATTTTTCCCCCGACCTTCGGTCATTGGCGTTTCTACTATGGGTGGTAAAATTTCAAATACTTTTAAATTAATTCCTTCCATTTGATACCGAAAAGCCTTTGTGAAATTATGAATTGCTGCTTTTGAGGCACAATAGACCGGGGCAGATTTTTTAGGTGAAATAGCCAAACCACTACTTACATTTACAATAGCAGAATTTTCGTTTTTCAACAATACTGGCAATAACAAACCGCATAGTTTAATAGTTGAAGTAAGATTAGCGCTTACTTCGTAATCTATTTTATTAACTATGTTTTGTTCTGTTAAGAAATCATAGTTATATTGAATGGCTGCATTATTAAAAAGCATATTCAAGTTAGAATAATTTTGCTCTATAAAAACGATAAGGCCATCAATATCGGTTTGATTGGTAAGGTCGCATTGAAAAATAGCTATTTCGGGGAATTGAATTTGAACTTCTTTCAATTTATCAATATCCCTTGCCACAATGATAATTTTGTTTCCTAATTGGTAGAAGCTTTTTAGAATTGCCAAACCAATACCAGATGAACCACCTGTAATAAGAATTGTATTGTCCGTTAGTTTCATTTGATAATTGGTTTTAACGTTCCTTTTTCTTCTAGTTCTTTTAAGGCTTCGAGGTATAGTTTGTTAAAGGCTTCATTTGAATATGGATTTTGACTTGTTATTAATTCTCTATCTCTTACTGCAAAATTGCCTGCTGGTTTTCCTTTCTTGTACTTTAAACCTAATTTTTTAAGTTGTTTGGCAATTTTTCTGTTTTTGGGCTTGCCTTTCATTACAAAATTTTCAATAAAAAATTCTTCCAAACCCGTTACAGAATTTACTTTGTATCCAATAAAGGGGTTTTCTTCTTTTGGCATAGAGAGTATTAATGCTGGTGCATGGCAAATCAAACCTATTGCTTTCCCTTTTTGAGAAAAGTTCTTCAAGATTTTTGAAATGTTTGGGTCGTAAAACAAATCTACCATCAAACCCTGCCCACCTGGAATTACCATACCTTGATAAGAGTCTATATTTGCAAGTGCTTGCTCTAAAGTTAGTGGCTTATTAAATTTCGGATTTTGTTTTACAAATTCAGTCGCTTCATTGATTAGCGTATCTTTTTTACCCCAATATTTCGCATTATAGCTTTCCTTGTCGATAGAAGATGTAATTCCGTTGGGTGTGGCAAAATCCACTTCGTAGCCTAAATTGACGATTTCTTTGTAAGCCAAATAAAATTCACTTAAAAATACTCCCGTTTCAGGATACGATTTTCCATTTTTAAGTTTTAGTTCTGTTGCGGCACTCATAATAAAGATTACTTTCTTGTTTTGAGCTTGTAATGTCAATGATGACAATAAACATAAAATCAGTGCGAATTTTAAATTTTTCATTTTACGATAATTTTGGAATTATTAATTTTTTAAGCGAAAACTGATACCAGTTCTGAAAAACAAGCTGGATTTTAGGTCAAAGTTTTGATTTTGTATGGCTTTAAAATCACCATTCATAGTTTCAAAACTGCGTATTGGGGCAAAACCAATTTTAAGATGCCCGTAAATTTGTTTGTAAATTCGATGAGAAGCAGTTGGTGCAACTAATAGTTGAAAAGTTCGGAGATAGTTTATATTGTCATCTCCAATTTGAAACTGTGCAACTCTTGATATTGCACCATCAACAGAGGCAAAAAGTCCAAATTCAAAATTTTCTGATTGTTTATACAAGAAATTAGCATTGGGATACACAATCTCCACTTTTACTTTTTTGCTGTCATAATAAAGTGAACCGAGCGGAACAAAGGCGTTTCTTTCAAAATCATTATTTAAAGCACCACCCAATCCAATTTTAAAGTTCGGATTACCATTTATAGCATAAGTGGCAAGAACTGCTACTTGTGGGAAGAAATCATTTTCATTGATTGATTGGCTTAAATCACTTCGTATCATTATTCTTGGTATCGCAACAATTTCCCATTTGGGATTTAGTTGCACACGAATAATAGCTGAATAGCGAATGTCGTGAAGTGTAGTTGGAAAGGAATTATGTTGAGGAAATGAATTGCCATAACTAAAGTCCGAGTTACGATAATAGACAGCATTAAATACTTTTATTTTGTTACTAACTTTAATGGCAGGAGTAGTTACATTAACTTCAATAAGATTAGTCGTAACATTTCCATCTTTACTATCAAAATCCGTATTCAGAAGAAGAGAATGATTGATATAAACTGGGTCGTTAAGCGTTTGTGCGTTTGCACCATAAGATAATAGCACTATGGCTAAAAATAATAAGATTTTTTGCATCATATTTATTTTATTTAAGATTGATGATGCAAAAATTCAATTAAATAGACACCTGTACATTTACATATGTAAAGAAAACTATTTTTCGCAAAATTTTCTACGAATGCGACTTAGTTGTGTTGGCGTGATCCCAAGATACGAAGCAATGTGGTACTGTGGTATTTGTTGTTCGATTTGCGGGTATTCCTTACGAAAGATTAAATAACGCTCATCAGCATTTAATAATACAATTTCTATTTCGCGTTGTTCTTTAGCTACGAAATATAGTTCTGCTAACCGCCTTCCTACCCGCTCAAAATCAGGGAATATATCATAAAGTTTTGTAATCTCTGAATAGTTAGCAACTAGAAGTTGGCACTCTGATAGGGTTTGCTGAATTATTTTATTAGGTGTCGAAGTTACCAGAGAGGAATAACCTCCTACAATATTATGAGCTACAAAAAAATGTTTATTATACTCTAAACCTTCATTATTTCTATAAAAAGCTCTAATAATTCCACTTGTTAAAAAACCAATTTGCCTGGCTTGTTGCCTTTCATTGATAAAATAGTCACCTTTGGCTAATGTTTTTTCAGTAAATAGTCCTTTAACCCTTCTCCAAGTTTCGTCTTGAAGCGGAGAAATTGAATTTAGATATTTGTATAGTTCTGTCAATGTTTAGGGTGTCTTTTAAAATGGCATATAACGTTTACGCTAAAAAGCGTTTCTTGCTTCAGCAAGATATGATTTTTTAGCGATTGTTATAACCATTCCTTCCTTTTCTTCACGCACTTCCAATTTGGGTTTATTTGTTGTAATTTCGACCTTTAAATTAAATACTTATGAAGAAAAACGCACTCTTACTACTTACACTAATTACAACTTTATCTGTCTCAGCGCAGGAAGTTGTATCCACGCAAGGAGATTCATACTCTAATGCAAATGGAAGCATTGACTTTACAATAGGTGAAGTTGTAATTAACACAGGAACCGATGGAACGAATGACCTTACACAAGGTTTTCATCAAACGAATTGGAACTTTTTAGGCGTGGAGGATTTTGCTCCTAACTACGAAGCCATCATTTTCCCTAACCCGACAGAAGATGTATTGAACATTAAAACAAGCATGTTTGAAAATGTAACATATACACTCTATGATGGACTTGGAAAACTTGTTATGCAGGATATACTTTCTGCGGAGCAAACACCAATTCAAGTAAGTCAATTAGCTCCTGGTAGCTATTCATTGACTTTGAATAATGAAACACAAAATTTAAAAACGTTTAAACTAATTAAACACTCGAAATAATGAAAAGAATATTACTATCCTTTGTTGCTATAGCAACTATCGCAATAACATCTTTCGGTCAAGCGCCAGAAGGATTTAAATATCAAGCAGTCGTTAGAGATGCTGGAAACACAATTTTAAACAACCAAGCGGTTGGAATGCAAATTGAGATCCTTCAAGGAGGAATTTCAGGAACACCTGTATACACAGAATCTTTCACACCTACAACAAACACGTATGGTCTAGTAAACCTTGAAATTGGAACTGGCACAACTTCAGATGATTTCACGATAATTGATTGGGCGAATGACACATACTTTATACGTACCTCAATAGACGTAACTGGAGGTTCTTCATACTCTGTAATGGGAACAAGCCAATTAATGAGTGTTCCTTATGCCTTGTACGCGAAGACATCAGGAAATGGTGCAGGTCCAATTGGCCCACAAGGTCCAGCAGGCGCAGATGGAATAGACGGAGCGATTGGTGCAACAGGTCCAGCAGGCGCAGATGGAATAGATGGAGCAGCTGGTGCAACAGGACCACAAGGACCTGCTGGAGCGAATGGATTGGATGGAGCAACTGGTGCAACAGGACCACAAGGACCACAAGGACCAGCCGGAGCGAATGGATTGGATGGAGCAGCTGGTGCAACAGGACCACAAGGACCTGCTGGAGCAAATGGACTAGATGGAGCAACTGGAGCAACGGGACAACAAGGACCTGCTGGAGCAGATGGCCAAGGAGGAGTAACTACAGCTGGTTCAGGTATAAATGTAACAGGAGCTGGAACTGTAGTAAGTCCTTATGTTGTTAGCACAACAAGCCCATGCGGTTTGGCTATAGGGCAAACTTACCAAGGTGGAATTATTTTTTATTTAGATCCTTTAAACACGAATAAAACGATAATATATCTGGTTGACATCTCAAAAGGGTTAAGGAATGGAAGATACATCTATTTCAAATGAAATAAACCTTACCAGGAATGTTTTTGGGTAGTTAAAAATTCATTCATCCATCTTTCATGGTTTTTCAACACCTCTTTGTATTCTGGCCGTTCCGCCAGATTATCCCTTTCCAGGGCATCTTTCTTATAATCATAAAGTTCCACAGCGACAGGTTTCACATCACCGAGAATCTTCTTTTTTCTAAAATTTTCTTCATACCAGGCGACATAACGATATTGCTTTGTACGTATGGTGTACCCCATTATCTTATCCCCATTACGAGGATATTGACTTTGAGCATAACTTTTAACCTCAGCTTTAGGGTTTTTCAGCATAGGAACCAGACTTTTACCCGCCAATCCGTCAGGTAGTGTAAGTCCGGCTAAATCGGTTAGCGTTGGAAAAATATCAACAAATTCCGACAAACCTTGTGCCTTTTGCCCTCCTTTGAAACCTGGAGAGGAAATAATTAATGGTGCACGGGTAGCTTGTTCATAGTTGTCATGTTTGCACCAAAGGCCATGGTCACCGAGATGCCAGCCATGATCGCCCCAAAGAACAATAGTCGTATTTTTGTCCAGACCAGACCTTTCCAATTCATCTAATAATTTGCCCACCTGAGCGTCCATATAACTTACTGCCGCATAATATCCATGGATCAATTCCTTTTGAACGTCCTCATTTTGGGGTATGGAACCCTCGTTAAATCGTTCAAAATTACTTTTAAAATAACTATTAATTAATTCACCGGAATTTTGCGCAGCGAAGGAAGGAGCACCATTGCTCAAATGCTGGACAGGTGAAATATTTATTTTAGATCGGTCATAAAGGTCCCAGTATTTCTTTGGGGAAATAAAAGGAAGGTGCGGTTTTACAAAGCCAACGGCGTAGAAAAATCGTTTTTTCTCTTTTGCAAATTGGGACAGCATGGCCACTGCTTTTTTAGCGACGATACCATCAGTGTAAGCATCATCGGGCACATCGGCAGATTCTACAGCAGGTCCTCTGTTTTTTGAGAGAAATTCCACTAATTCTGCGCCATCGAGCCCCCTTGCTCTTGCGTCAACCGCTATTTTGGCCAGTTTAGCCTTAGTTTCGTTTAATTGATACCCATTTGTTGGATTTTCATATCCTTTTGCATAATCAGATGGTTGTAATTTACCATAAGTACCCGTAGGTACTGACCAGGAGGGAATATCCATACCTTTATCGACAGAACGTTGATCGAACATTTTTCCGATAGTAGCGGTCACGTAGCCATTTCCCCTAAAATACTGAGGAAGAGTAACAATATTTGGTACCATATCCCGAATTTGTGTTTTCAAATCCCATATTCTGGTATAATCGGGCCTTTGTCCTGTAAGAAGGCTTGCTCTGGTTGGAGCACAAACGGCCTGTTGACAATAATTATTCATAAATACGGTCCCCATTTTGGCCAATCGATCAATATTTGGGGTAATCATTTGACTTTCGCCATAACAATTAAGAAGAGGCTTTAAGTCGTCCACGGCGATAAAAAGCACGTTTGGTTTAGCCTTCTGGGCAAAGGTATGGCTACCAAAGAAAGCGATACAAACAGCGATTTGAAAAAATATTTTTGTCATTTTTATTTATTGTGTTAGGGGGTTTTTTGCGATTATAGACCAGTACCTTTCTTCTGTGCATTTTTTTTGTCCACATTACTTTTATGCCTGCCACTGCCATCGGCATCATCCATAATGCCCCCTTCCGGATTAATGGATTTCAATACGGTAGAAAGTCTCTGTCGGGCAGACATCGCTATTTCATCTTTTGAGTCTGCGGGAATCAATATTTCCTCAAAAGGCGCATTTCTCATATCAAAAAGTTCATTAGCCCTATTCAACTTCCATTTATCCTCTCTGACGTACCATTGATTACCAAGTTCCATAAAAATCCATTCCCGGGGCGTTCCTTTTTCACCTTTGAGTTGAGGAGCAAAACTTTTCCCATCTAATATCACATTTTCAGGTAATTTAGCTCCAGCTAATGCAGCAAAAGTAGGCATCAAATCTGTTGCATCCACCAAATCGTTGATAACTTTACCCGGTTTAATACCTGATTTCCAGTTTACAATCCATGGTACTAAGCTACCACATTCGAGCATATCCCCTTTTTTACCTGACAACTTTTTACCATTTACAGTAGCTCTTGCAGCACCTTCGGCCGCTGTACCATTGTCACCCATAAAAACAATCAGGGTATTTTCCCTCATTTTCAAGCTATCCAATGCCTTAACTAATTTTCCGACCAGCTTGTCCATATAATTAATATTATCGGTATAAAGGTCTTTACTATCGGGTTTACTATCGGGTGTTGGTAAAATTTCACCATGAATGTGCGACATAGAATAATAGGCAAAGAAAGGGTTTTTCTTATTTTTCGAAATAAAATCAACCACTTGATTATGCATCAGATCGGGAAGATATTCGCCATCCAGAAGAGGCACCACCTTCCCGTTTTTTGTATAAGATTTATTTGAAGGCTGGGTATTCCAATATTTACCACTGGCTTGAAAGCGCATATATTCATCGAAACCAAAATCAGAAGGCTGCAAGGGAAATTGGGACCATTTTCCCACCATAAGAGAGGTATAACCCGCTGTTTTCAACACACTTGGTAAACAAATTTCTTTCGCAGGTTCCAATTTACCAACCCTATCCTGATTTGTTGTTCCCGTGCGAAAAGGTTGGCGACCGGTCAGAATCAATGCTCTGGAAGGGCCGCACAATGGAGCTGTATAACCGTGAGTGAAACGCATACCGGTGCTGGCCAGTTTATCAATATTTGGTGTTTTAAACTGATCTGAGCCATAACAACTAATGTTTCCAATACCTAAGTCATCGGCAAGAATAAAAATAATATTAGGCTTTTTCGATTTTTGGGCCGTTGAAATATGCCCTATAGAAAGAAAAAGCAATAAGAAGAGAAGATTTTTCATAGATTTTGATTGAAGATAGCGTTAAAAAGCCATGAATTAGACACAGTTGAAATTTTCCAAAATAAATGGCTTCGAAAGCTGAAATATCACCATCCGTAAAAGCTTGCCAGTATTTCAGTTCCCTTTGTTGTTCAATTATTAAAAGTAAGTTTATTTTTTATTCTTAATAGCATTTATTATTTAAATGTAAGCCCGACGAATCATTAACTCATGATTTTATTTTATAAAGGTAAATATAGTGTCGCAAATAAAAATAAGCCTTTCTTATTTTTTTGGTACAAGGGTTATTACCTATATTACGATGATGAACCTTAATTTGAAAATTAAAATATGATGATGTCTTATAAATTTTTCTGCATTTCATTGGGTATTATCCTTTCCATTTCCGGGTTTTCCCAGTCTAAAATAGATAGCCTACTGATTGAAAAAAAGGTACAATCCAGTGCGAAAAAGATAAATCTTCCCAACGGAAATATCTTATTTGATTTTGAAAAAGATTTTTTTGGAAAATTAAGAGTGGATATCTCTATGCTTTCTTCGGGTGATACCGCTGTCATTTATATTGGGGAAAAATTAGATGAATCAGGTAAAATTGACAGGAAACCGGGTGGAAATATTCGCTTTTACCGTTATATGGTGACCAAAAATACAGCAGATATCCTTTTTCTGCCCAACGTGCCAGATAAGAAAAATACCTCGGGAAATGCTATCCGTCTTCCCATTTCTATGGGGATTGTGGCGCCATTCAGGTATGCAGAAATTGAAAAAAGCCCTTATGCAGGTAAAATAAATCTGTCCAGAGAATATTTTCATTACCTGTTTAACGAGCAGGCTTCTTCCTTCCAAAGTAATGACAAGGCTTTGAATGCCATTTGGGATTTGTGTAAACACACCATTAAAGCGACCTCTTTCATGGGTTTATATATTGACGGGGATAGGGAAAGGATACCTTATGAGGCAGATGCCCTGATCAATCAACTGTCCCATTATGCGTTGGACACGGAATATAGCCTTGCCCGAAATACCTTTGAACACCTCATGTTTCATCCAACCTGGCCCACCGAATGGCATTTGCAAATGCATCAGATTGCCTGGTATGACTATCTTTATTCAGGAAATACGGCTTTGATTAAAAAATACTATGATTTGCTTAAACTTAAAACACTGGAAGCTTTTGAGCAATCTAACGGACTTATTAGCACAACCGCAAAGCCGCAGCGAAAATCATTCCTCGATTCCATCCATTATGTAACTTTTGATAGAAAAGAAAGTCTTAGGGACATTACGGACTGGCCGCAAAGGGGAAATAAGGTAGCAGGACCGGAATATATCGGAGAATCAGATAATTTTGTTTTTTGCGACTATAACAGTGTTATCAACGCCTATTATTACCAATCGATAGTGCTGATGAAAAAATTTGCCGAAATAACCAGTCATCAGGATGACGCAAAATATTATGATCAAAAAGTCAAAAACTTATTCCAAAATTATAATAATCAGTTTGTTGACCCTTCAACAGGCCTGATGAAAGACGGAGATACCACCTATCACAGTTCTTTCCATGCCAATTTCTTTGCGCTCTGTTTTGGTTTGGTAAAAGAGGAAAATAAAGAGCGCGTGAAAGAATTTATTAAGTCAAAAGATATGGCTTGCAGTGTTTATGCATCGCAATTTTTTATGGATGCTTTATACAATGAAGGCATGGGAGATTATGCCTTGGAAATGCTTACAAAAAAAGACGAAAGAGGCTGGTATCACATGATTGAAGTCGGTGCAGGTATGACCATGGAGGCATGGGATTTAAAATTTAAGCCCAATATGGACTGGAATCATGCCTGGGGAGCTGCTCCGTCCAATCTTATTGCCTTCCGTTTGATGGGCATTCAACCGTCTGCTCCCGGATTTGCTGAGGCATCTATCAAACCTGAAATTGGCACCTTAACCCTGGCAGAGATTCGTGTTCCTACTGCCCTTGGTTCCATTTATGAAAAAATCACACAGGATGAAAAGAATTATCAGGTAGATCTGGAGTTGCCCAAAGGAATTAAAGCACGGGTGGAACTACCTGTGTTTCAAAAAGGAATAGGTAGCCTTCAAATAGCAGGGACCTCTATTTCCCCGACCTTAAAAAATGGGAAATGGGTTTTTGAAAATATTCAGGGGAAAATACGGGTTACCTTAAAAAAATAATATCATGAAAAAGGCTATTCAATGTATCAGTCTCTTCCTATTTGTGGTAGTTCAGGTAATGGCACAATCCGACACGGAAATACCTGTCTGCCCTTTAGGAAATGAGTGGAAATGGGTACCTGCCTTCAGTGATGAATTTGAAGGCACGACGCTGAATAATGAAAAATGGTGGGATTTTAATCCTGCCTGGGTAGGTAGAAAACCTGCTTATTTTGATAGGAACAATGTGGCAGTGAAAAATGGTCATCTTGAATTATCAGCTAAAAGCCTTGATCCATCAGAAGTGAGTGTAGAGAACAAAGCGCGGGGGCTTGATAAGTTTTCTACCGCCATAGTAAAAAGTAAGCACCGGATTTTGTACGGTTATTTCGAAGCCCGCAGCCGGTCCATGCGTTCCGGGGTTTGTAATGCTTTCTGGTTATATGATCCGCTTGATGCCGATAAAAAATATCGGGAGGGGGATGCTTCTGAGGAAATTGATATTTTTGAACTTTTTGGCAAACTGCCTGATCCTCAGCTTCAACGTACTTTTTGGGCCACCATTCACCGATATGAAACACCTTATGTAGAATCGGTGGTTAATAAGAAGAAGACCAAATTGCCCAATTATTCATTTAAGCAATTAATGCCTTACGATTTTTACGCCGATTTTCATGTTGTCGGATTTCTTTGGACGCCGGAAAAATTAGTCTGGTATATCGATGGAAAAGAAGTTTTTCAACGAATCAACGATTATTTCCACAGACCGCTACATATTGTTTTTGATGCAGAAATTATGGAAGACTGGGTGGGACTTCCCGACGTGGCAGATCTCCCTTCTGTTTTTTCCACCGATTATGTCCGGGTTTGGCAGTTGAAATAGAAATATGTTAGATTATTCAACGATTCGCTTTTTTTTCTCAGACATTTTTCAGTTCTTTCCAAAACTGA
>JAFMBH010000101.1 GCA_017858735.1 Bacteroidota bacterium
TTTTGTGTGGTAACTCAAAAGTAGACATTACCGGGGGCAATTCAATAATTGTCCCTCGGTTTTTTAAATTGTTTACCGGACAACAGTGATTCTTTAAATATAAATTCCGTTTAATCATTTGAAGCAAAAGAATCTAAAAAATTCTCCCAATTTAGACGATAATTCTCAAACGAAAACTCTTTACAATTTAGCTTAACAGAATACTTTAGTTTATTTAAAAGTTCCTTATTTGAATATATAGATTCCAAACAATTTGCCCATCCCTTAAAGTCAACATCATTAATAGGGCATTTTAACAAAACACCCCCTTGGCCAATAAAAGGATAAACTAATTCTGAAGTGTAATCATTAATGTTTGCAATAAATTCTCTCGGTCCAGTTTGAATATCCGAACAAATAGGTATTATTCCATTTTTTGCAGCTTCCAACATGACTACTGGAAAACCTTCCCAAAAAGAGGGTAAAATCAAAAAATCATAATTTATAGAAAAGATATCAATCTTATCCACATAACCGTTATACCTGATATTCTGATGTAAACCATCTAACTCATTAAAAAAAAAGTTCTTTATTTTAATTCCTTCGGTATCAACATTTTCAGCATCTCCATAAAAATCTAATGAAAAAAAAACTCCATCTCGTTTTAAAATCTTACAAATTTTAATAATTGCTAAATTGTTTTTTGGAGTTGCGAAACGACCTACATATAAAATTTTCATGTTGGAGTGTAAATTACTTTACTATTTGAGATAACTATATTTTTTTCATACTGATTTTTAATTCCATGAGAAACAAAATGAATACCGTCCAAATATTTTAAAAAATATAATTCTTTTTTATTTAAACTGCTATTATTAAAATATTTATTTGCTGATTCATGTATAGATCCAATAATTTTTGATTTAGAATGGAATAGTTTCCCAATAATTCCGAAATAAATTCCTGTCATTCCTTGACAAATAACAAACTTAGGCTTTAAAAACCAAATTAAAAATATAAATTTCAAGACTCTTACAAAATAAAACAACTTTCTTAAAACTACATAATCAGATCCCCACGGAAGTGTCAATACAATTCCACTAAAATTTGTTTTTTTTACACCCGGAGAACAATACCCCATAACTATTGGAATGTATTTTTTATCCAATGCATTTTGAAGAAAATAGGCAACAGATGCCTGACCTACCATACCCAGCATAGGTGCAAGTATAAATATTATTTCTTTTGAATTTTCCCTTGAATCTTTAAGAATTTTTGATAATCCATTTTGCATAAGTCTAAATTTCATCAGCGAATCTTAAAAATTGCTGCATCTTAGATTCCCATGATATTCTTTTTCTTAATTCTAACCAATTAAGAAAATATTGATCTCTGCTAATATCAATTTTATGCAGCCATTCCATTATATCATCTAAGATTAGTAAAGAGTTATTATTTGGCACATTAAAACCTAACAAGTCACTTGCTGACTTAATATCCTGATCTTTGTAACCATAAATAAATGGAAGTCCCAATGAAATATACTCTCGAGATTTTAAAGGACAAGCTTCATCCATATTTTTCAAAAAAAGGCCTAAAGTAGATAATCCCATATTTGCATTTTTCGCAAGTTCAATTATTTCATTATCATTTTTAGAACCGTGAAATACAATATACTTAGGTAGCTTTATTCGATCAAAATTATTTTTAAATATTTCACCAACAATATCTATTTTAATACTTAAATAAGGATTATTTACTTCCCAAATTCTAACAGATTCAAAGAATCTTTCAATTCCATGCCACGGCTGAAGCTTTGAACATACCATTAATATTCTTAAAGAACTACCCTTGAAGTATTTGAAAGCTGGTAAATCTAATTTTTTATGTTTAAATCCATTTGATATTGTAATAACTGGTTTATTGAATGATTCTATTTTTGCAATTTCATTTGTTACACAAATTTTACCATCTATTACCAAATCAGATAGTTTTTTAAATGTCCAATAAGCCAATGCTAAATCGTATCTCCCTAAAGCAAAATATTCGTTCACGATTTTAGTATGGTATTCAACAATAAACTTAAATTTTCTTTTCTTAAAAAAGAAAAAGAAAAATGGTGAAAACCCATAAATTCTTGAAAATATTAAATCATAGTTTTTTTGATTAACATAATTTACTATATATCTGGTTGTAAAAAAAAAGCCTGTTTTAAATACATGTTTAGGTAACTTTTCAAAGATAAAATTTGGGGATATTGAATTTACTACTGGTTTTTCTGATTCATAAAAAATGATGAATTCAATGTCCTTATCCAAGCCATAAACTGCTTCTGCCTGACTATTTATTTTGTTCAAAAGTCCTGACATATCTTGAGGAAGTAAATACAAAAAGGCTATCTTTTTCATTTCCATACCCCAAAATAAATGACCCCAATCAAAAAACCCAAAATAAATAAGGCACAAAACCACCTCATTGCTGGTTGAATTTCTTTAATTAGAGGATATTCAACCCCTTCGATGATGGTAAAAAGAGGTG
The DNA here is from genome assembly GCA_017858735.1 of Bacteroidota bacterium. Classification (GTDB taxonomy): domain Bacteria; phylum Bacteroidota; class Bacteroidia; order Chitinophagales; family Saprospiraceae; genus BJGN01. Next base: position 2,518 of record JAFMBH010000101.1, read on the forward strand.
TTTGTTGTCGAAGTTCACTCCTGACAATCTCCAGACTGGCAATAGATTCTGAATATAATTTACCGATAAATTCACCTTCATTACTAAGTAATTGCCCCTCCACCATTGACTCACTATAAGCTGGATTCAAATCAATAGATTGTACAGACTGATTTGCAATACGCTTTGACTTATTAATCAACAACCTGAGCAAACTATCTTTCCGTTGTTCAATCTGGTTAATGTTATTTTTAATTTCCTTCGTTTTTCCCTCTACATAAAATTGTAACGTATATTGTAACAATGCTTCCGTAAAATATTTTGCGAATTCTTCGTTTTCGAATTTTCCCGAAAATTGAGTGAAATTTGTTCCATCTTCGGCAGGATTGACTGATAAAAGGGGTTTTATTCTGTCCGCTAAGCCCCTTAATATACTTACCTGTTCTTTATTTAATTCCTTATAAGGAATTGGTTTCAATGGGAAACCAGCCTCCTTCTCTCCCTCTATTGCTAAAAATTTTGACGCAAAAGATAGTAATTCATTGCCTTGATAAGGTAATAGCAAGGTTTCTCTAATCATTTTTCCATGTGTCAACAATCCTAAAAAATTTTGAACAGTGTAAAGTCCATTTTCGTTATTATCTTTTTGACCTAATCCTAATTGCTGTGCAATGATATTATTTTGGTTTGGTTGTTGGTTCCCAGAACTTAAGATGAACAAAATATTAGCTGCAAAATAGGAAGGTAGTTGTTTAGCATAGAACCACCCCATTGAACCTGAAAGGAGGGCAAAAACCAGTATATAGATCCAATATCGTTTTACCTGATTAAATTTAATCCGTAATTTCTCCTTATATTCAGGAATACTTATTTCCCCCGGATAAAAATCGTCGTCCTTTGTTCTATTCGTCATTCTTATTTTAATAATTGAACAATTCCTAATATAAAAGTAGAAATACCCGCAATAGTTGAGGATGCTAAGGTAAGGTCTGTGATATTGAATTTCCGACTTCCATCAGATGGTGGGGTTTTAGGTACAACAACAAAAGCCCCTGGTTCAACACGTGGAAACTTATTAATCAGACCTAAAACCTTGGAAGTTGATTTGGCACTACCATCAGGAAAAATAACAAATGTTTTTTTTCTCATCGCTTCCTCTTTAAATCCTCCAGCTTGTTTAATAAAATAATTTGCTCTTCTTCCTGCTTCAAAAGTAAGTCCAACCGGATTAAAAACTTCACCTTCTACTATAATAATGTTAGATTCTCTGGGTATTATTAACACATCTTCCGGTTCTAAAAAAACATCATCTCTTGAGCCTGGATTTTTCAACGCAGCTAATAAATCTATGGCAATTTCCATAAATTCCCTTTTTTCTAACCTGAGCTGAGATAAGGTATCCAAACCAAAATCCTCAGAAGTTTTTTCCACCTCTCTATTATCAAACAAAAAATCACCCTGAAACTTTCTTATTAGCTTTGCTCCTTTTAAATTTGCCTCAGGCAGACTTCCTCCAGCTCTAAAAAATAAACTACTTATCCTTTCATCCTTTTTTTGTAACGCATATTTGCCTGGAAATAGCAATTGCCCTTTAATTTCAACAAAAGTTTGAGTCTGAAGCAATGGATTTTTCCTGATGGTAATGATATCAAATGGTTTCAATAAAATTTCATTCTCCATTTTATTTAATGATGACGACGGAATTTCTACGATAACACTTTCAGATAATTCAGCTTTTTTATTAAATGGATCAATTTCATCTTTCCTCCTTGTTATTTCAATATTCATTTGAGTTGCGCCCTCTGTATATCCCTTACCAAGTAAAATAAGATCCTGTAAACTTAAATTATCTGCATAAGGAAAAACACCAGGCTCTTTTATTTCTCCATAAATGGTAACAAATTTAGGAACACTAAGGTCTTTTTCTGATTTTATTATGACTTTATCGTTAGCTTCCAGAATATATTCACCCATTTTAATATCATTTAAATCAAATGATACTATGCTGTAAGATTGATTTTTATTCAACCTGTAAATTATTATTTTTTCCATGAATGCCTCATTTTTCAAACCACCCGCCAAAAAAATTAAATCCTTAACTTTCATATCCCTTCTCCATGGAAATTCTCCTTGCTTTTGTACCGCACCCTCTACAGTAACTTTCAAAGATTCTTCAAGATCAAATATACTCTTTATAATTAATTCGTCTTGAGGATGAAGGAGAATATCCAGCGTGTCCTTATTTAAAATAGCATTCAAATTGATATTTATAGTAGATTTTCTACCATTTAAGCCAGTTCTAAATAGCACTGCTCTGTCCAAATAGGCTTCTGGTAAAAACCCAGATGCCAAGCTAATTAGACCTGAAATAGTTAAACTATCCCGCCAGGAAAATATGCCAGGCCTGTAAACAGGTCCATTAATAGTAATACTATTGGACAATCTATTTAGCAGGGTATCAACGACATAAATGTCTCCTGGATGCGGCTTAAAAACATACATAATAGAATCCGGAATATCCATCACTATCTTTTCTCTACCACTATATCTTTCTAATTTAATACTAGATGTAAAAGCTTCTTCTGATAAGCCACCACCATATTTTAATAAATCTAATAATGTTTCATTTTTATTCAATTCATATTTTAAGGGTCTCCTGACAGCGCCTTTTAATGTTACCGGCATTTCAGAAAACGGAACTCTTATGATATCACCTGATTCAAGCCTTATATCGTCAGGAAAGATTCCTGTACTGAGCAAGGGATACAAATCAATCTTTTTAAATAATTTATTTCCTCGTATAACTTCAATATTCCGAAATGATCCCTTATCATTCGGTCCACCACTCTCATATAAGGCATTAAGCGTTGTTGATAAAGAGGAAATGCTGTAAAAGCCTGGCTTAACTACTTCTCCTGTTATAGTCACATTTATAGACCTTATTTCTTTTAATATTAAAGTTATGCTTGTAGAACCATTTCTAAGTTGAGGATAATATTTAGACATCAGATTTTTAATCTTTTCTCTAGCCTCTAAAATAGTTAAACCGGAAACAAAGACTGGTCCGGCATACTTAAGTCTAACCAATCCTTCCGGAGATACTGTTAAATATTCCTGCCTATCCTGAACACCACTTAAATCCAGTATTAAACCATCACTGGCACCTAAGATGTAATTTGATGGACTTGGAATTTGTTGATCTGTATTGAATTTAAATTGATTGTTGCTAAAAATTTCTCTTCCAAATACACTATACACTACTTTTTTTATTTCTTTTGTGTTTTCTGTCCGATTTTCCGGCACAGAATCAGTTGGTTTATTAGAAAGAACAGTAGGGGCTATTGTCCTATTTTGCCTAAGTTCTAATATTTTAACCTTTGCCATTTGAACCTCACTGTCAGTTAAACCTTTCATACGAAGTTCTTCCAAAATTTGAGCATCACTGAATCCATTTTCAATGCTAACAAGAATTACCTTGTCCATTTCAGTAGAGGATATCTGAGCAGAAATAGTCAAACTTAAAGTTAACCCAACAATAATTAATAAAAAATTTCTACATTGGAATACATTCATGGTCAGACTAATTAAATATTAATTTATTGATTTTATTATAAGGCTTCGCCTTTCATAAGTCGCAATCGATTTATAAAAATGCCGATTCAAAATAATAAAAATAAACCATTCAAAATAAATAAGAGGCGCTAAGTTAGCATATTATAACAAAAAATATTAGGTTATTTTGCCTAACTCATTGATTATACATTACAAAAGAAACCGCCTAAAATAACCCAGTACCGGTAGTAGCACGCCCAATAATTTGGGGAAATACCGCCACAATAATTGTCCGGGAAAAATTTTTACGTTATTTTCCTGACACGCCAGTAGGCATTCCTGATTAATTACCCTCAGGTTTTTTAATGAGAATTTACTCTTACCCCCCGACCTCATGAAGATAAGCGGCCTGTTAAGCAGATAAAATTGCCAGTTACCTTTAATAAATCCTCTCAATAAAAATTCAAAATCTCCCGCTATTTCATAATGCTCCTTGTACAATCCAATTTCCAAATATTTCTTTTTTAATAAGAAAAATCCAGGATGCGGAGGCTGAATACCCCATTTAAAGTGATTCGGCACCCAAAATTTTGTGGAATATTTCCTTATAATTTTATCTCCTGTCTGATGTGGAACATACCAAACGTCACCGAGCACTGCCTCTTTACCCCTTTGAAATAAAGCCATTACCTGGTTCAATACCTGGTGGTTCACATAATAATCATCACCATGCAGTATTCCAATCACCTGACCCTTCGCCTGAAGTATTCCCTTATTTATTGCTGCATAAATACCCGTATCAGAACCTCTGATGATTATCCCATTAAAATAATTCGCCGACAATTTCTGCACAGTGCCGTCTGTGGAATTTCCATCCACAATAATATGTTCTACGAATTTATATTCTTGATTTTTTACCGCATTAACACAGGCCAAAATGGTTTTCTCACAATTCAATGTCGGCGTTATGATGCTTATCCAGGTATTTTCATGCATTTCATTCTTACTTTTTAATTAAAATTTTTCCCATAATTAAATAATCCAGTTCCGTTCGCTGAAAACATCTGATCGCCTCCAGGGGAGAATTTATAATGGGCTCATTTTCATTAAATGAGGTATTTAATAGGGCAGGAATTCCCGAAATTTTATAAAATGATCTTATTAGTTGATAGAAAAGATCATTATCTTCTTTTCTAACCGATTGAATTCGAATACTTTGATCTATATGTAAAAGGGGTTCGATTTGATCCAATGCCTTTCCTTTGGGAATTATAACCTGCTCCATGAAAGGTAAAAAATCGTTACATCCAATAAAATCTTGTTGACATTCTGCTAACACGGAGAGTGCAAAAGGCCGAAAATTTTCTCTGTTTTTTATAACCCCATTCAGCTTATCTCTGATGCCTGGAACAGAAGGATTTGCCAGAATTGACCTGTTTCCTAATGCCCTTGGGCCGAATTCTGCGTTACCTTGAAACCAACCTATGATACCTCCCGACATCAATATACTTTCCACTTTTTGAATAATTTCTTCTATACTGTGTTCTTGAAAAATCAATTTCTCCTGGATGCAAATAGCCTTTATTTCGTCCTCCTCATAAGAAATACCCTTAAAAGAATGATAAATCGGTTCTTTTCTCCTTCCATTTTCACGATGGAAATGTACCCATTGTGCAGCACCCAAAGAAAGTCCTGCGTCATTGGAAGCGCTGGGAATGTATATGTTTCTATAAGGTGTGAACTCTTTAATCTTACCCATGGCTACAGAATTTTGCATCGAACCTCCGGCTAAACAAAGATTTCTTGTATCGCATTTCCCTGCCAAATAATTTAACCTATTCATCAAAATATACTCGAAAACTTTTTGAGTAGATGCCGCAAAATCGGCATGAAAAGAAGAAATTTCTTCTCCCAAAAATCTCGGAATCCCCCATTTTGAAGCCCATACATCTGAATAAAATAGGGGAATCCCAGGATGCCCATTAGCATTATTATCTTTAACCAATGGGTTATCCCATTTAAAATAGAGGGCACTCAAAGTAAAAGTACCATCCTTTTTAAGTTGGAACATCTTTAATATATCATCAAAAAAAACAGGCTTTCCGTAAGCTGCCAATCCCATCACCTTATATTCATCGCCAACTTCATGGAAACCTAAATACAGGCTTGCCGCGGTATAAAACAAACCTAAGGAATGAGGAAAACAGGTATTTCCCATGATTTTAATCTTATTTCCCTTTCCAATACCCCACATGGAAGTTGAAAAATCACCCGAACCATCCACGGAATAAATCATTGCCTCTTCAAATGGCGAACTATAAAAAGCGGAGGCCAGGTGAGCGCGGTGATGCTCTACAAACCGAAGTTTATCCGCCAGAAGCCAATCTGGAAAGTGTCGCTCCCATTCTTTTGAAAAACCTCCGAATGCCTTCTTAGTTTTTTTAAGGTGATTTGGATGTTGCCATAAAAAAAGTATTTTTCTAAAAAAATTAGACGTAACATCCCCGGCCACAGCAATAAAATCTAATTGCTCAAAGGAAATATTATTACTATTCAAGCAAAACAAGACAGATTCCGATGGGAATCCCTCCCAATGTTTGACCCGTTTAAATCTTTCCTCCTCAGAACCAGCCAACCATTCGCCCTCCTTTAGCAAAATAGCTGCTGCGTCAGGATGACCAAAGTTTATTCCTAAAATATTCATTTTTGTATTGTGAGGATGTGATTAAATTGATGAAAACAGGGAATCGTGCTGTGCTAAAATAAAATGACTACCGTATTTATCTGTATTTTTAAAGCCCTCATCAATACATAATGCTCTTAATGCGTCATTATGAATGATAGATATCAGACCATCATGAATAGATTCAACGGAAAGTGGATTCACTAATAATGCACCTTTACCTGCAACTTCAGCCATCGCTCCCTTATTGGAAGTAATTACGGCGCGACCTACCGTTTGAGCTTCAAGAATCGGTAAACCAAAACCTTCTGCCAGGGAGGCAAATAAAAGAATGTCGCAGGAATGATATAAAGACAAGATCTCATTATCTGTGAGATGAACGACATTTTCAAAATCAATACCAGCATTAATCAACTCCAGTCTATGATTTTCAGATAGCTTTCCTACTATTCTTAATAAGCAAGGAATACCTTTAACTGCCTGAATATGATTACTTAAATTTTTATTCCATGCCGTACCTATATGTAGAATGACTGGGTAGTGATGATTAAAATCGTTGGGTGAATAAGTAAAATGCGGTGAAATTAAGCAAGGTATCACCTCTATTTTCTTTGCATTACAACCTGTATATCGAATGATTTCATTTTTCGTATGATTGGAAATAGCTATAATTGATTTTGCTTTTAAGACGGGTAAATAAACCCAGAAAAACCAAAGTATCAACCAGGATATTCCCTTTTTTGGGTATAGAAACAAGACATCATGAATGGTTATAACCAATGATTTTCCGGGTAATAGTAAAGCTATGAAATAGATATCGCCAATGATATGATTCATCTCATGTTTATGGAACCACGCAAAAAAAATCAATTTGAGTCGGGGTATAAATCCCTTACTATACCATGGCATTTCAATCCAGTCAATTTCCCATTTACCAGATTTTAACAATCCCGCCCTCACCTCATTTAAGGTGTTTTCAATACTGAAATGAAAGCCATGAATAGGCTTACGAGTGAAGAAAGCTATTTTTTTGTTCATATTGCCAGGACAATGAAATAATTCCCCACAGAAAAAAGAATGAATTATAGGTATTGGAAACGAGGGGAAAATATCCAAAAATGAGTAAAAATATCAGACTGCTCAAACCCTTGGGGATACTACTTAGAACGATAAAAAGTAGAGTAAATGAAACTTTTAGCAATAACAAAAACCAGCCTCCTTCTATTAAAATTCTTTCCAGTTCTTCCTCAAAATAACCATATTTAAGAATACCCAGTGAAACACCCCAAAGTTCGTTAGCCCCCTGGTAGGTACATCCAAGACCATAACCGAACCATTCATTTTCACTGGAAAAGAAAAACATATTTTTCCAGGGAGTAATAAATCTACTGGTCTGCTCGCCTGAATCAACATTGGTGGTTACCCTATCAATTAAGTTAAAAATAGGTTCTAAAATCCATTCTTTGAAGTCTGGCAGCAGCATGAGAAGTATAAAAAGAAGGCATGAAAATAGCCCGTAAATGAGATAACCTGATGTTGATCTCTCCCTGGCAAATCTTGAGGCTATCAATATTAAAACAAAGGCGAAAGTAACAGCCCGACTACCATTTAGCGTAGCTAATATAGCCAGACAAACCTCATGAAAAAATATAACTAATTGATTAACTTTATATTGAATATTAACAAACCATAATTGGAAACTCATAAATAGAATATATGAACCAAAGCCACTGACGTAACTAAAAGTACCCGACACCCTGGCGCTTTCACCCATTAAAGCAATATCACCAATAGCATTAAAATTGGCATATTGATTTATTAAATGGTGAGGAGGCAGCACATATTGAAAAACGGCTAAAATAGTTTCAATAGAAAGAATGAGCAACAAAACAGGATAAAAACGCCCCCAATTTACCTTGTTACTATTCGCTAAAAAAACAAATAAAGAGGTCCAAAACCCACCGTGTAGCAGGAATCCTGACAATGAATGAAAAAAGCCACATCCACCAGGAAGCAGGGCCAAGACAAATAAAAAGGATAAATGAGCAAATAAAAATGGATAAATTTTACTTTGATTC
>JAFMBH010000029.1 GCA_017858735.1 Bacteroidota bacterium
TCCAGATTAAGAATACCATTTGTAGTATTAAAAACCCGGCCATTTAAGGATAGAGTAAGTTTATAAGGGCTTGTTCCGCCACTTATCATCACTTTCGCTTTACCAGTAGTATCTCTCGGGCAAAGAACCCCTGTGGTGGTTACGTCAACAGCCAGCGGCACCAGTTTGTATTCTATATTAAAACAAGTATCTACCGGACAAGAAGAGTTATCACTAACCTTCACGCAATACTTACCTGTGACCAATGTTTCAATGGTAGAAGTAGTTGCCCCATTATCCCATAAAAATGTGTAGGGTGCTGAACCACCTACCACAGAAAGTGATATTTGACCATTATTATTTGAAGGAGCCCCTGTAACATGAGTTATGGTTGGCGTTACTCTTGGTTTACTTTGTTCTGTCAAGGTTACAGACAATGATAACGTTGCATTTTGTGCATCGGTAACCGTCACTGAATAATTACCCGAACCTAATCTACTTAAATTCTGGACGGTTTCTCCGTTACTCCATTTGTAAGAAAAAGGAGCAACGCCACCAGACAGTGATAAGGTTACTGAACCGGTACTTGATCCCTCGCATGGATTAACGACTATGGCAGGAGCAAATTGAAGTTTACGAACCATTCTGACGCAAATCTCTGCTCTACAAGCAGTTGTATCACGAACTATAAGGCAATAATTACCTGTATCCAGATTTGATATATTCTTAGTATTTGCTGTATATGTGCCTGGTCCTGTCCAATTATAGTTAACCAGACCTTTTGTTCCCTGTACTGTTAAATCTATAGCCCCGTCATTTCCATTGTTTATATAGGTAGGTTGAACAGCGGAAATAGTTATCCCATCCGTTTGACCTATGGTGATGGAACGAAATAGTTGACACCCTGTTGCGTCTGTTAACGTTACGTTATAATTATCGGGCGCAAGATTTGTTTGATTTGCCTGAGATGGAAGACCTTTATCCCAAAGATAGGAATAAGCTGCTTCACCACCGGTAACTGTCAGCGCGATGGACCCCGTATTTCTCCCTAAACAAATGGCATCCACCTTTTGAGTAGAAAGACTAAGATTAGACTGTCTAATAACCTGTGGCGTTGACACAATAGCGCAACCCAATGCGTCCGTAAGCGTTAATTGATAGGTACCCAGCGGAACGTTTTTAAGTTCTGGCAGAGCAGATAGCCCGCTACTCCAGGCATAAGTATAAGGTTTTTGTCCTCCTGTAACCACTGCTTTCAAGGTACCTAATTCTTGATTTGCACAACCTGCATCCGTTTTGGATACCTGAGAAATCAACGCAGAATCAGGTCCTGGCACAACAAAAGTAGCGATAGCATTCAGAGGATTTCCAACATTGGTTACGGTAACTGTGTAAGAACCCTTTGCTACATTTTGTAAATCTTTTGATGTTGCCTGATTACTCCAAAGATAAGTAAAGGCACCTGTACCTTGTGAAACTGAAATACTAATACCTCCTGTGTTGGAACCAAAGCAAGAAACTGCTTTAATGGTAGCGCCAGGTGCTATGACTGGTGGTACTAAGTTACCAGAACGAACGGTTCCTGGAATAAACTGATAAGGGACGGACGTTTCGTTTTTATCTAAAATTTCTGTCGTAACCGATGGGTCGTGAGTTACTCTGGAAGAACCATTTTCACTTAATACAAGAAAACATAATTTAAATATCACCGTATTATTTGGCACTGAGACCCCTGCTACATTAGGATCTAACCAGGAAAGTTTGATTTTTCCCGGAAGATTTGTTCCAGTTCCAGGTAAACCAAATTGTGATTCATTTAATCCAGCAAGATTAAAATCAGATACAGTTTCAAATTTTAGTCTTATTGGATCATAAGCCAGACTAAACTCAAGACCAAGAATATCCTTGAAATTTAAAACTGAAACAGGCATACAAACCTTATCGCCAACTACCCCCGTTGCATCGCCTACCTTAACGGTGAAATCAGTCGTATTCACTAAACCTTCTATGAATACTTCACCGTCTGTAAATCCGGGAGTAAGTTTATTTTGCACGCTATCTAAAACTTCAAAATTGCTCTTATTAAAGCGAATGGGTACTGAACCAGCACCTTGTGCTGTAAAACAAGCTTTAAAAAGAACTGTATTATTGGCAACCGAAATACCTTTTGTATCTGAACTGGTCCATGACATCCTGATATTTCCAGCGACGTTGGAACCTTGTCCGGGTAAACCAAAAGAATTGATACTTAAATCTTGCAGTCCGAAGCGGGTAACAGAATCAAAGCGTAATTGAGCGGCGTCATAAGTTAATGTAAATTGAGTCGCTGAAATTTTATTAAAAGCTGTTGCACTAATATCAATACAAATGGGTTCATTTGCTTCAACGGCCCCACCAGTAACCTTAAAAGTAGGCCCGTTTACTGAAGCACCACCACTACCCGGTTTACCCAGGGAAATCGTACCTGATTGCGTGGTATAGGGAAGAAGTACATCTGAAGCGTTGATAATTTCACCCGTTGTAGGAATCGAAATAGAGGTATTTCCGGAAGAATCTCTTGCTGTGAAACATAGTTCAAACAATGAAGCTCCATCGGCAAGTGTCGTTTTTTGACCTCTGCTATCAAACCATCCTAAGATAAGTGATCCGGGTCTATTTAAGCCATCACCTGGTTTTCCAACGGCTGATTCCTCAAAACCTCCAGGAGATAAGGTACTATTAAAATTCCGAATTGATTTGAACAATAGTTTAGTTGAATCGTAATTCATTTTAAATTGTAATCCAATAATATCTTTAAATCCCTCTATAGTAACGGGAACACAAACCTCAGAACCAAATCCAACCGATGCATTTCCCACTAAAACCTTAAAATTATCAGAGGTAGTTGCCCCACCGGCACCTACTGTAATCTGACCCTGTCGCCCTTCAAAAACAACTTCTTTGTTACTTGAATCAATAATTTCTGCAATAGCATCAAAAGTAATATTGGTTGTTCCATCCGTTTGTTTAGCTGCGAAACAGACTTGAAAGATAGAAAGATTATCTGCCAGGGTTACTCCTTTTGCTTCATTATCAAACCAGGAACATTTAATTTTTCCCAATGGATTTGTACCCCGACCCGGCATTCCAAATTGTACGGTATCAAGCCCGGGAACCTGAAAATTTCTCAATGAGTTGAAGGTCAACAAGTTGGTATTATAATTCATAGTGAATTCCATACCGGCTATTTTAGTAAAGTTTTGGGTATTCACATTCAAACAAAAACTTTCCCCTTTTGCTACCGTTTTATCTTCAATGTCAAGTATGAAGTTGCCCACATTGCCCGTACTTCCGCCTCCACCGGTGCTTCCGCCCCCACCGGTGCTTCCGCCTCCACCAGTTCCACCTCCAGTACCTGTGCCGCCTGCCCCAATGATAATAACAGGAGTATTTACGGTACTGGGAACCACAGCCTCTGAAAGATTTATAATTTCAATATTATTTACTCTGATAGTATCTTGTGCATCAGCATTAACCGCGGTAAAGCAAACTTGAAACAAGGTACTTGCAGCGGGTATAGTGATTCCCTTCAACTGGTCATCAAACCAAGCCATATTTAACTTGGCAGATTTACCATCAGCTGCCACAACATTGTTAAAAGCACCTGATAAACCCGACACTGCAGGATTAAATCCCTGCACCTTACTGTAGGTTAATTTTTGAGGATTATAATTCAGCGCTAATTGAAACCCAATCAAACTGGTAAAATTAGTTACCGTCACATTTGAGCAAAAAGCAGCCCCTTTAGCCACTGTGGTATCTTTAATAGCTATGTTTAACGTTTGCGCGTTTAAGAAATGACTGAAAATTAAAAGCCCAAAAATAAGAACCCGGCTAATTGTTAACTTCATAAAAATCGGTTTTGGAATGAATGCTTAAATAAAAATGCAGCAAAAAAGCATCAATTTGCTGGCATATATATGATTTGTTGATTTGACTGAAAATTACCTTGTTTAATTTGCAAATTATAGTAGCCTCTTGCTGGAAAATCAGAAACAGGCATTTGCAGAAATTGGACCCCAGAGCCAATTTTATTTAACCATCTTTTTATCACACTCCCTTTAACGTCCGTTAAGGTGTATTCTACGGTACCTGGAGCAGACGAAAACCAGTTTACGGAAACATCCCCAGAGGAAACTGGATTTGGGTAAACTTTATCAATCCTTAACTGCTCTGAATCAATACCTTGTGCCGAAGATGTTGCTCCCATTTTTAGAACCACGAAACCGTCAACATAGAATGCCGTAATCGCTTTATATGAGCTATCAGCCGTTTCCCTAATATTGGTAGGCGTGTCAATGAAAGTTATAGGAGATTTGAGACCTCTCAGACCTTTTACTTTAAAATAAAGAGAAAAAATAGATTTTTTATCGGGCAGGGTCACTCCTTTCAACGACTCGTCAAACCATTGGAAGCTAAGTACTCCTTTTGATTTTGAAACCAAGCCAAAATGATCATCCAACTTCAAAGGCAAACCAAAATTCCCTACGCTATCTAAAACAAGTAGGGTTGAATCCCAGGCAACATTGAATTGTGTGCCCACAATAAATTTGAAATTACTTACTTGAATATCTGCTTTATACACATCAACATTTGACATAATAGAATCTTTGGGTGCCCAATAAGAAACATTCTGGGCCACCATGTGATTCAGAAAAACAAAAGACAATAATAAACCAACATAAAGAGATAACAACTTACTCATTTTCTAAATTTTAATTTAACACATTGAACCAAAACCATTACAAAATTAAGGAAATAAGTTAAAAAATATGACCATTTGTGCGTCATTCAAATTTGACCATTTTTAGCGTCCTTTTATACTCTGCAGATTCTATGGTAAAATAATAAATACCTGGGGAATGAAAGGTATTTTTTTCAAAATCCAGCACATGTTCCCCGGCACTAAACCATTGATTTGACTGCTTGATTAATCTTCCAGTAACATCGGTAATACTCCAATTCACTAAACTTTGAGAAGGAATTTGAAACCAAACATGGGTAGTTTCGGTAAAAGGATTCGGGAAATTTTGCTTTACTTCCGTAAAATCAATCGATTTACTTTTTTCTATCCAACCTAACTCTAAACGCAATAAATCATTATTTATATATGCCTCAGGGGACATAAATCTGGAATTTAAAGAAAGGGCGTCTTTAATAAAGCCATCCTTTTTAGCTTTAAGCACAATGGTAGTCAGCGCTGTATCGGTAGTGCTTCCATTCCAGCTGGCTGTTAGCAGACCATCCTGAGGAAAAAATCCAAAAAATTCTTTGGACGCCAGACCTTGTTTCATTTCAACCCAATCAAACACCTTATCATCGAATTGCAATGCAAATTGGAATCCTTCCAGACCCTTTGTATTTTTTAATAAAATTGGAATTTCTACTAACTGACCTGCCTCAAAAAATTCATTTTCTAAAAATAAATTCCAGGTTCCCGTTTCCTCACCACTTCTTATTCCGGGAGTAACCGGACCATTAATTTGTGCAGAACCATTTACATCTCCGATTTTAATACCTATAAAATCAGCCCTTTTGTGCCCATCAATGGGATTGTAAGAAACCTCTTCAGGGAAAGGTGTTTTCCAGGGGTTATTTGGATCCGGGAAAACAAAAGAGGAGCTAACAAACCGCCAGCTTTCATTCGACTGGAAAGATAAATCAACTCCGAGTATCAACTTTCTTAACTGAATCAAATCGATGGTACTCAGTGTTTTTGAATTATTTACATCGGCCGCTATAATTTTATAGGGAGAATCAAAAGGCTGTACATTCAAAATATGTTTACTTATCAGCACTAAATCGAAAGTAGTTATCCCATTTAAAAAGCCTTTATTAAGCGAAGGCCTGGCAGTATAATTTCTATTTAAAGTCAGGGACGGAATAGAATATCTTCCATCGATGGCAGTATTCACTGTCGATGTAGAGGTGCCTGACAGTCTTACTGAAACGCCTTCGAGTCTCGCTTGATTTTCATTGGTGATAATCCCTGATATTGATGCAGAGCCACTACCTTTACAAATATTAATGTTATCTTCCACATTGATATAAGTGGTACAAAAACTGTGATTCCCTTTGTTATCCCATGCATGAATTTCAACAAAAACCAAGCCTGCCGTATCTGCACACGTTAGCATAATATCTTTAGAATCTCTATTAAATGGCGTACCTACTCTATTGATTGAATAATGGGTAATTTGATTCTGCCTGTTATTCTGCGCATTAACTGCACCCTGACCATTACAATCAAAAACAGCAGCGCTAATAAAATCTGAAGCCCAGACGACCATCATCCCCTCTCCATCCAACCCTGGCATTAAACCAGTAACCACACCATTTAAACAAAGCGGGGTTGTGGCTATTTTATCAGCAACCACGAAAGGAATCCTACTAACGGCAACATTACCACAACCATCTCTTACAGACATCAAAAGATCATGCTTCCCTTCAGGTAAATTTTTCAATTTCACACTTCCCGTTGCTAAAGAATCTGTAGTCATACTGGTGTTTGCCGCTAAGGTCCAATCAGATTGAAAGGTGATAGGTGCGGCTACTGCAGTACCTTGATTTAAGGCCACACTTACAGCCGTTATAGTTAGGTTACTTGGACATAGATCGGCGGCTTTGAAACGCACATCAATATTAGCCAAACAGGTATTGGGAAAAGTAGGAAAAGTATCTGGCACAGGCACATTTATAATAGGTGGCGTGGCATCAAATATTTTAATTATCTGAGTATATTGGTAAGAAAATGCTGGCGTAGAATCTCTCGTAAACGTAGGCCATATTGGATTAGGAAGAAAGCACGATTTGTTATCATTTTTAAATACAAAAGGCGTTCCCAGTGGTTTAGGTGAGTTATCCTGAGTGGCAGGGAAAATTCTTTCCCTATAATTAAAAGCGGAATAATTGGTTGGAACTCTGTCCTTTGAAATAAAGAACTCTTCTACCCCGTTTGTGCCGGGAGTTGTTCCTCTTGTGAAGGTGGTATTATTTAATTCCCTGTCTCTTACGAGTAAAAAATATCCAGAACCCTCCGCGACATCATATTGGTCAGAAAAATTCCCATTCCCATTTTGATCCCATTTTCGTGGAAGCACCTGTGTAAATTTACCCGGATCGATGGTATTCGGGCATGAACTGGCCCATTCACCAAATTCGCACCAATTAATAACGGTATAAGTTCTATACTCTTTGGAACAAACATTGGTTTCAGAACTATCCGCTGCAAATTTTGTGATGGACAGGTTGACTGCTAAAATATCACAGGCCACCTCATACGTTTCCATAACAGGAATAGTCATAGGAACCTGACAATTTAAATTGATGTCGGCTGGTAATAAAATATCATATTCGTGAACAGGCAATACTCTTACTCTTTGGGTACAAAGATTAGTTCTAACAACCTCCCCCTTTACTGTCTTAACTGCCACCCATTTTCTTGTATAAAAACCTGCGCCGCAAGTCAAACTTGAATCTAATGAATACTCCACTGTACCAGAACATTCCAGCCCACCGATAATAGGTGTTCCAAAACGTGAGTTGGCCGTTTGAACATCGTAGAGTATAAAACGGTCTTCAGGTTTATTACAATAAAAGAAAGCTTCCGCAGGCGCCTGGCAGACCGGAGTAGTCTTGTCTTCTATATTTAACATTAACCAACAAAAAGAAGTATTACCCTGTATATCAGTCCCGTGTAATTCAACCATAACGGGATTAAAAACATCACAACAAAAAAACTCGGCGAAATCTACTAAGGGTGTGTAGTAATTACCCGCCATATCACCCGTAGTAATCAAGGTGAAATGTTCCCTTACATCCCCGTCTAAATCTAAATCATACTTCGTATTGGTAAGAAAATTATCGAGGCAATCGGCCTTAACCGTCCTCCTCATTTTTAATTGAGCTACAGTACAATTATCCCTGGAACCCTCATTTATATCACTTACTGAAATTCTTGCATACGATAATCCTGCATTATCGCCATCGTAAAAACTACTCCCCGATGGTGGGGTTAAGGTAACATTTAATTGATCGTCACATATCATAGTAGGAGGCACCCTATCCACTACGTTAAAATAAAAGGTATCACGGGTAATATTCTGACAATTGTCATATACATCCAAAATCAGTCGATGCCTTCCAAAAGTGATACCCGTATAAAATATTTTACCATTTCTGGTAACGGCTGGATAAACACCATCGAACCAGGTAGTGCTGGGTTGAGGAAACCCATTGGTAATTCTATCTAACGATTGAATTCTATAACCAAAAGTTAATCTCGTAGCACAATTATCTGTAATTTTCATTCCCCATAAGAACGCCAAATTCGCAGTATCCACGTTTAATTCCGCTTCACAGGAAGTGGCAGCAGTTGATATATCTACGGTATCTTTGAGCGTCGTAATTACGGGCTTTTCGATATCGAAGGCTCTTATCATCATGGTATCTTTAAAACGATTCCCTGTACACCAATCCCAAATTTCTACCTGGACCAAAACTTTCTCGCCTGATTGACAGACAGGGATGGTATTTTTTACAACAGAAGTCGTATATGCGCAAGTTAAATCAAATAAACTGACATCGCGACCTGTTCTTGGGTGTACCGCTCTATAATTTGCTCTGATAACGCTATCGATACCTCCCTGAACCTGAGAAGATGAGCAAACATTATAAATAAGGGTATCTCTGGATGGTGGTGGTAAAAATAAAGCAGAAGAAGGTCTTTTAAACCTTATAATTTGATTGATTGTCGTATCATTTGAACGGGAGTCAATAGCCTGAAAAGACCTTCTTATGGTAGCAAAAATACTATCTGTCGAACAATTCGTTTGAGACAAAAAATCAGTTACTTTAATTTGAATTTGTCCGCCGCAAAGATCTGTAAATGTTGGCATACCCATATAATACCGATAGCCGGGCACCCGCCAGCTACCATCGACATTATTCACAAAACTAACATCATTACACCATAGGTCGATAGTATCAATTAAAGCAAAAGCAGCAGCATTTAATACCGGAGGTGCTTCATCTGTAGCCGTTATGGTACCTTGACAGACAACGAGCGTTCCTTTAAAAACAGCATAAGTCCAACCATCACCCTGAGGACTAATGCCATCAATAATATTATTGTTAATAGAATTTAAATCGGCAATTTTAAGAACCATTCCTGTAGTATCACAAGTCCCGGCTGTATTCCCAGCGTTCAGAAATATATTTTTAAGAAATAAGGTACGCTGACAATTATCATTTAGCGTGACGTTTAAATCGGTACAACCACAAGGATTATTTTGTCCCCTTAAGGAAGGTAGATTAGTGAATAGTAATCCAAGAATTAACAATACAGAAGGAACCCTTAAAGAGACCTTTTTGATTGAATACTGGATATGTAAAATGGCGTTAAAATTTGTCTTCATTTCGTATCATATATATTATCAGGTCTGATTGTCAATCCAAAAAGCATACCATTTTTTTATTATACATAGTATTTTTAGAAATAAAATATCAGCGTGTTTAAACACGTATCACCGATATATGCACATACCAAGACAATGAATCTGGTTATTTAACTAACCAGGACACCTAAAATGTAGGTTTTTTTTGAGAGAGACTATAATATATCGGCAAAACGCCGTTAAAGTATTCCTTGAAAAACGCACAAAAAAATTTAAAATTATAAGTTCGTCGAAAAAAATACTTCATGCAAATATATAAATAGAAATAATATACAACTACATTAAAATGTATTTTTTACAAATTTATTTTTATCATACTTTGAATATCAAATAAATAAAAGGATTTGAACAGCGGAGAGGATCATCAAATAGAAGCAGCTAAAAAGGCAGCATCTTTGATTGCTTTCTTTGCATCTAACTCTTTTGCCTCTTTCACACCACCAATCCAGTGAATTTTACCAGAAAAGTCAGGTATAGAAAGAGAAGGATCGAAAACAGGAAGTTGACCGGCACAAATAACAATTTGATCTACCTTCAGGCATTCCTGGATACCATTCTCCCTTTTAAGATGGAGTCCTTCATCGTCAATTTTTTCATAAACTACCCCGGAAATACTCTGCACCCCTCTTTTTTGCAATTCTTTTTTATGAATCCAGCCCGTTGTTTTACCCAATGATTTACCTTGTTTCCCTGTACTTCTTTGCAACAAATAAATATTGCGTTGAATTTTCAGATTAACCTTCTCCAAAAGCAAGCCTCCTGCCACGGTAAAAGACTTATCCACTTGCCAGGAAGACAAAAAACTATCAATTTCGTAGACATTATCATGTGCGAGGAAAGTGGCTACATCAAAACCCACACCCCCTGCGCCAATAATTGCCACATTGTTTCCTTTCGGCACTTTTCCAAGAATTAAGTCGGCATAAGAGACAACGGAAGGATGATTAATACCTGGAAGAGTAGCAATAGATTTAGGTTTGACCCCTGCAGCAAGGACAATTTCATCAAACCCTTGATCACCAACAGATTGAAAATCAAAAGCAGTATTCAGAAACACTTTGACATGGTTCAGCTTTAGTTGAACGGAAAAATATCTAAGGGTTTCCTTAAACTCCTCTTTTCCGGGAATATTGGCTGCCAACTTAAATTGTCCACCTATTTCGGCTTCCTTTTCGAACAAATGAATATCATGTCCCCGTTCGGCGGCATGTATGGCAAAAGTGATACCCGCTGGTCCCGCACCTATCACAGCTATTTTTTTACTTTTTGGTGCTTTATTAAATATTAGCTCCGTTTCAGCACAGGCTCTTGGATTAACCAAACATCCTGCTGGTTTTCCTTCAAAAACGTGATCTAAACAAGCCTGATTACAAGCGATACAGGTATTGATTTCATCCACTCTGCCTTGTTTTGCTTTTACAGGCCAGGCAGGGTCCGCTAAAAAAGGACGAGCCATAGAAATCATATCTGCCTGTCCCTTTGCAATGATATATTCCGCCTCTTCAGGCATATTGATTCTATTGGTAGCTATAATGGGAATATTAAGTTCTTTTCTAAGTTCTGCAGTAAGCCAGGTGAAAGTTCCCCTTGGCACTTGGGTAGCGATGGTAGGAACCCTGGCTTCATGCCAGCCTATACCAGAATTAATAATATTTATCCCTTCCCTTTCAAGATTCTTCGCCAGTAAAACGACCTCCTCCCAGTTAGAACCGTTGGGAATAAGGTCGGTGAGAGATAATCTGAAAATAAGAATGAATTCTTTGCCTACCGCGGCGCTGATCTGCCTTACTATTTCCAATGGGAAGGCCATTCTATTTTGATAAGATCCGCCCCATTGATCTTTTCTATGATTGGTGTGAGTGACTAAAAACTGATTAATCAAATAACCTTCTGAACCCATTATTTCTACACCATCATAGCCGGCATCCTGGGCTAAACGCGCGGTATGTGCAAAATCAATGATTGTTTTTTTTATAGAAGATTCGCTAAGGGCCCAAGGTTTAAAAGGACTAATAGGAGATTTTATAGCCGATGGCGCCACACAAATCGGATGATAACCATACCTGCCTGAATGAAGGATTTGCATACATATTTTGCCACCTTCTGCATGAACAGCGTCGGTAATCATTTGATGTTTTACAACGGCTCTTTTGTTTGTTAGTCTGGCAGAAAATGGAGCAACCCAACCAGCTCTGTTAGGAGCAATTCCTCCAGTCACCATTAATCCTACCTGTCCTGCAGCTCTTTCTGCAAAATAAGCAGCTAAGCGCTCAAAACCATTTTTTGCCTCTTCCAGCCCAGTGTGCATCGAACCCATAAGGATTCTATTCTTAAGCTGGGTGAAACCTAAATCTAAAGGTTTAAAAAGATTTGGGAAATGCTCGGAGTTCATACTTAGCGAATTTTCGCTTCAAATTACATGTTATTTTTGCAGCATCCAAATTTTGCCCGCACTTTTATGTCCCGAATCGGTAACAATATTATAAAAATAAAGGCCACTATGAGAA
This sequence comes from Bacteroidota bacterium, assembly GCA_017858735.1. GTDB lineage: Bacteria > Bacteroidota > Bacteroidia > Chitinophagales > Saprospiraceae > BJGN01. Next base: position 11,981 of record JAFMBH010000029.1, read on the forward strand.
AGTCTGTCTCCGGAAATAAGCCAGTTTCCCCTTCCCGATGCCATTAATCTTCTTTCTTGCAAAACTACTTTTCCCGTTAAATCAAATACATTTAATACTCCAAAGGTAGATGCATCAAGCGTGTAGGGAATATTAGTTTCCTCTACAAATGGATTAGGATAAGGTGAATAGGTAGTAAAATCATTAATTTGATTTGGCAAAATAGTCATATTTATCTTTCCTGACGTCGCATCAGGCTGATAAATTTCCGGGGAAAGACCATCTGTTGCAAAGGATACCGCTTCACTAAAATAGCCCTGTTTTTTTGCTTTTAATTTCAGGTTAAATAACAACTGATTTTTTTCAAAAAAGGGAATATTGGTTCCAGAATAATTCCAGGAAACGTGAACTACATTTCTTTCTTTATCCCAATTAAGATTTGCCTCAAAAAAATCAGGTAAATTTGAACGTTGAATATCTTCCAGTTCAACCAAATCAGCATTTATTGCTAACGAAAATTGAAAACCACCCCAACGTCCTCCTTCTGAAAATTGAATGGGATAATTTACCTGTTGACCAGCAATAAAATCATTTTCACCGATAACAATAGAAGCCGCAACAGACGCTGCAGGAACTTCATTGTACCAATCACCATCGACATCCCCCTTTTTAACCAGGTAAAAATCTTGACGAGTACCATAAGGATTACTCTCTAAAAACTTTACCTTATTTGGAAAAGCCCCCATGTCAGAGGCCAGTGAAGAGACGTATTGCCAGCTATTTTCTTCTACGAAATTTGAGGAATAACCAAGGATTAATTTTCGCAACATAATAATATCCAAGGAAGAAACTCCACCAGAATTATCAACATCTGCGGCAACCAATGAAGGAATAGATTCAATTCTATTATTACCGAGGATATGATTTTGGATCAAAAGAATATCCTTAGTGGAAATGCCAGCTAATGGATTGGCTACATCGGTGGCGAGAACAAATTCGTAAGTTTTACAAGCCGATAAATTTTTTACTGAGAATTCCCCTAACGCATTAGTCGAATGAATCACCTGATTTGAAAAATACACGCCCATATTAGAAATAGGCACTTCGTTCACATTTTTGAAACTAAAAGAAGCTTCCATCTCCATTTTTTCACAAACCTCAGAATAGTTCACCTGATTAAAAATCAGCGACTGCATTTTTTTAATGGCTGTATTAGCTAATACCAAATGGCTAAACTTCACTTCACGAATTAAATTTTTATCATCGACACTTAAGACGGGATCCACCTCGTAATAGAATCTATCGCCATCTCTTAGATTTGTAAAGGTAACGATTAAAAAATGCTTCATCGTTTCTCCAAAAATAGTACCCTCTGACTTTCTTTCCGAGAGCAGGGCCACCCATAAATCGATAGCTTCAATATCTCTGAAAAGAGATTCCAGTTTTCTGGTCAGGGTTACATTATCGGGATTAATATCGGCAATAGATTTATATGCCGGCAATTGTAGCGCTTTTCTCAACTCATTTATGGAAGGCAGACCCCTTTCCCGTCCTCTTTGAATATTAATAGCAGCCAGATCGAAACCTCCCTGTCCTGGTTTACCGAACAAAAAATTACGAATATCGTCCACTATTTTTGAATCAAAACGCTGTTGAACCTGTGAACCCATGCCTTGAAGAAAAGGCTCAATTCCGCCACTTTCTTTAATCGCTGATACTCTAAAGAATACATCCCTCAATTTGAGGTCAGGCACACCTTGAAAAGGAGTGCCATCTGTATTCAATCTTCTTATTTTACTACTCAACAGAGTGTGACCCAATCGAAAACCGGCTCCTGTAAACTCGTTACTTACTGTTGGGTTAATATTATTTTTGTAACCTGAATACGCAGGCAAATGAATACCTACCGACGACAACCATTCATTAAAAAGAATTTGCTGAATAAAGCCCCCTACTATTTTCCTGGCATATTGATAAATTTCTTCATCGGACCAGGTTGGATTTTTTAATTTGATTAAATCACACTGTCTGTTATGTTCCCGAACAAAAAGGGTATGAACGGAGGTTAGCAGAGGATTTTCATTGGCACGGACATCGCCTGCAACGAACAATTTAGACTCTTCCCTGGTATCATTTCCCATCTGTGGTGCCAGAAGATCAACAGGAGAATCTAATTCTCCGCTTAATGTATTGTAAGGCATTAAATTACCTTCGGACACCTTAAGTTTTCCATTTTTAAATGACCTTAACCAATTTGCCCTACTTATATCTGAGCCATAAACAGCCGAACCGTCAATAAAGGAAGTAACCATATTGACATGTTGCCTGGGATTAGATACGGAATTGCCAGAATTTTTATCAAAAAGGTTGCGTTTCATTTGAATAACCGCATCACCCTCATCATTTGGATCAAACCAAATATCTCCTGGTGGCACGGAGATATCAAATCTTTCTGAATTATTTGGTGTTAATCCAAATTCATGATCTATAAACTGTCCAAAAACCCAACAAAAATCACTTAAATTTGATGGATCTTTTATATCAACTTCATCTTGAGCAAAAATTTCATTACTAATAACCCTGCCACTGATTCTCCCTGTGAAAGGTTGAAAAATACCATCCTGATAGGCAGCCTTTCCGAGTCTGACCAGATTTGTACCTGTTGCGCCCCAGGAAGGATTCGAGAGGTTATTAAAAGTACCGTCAATAGTTCTACATTTGTTATCTAAGGACGCCTGTGAAAACCCCAGCTCAAATAACAAACCATTCACTAAAATTAATAGTAGTAATTTTGGGTACATGGTTATATAGATTAACCGATATTGAAAATAATAAGCGAACAAAAATACTTTTTTTTTCGACAAAATGTTTGAAAAACAAGTTAAAATAACGGGGAGACCTATTGAAATATAAAGTTTTCAACCAGCAAGCTCCACGACAAAAAGTTTGAAAATAAAAATAGGTATGCCTAAATGGTATTTTTTAATATGTTTATTCCTTTCATTCAATGTTATGTCACAAAACATATCAGATTGGGGAAACATGCATGAAAAAAAAATCATTTTCCAGGGGGACGACATATTATTGGACAGTTTACCAATTTTTTCATCCTCAGTTAGTATTTTTCAAATCAACCCACTTATACCAGTACCTGACAGCTTGTATTTTATGGTTTCCGGCATTTTAAAATGGCGAAACAGTCAATTATTTAAAAAGGGTACTCCCCTGCTTATCCGATACAGAACTTTTCCTAAGGAATGGATCAACACCAAATCCTCTGATTTCCTGCTTATTCCCGATACCCTTGAAACCTTTTTTTTGATGGGAAAAGCTGAGTTCGAGTCTTTTTCTATGGCCGACGAATTTCGACGGATTGACTACAGCGGTGGCTTTATGAGAGGAATATCTATTGGTAACAGGCAAGATCTTGTGCTTAATTCCCAATTAAATCTTCAACTTACGGGTGAAATTGCGCCTGGTTTCACCATCAGAGCTGCTATAACAGATGAAAATTTGCCTATTCAAGCCTTTGGAAATACCCTGCAATTACAAGAATTTGATAAAGTATTTATTGCCCTCGAAAAAGATCAATTTCATTTTACCGCAGGGGATTTCGAAATTCAAAGAGATCAAAGCCATTTCAATAATTTTTATAAGAAAGTGCAAGGTCTGAAATTACATTTTTTTGACAAGGAAAATAAATGGGAGACGACAGGTAGTGCCTCCTTTTCAAGAGGACAATTTCAACGGATTACCTTAGATGTGTCGGAGGGAAACCAAGGTCCATACAGAATTTCAACGCCAGCCACAGGAGCCATCACCGTTATCCTGGCAGGTACTGAAAAAGTCTTTATCAATGGAAAAAAAGCAATCAGGGGTACTTCCGGAGATTATATCATTGACTATAACCGGGGTGAAATCATTTTTACCCCCAACCAACTGATGTTAAGAGAAACCAGGGTGGTAGTAGAGTTTGAATATGCAAATACCGAGCAAAACAGATCTATCCTGGCTTTCAACAGCCAATATCAGCATAAAAATGGCACCTTTTTTATAAACGGACTCACGCAACAAGATAGTAAAACTAGCCATAGGTACAGAGATTTAAAGGAGGATGATGTAAATGCTTTAGCAAATTCCACCTCGGCGTTAGAAAAGCTTTATCTTCCTGGTTGGGAATCGTCCGCTGATAACGATCCTACCCGAACCTATTATACCCGGCGAGACACGCTTTTGCCCTGCGGTAAAATAGACACTTTTTTTATATATGTTAATCAATCTTTATCAGATAAATATACTGTAAAATTTGGCGTCCCCTCTTCAGGAAAGGGAAATTACAGACTGTCTACTCAGCTCATTGGTAACGATAGAATCTACGAATATGTACCTCCTGATCCAATTACCTGTGAGCCTCAGGGTCAATATGAGCCCTTCATCCCTATTTTATTTCCTTTGGCAAATAGCATCTTAACCATAGGACAGGAAAGTAAAATATTCCAAAAAATGAGTTGGCGAACTGAAATGGGGCTTTCCCTTCAAGATAATAATCGCTTTTCATCTTATAAAAATACAATGAACACAGGCCTGGCGAGCTGGAATGAATGGAAATGGCAATCTCCTCTAGGCGCTTCTGAAAATCTAATAGATATAACCCTAAGTCATGAGTTTGTGAGTAAAAAATACTCCGCCTTAGAACCCATTCGCCAACCTGATTTTTTAAGAGACTGGGGCCTCACAAACCAGTTAGGAAAAGCTGAGCTCCCTGAAAATAATGAAAATACCCTCCGATTAAAGATAAATTATAACAGTCAGCAAGGCATCAAATTAGACTACCAGATAGAACATTATCTCAGACAGGGACTTTTTAATGGTTTACGACAAAATGCGGCCGCCACCTGGGCCAATAAAAATTCCTCTTTTACTGGCGCTTTTAATCAGGTAACAGCAAATTATTCTGGTGAAAAAACCTCTTTCTCCAGACCCAATATTCAATTTATACATACCTTGCCAGGCAAAAATAATTGGCAATTTAGTGGTCAAATGGAAGGTGAGAGAAAAGTACAACAGAACCCGGCAACTTCCCTGATTCACTCCAGTAGCTTTGCTTTTCATCAGGTACAATTTTCCGTAAAATCGCCTGAAAAAAAGGTAAATACCTTCGCACTACGACTCCAGGACAGAACAGATTTTTTACCTGTTAAAGAAAATCTTCAGATGAGTTACAAAGCGCGATTTGTCAAGTTGGAAGGAACGCATACTTTTAGTAATCATTTTAAAATGAAACAAATATGGCAATACAGACATTTGTCCTTTATGGACAGATTAACAAATGATATTTCGTCAAAAGGCGTTTTACTTGGACAAGTGCAGGGAGATGGCTCGTTTTTAAAAGGTTTAATTCGGGGGAATACGGTGTATGAGAGAGGAAGTGGTCAGGAACCAAGACTGGAATATACTTATATAAAAGTTGCTCCGGGAGAGGGCACGCATATTTGGCTGGACTCGTTGTTTAACCAGGATGGCATTTTACAACAACAAGAAATGATGATTGCCCCCTTTCAAGACCAGGCAGATTTCATCAGAGTGAATACCCTAAGTAATCAGTATTTACCGACCAGGTTTCTGCATTTCACCCAGTCCGTTACCGTTGACCCCGGCAGATATAAAGGCAAATTATTTAAAAAATATGCCCGTTGGCAATGGAACTCAACCTGGCGAATGGATAAAAAAACCACGGCTGACCAGGGATTAATATCCTTTAATCCTTTTTCCGTCAGCATAGATGACCCAAATGTTGTATCTCTAATTTACCAGCAAAGGAATGTTTTGATTGTAAACAAGGGTCATAAATTATGGGATATACAGCTTGGTAATAATCAACAGCTTCAAAAATGGCTACAGACTATCGGCTCAGAAATGCGGGTACAACAAGAGACCTTTTTAAAATTACGTTGGAATATATCGAACAAATGGTTGCTCCGAACGGAGCTGGGTAAAGGCGGCAATGCACAGAAAGCAGAAAGATTCCCAGAAAAGAATTTTGATATGAACACTCAAAAAGGTAGTTTATCGCTTCAGTTTTTACCGTCCAACTCCTTTCGTTCCCTGTTAACATTCACAAACGACCAGAGTACGCCGCGGGAATGGAGCGAAAACACCGGAACCCTGAATAAAAGGGAAGTAAGTTTTTCTACGACCTGGAATGCAAAGGCAGGTCAATCTGTCCAGGGACAAATGTCAAATATTTTTATTCAGTACAGTGGCTTGAAAAACAGTCCAGCGTCTTTTGCGCTCTTACAGGGTTTGCAAACAGGAAATAATTGGCAGTGGACCCTTCAATTTGAAAAAATAATAGGAAGAAATATTCGTCTTTTATTCAAATATCAAGGACGAAAATCAGCCACCGGACCTATTTTTCATATAGGTAATCTTCAGCTTGGCGCTACTTTTTAAAATCTTATGAATAAGGTTCTTATTTTTGTATTATTATACCCTAATGAAAAAAATATCTATGTTCTATTCACGCGCTCCCCTTTTCGTTTTGTTTTTATTTTTTTTCAGTTTTACCTCGGCTCAATCCTATTGGAAAAGTCAATGGGTTACCTTGCAGGTCAATGTTAAAACATTAAAAACAGATAAGGGAAGACGTTGGAGCGTGGACATAGATCTATTTAAAAAAGCCTTATCCCCAAAAGAAAAAACAACTATTTTGCTACCCCATCCCAATGGGGAATTAATTTCCTTTGACCTAAAAGAAGAAAAGGTAATGGCAAAGGAGCTTGCTGATAAATATCCTAATATTAGAGCGTTCTCGGGACACGCATCCTCAAATAAACAGGGATCCATACGTTTGGAATTGAATTCCCAACAAATATTCGCCGTTGTTAAAAAAGACGGAGAAGAATGGTATGTCGAACCTGACCCCAATAACGATTCATTTATAATAAGTTATGATGCTCAAAACAGGATAATACCCGAAGCCTCCTCGGTACAATGTGAGACAAAAGAAAAGAGCATTGAGGACGTCATAAGAGCGCAGGAAAATGCCCTTTCATTTGGTAGTAGTTTAAGAAATGCCAAAGTAACATTAAAAAAATATCGATTTGCTCTTTCATGTACGGCTGAATACGCCAAATCCAAAGGGGGTACCATCGAATCGGTATTGACCAGTTTTGTCACGTCGGTGAACCGTATGAATCAAATTTTATTGCGGGAAGCAGCGGTACAACTGGAGTTGATTGCAAAAAATGATTCCTTAATATTTTTTGATGCCGAAAAGGATCCGTTTCCAGAACCCAGCAATCTTCCCCAGCTGTTAAATCAGAATGGCGCGGTTATAAACAGCATGGTTGGGGCAAATAGTTACGATATTGGCCATATATTCACTTCGGGATGCAGTGGTGGCGTGGTGGGTATTGCCACATTGGGGAATGTATGTAGCAGTGGCAAGGCCCGTGGCGTTACCTGTCATTATTCATCCAATTTACTGAGCATCACACTTAACGTATTTGCCCATGAATTGGGGCATCAATTTTCCTGCGCTCACTCATTTAACAGTTGCGCTGGAAATCAGGATAATGTGGCTCCGGCAGACGGTTTTGAACCAGGAGGAGGTTCTACCATCATGTCTTATGCAAGTGCTTGTGGTGCTGATAATTATCAATTCAGCGTAGATGACTATTTTCATGGAGGAAGTTTGGACGACTTCATTCCCTTTGTCCAAACGGGTTCCGGTGCTGGTTGCGGTATAAATATACCAACCCCGAATGATGTACCCGAGTTAACTTTAGCTTATAAGAATGGGTTTTCGATTCCTATTTCCACACCCTTCAAACTGGAGGCGATGGCAAAGGATGCCGATAATGATAAATTGACTTATAATTGGGAACAGATGGATTCCGGGCCTACGACCCCCCTGGGAGAGCCCAAAAATAATTCACCCCTTTTCCGCTCATTCCCCGCCAGGGAAGAGTCCTTTCGTGTTTTCCCTCAAATGCCAGGTTTACTTGCAGGAAGCGCATCCAGAGTGGAAATTTTACCAAATTATGCCAGAAACTTATCTTTTCGTTGTACCGTAAGGGATAATAACCCTCAAGGTGGTGCTGTCATCTGGAAAGATGTACAATTTAAAGTGACCGATCAGGCTGGTCCATTTATAGTAAATTCGCCTGACTCAAAAGCAGTGGCAGGGGGAACCCTCAACGTTTCGTGGCAAGTTGCCGGAACCAATAAATTACCTGTTAATTGTCAGTTCGTACATATAAAATTATCGGTAGATAAGGGATTAACCTTCCCATTTACATTGGCTTTGAATACACCAAATGACGGGAATGCCCTCGTTACTCTGCCTCAGGTAAGCTCCGGAAATGCCAGACTTTTAATCGAAGCAGCTGATAATATATTTTTCCAGGTTTCGGAAAAAGAATTTGTCATTGAAAATCCGACCGCTCCTCTTTTTTCCTGGAAATTAGAACCGGCAGGTATTCCCTTGCATTGTTTACCAAATAATGCCGTTTTTAACATCACCACCAATAGTGCCCTGGGATTTGATTCCACCCTAACCCTCGGTGTTCAAAGTGGTCTTCCTGCTGATGCTACCTTTTCATTCAGCAAAAACCCTGTAAAACCTGGCGATTCTGTTCAATTGACTCTCTTTTTTAAAGGCATTCGCAGAGATACCTTACCATTGGTGCTTACAGCGAAAACATCTGCCGGAACAGTGTATCTGCAGGAGGCCTTTATTCAAACTTTATCGACCGATTTTAATGGCTTGAAAACTACTAAACCATTTAACGGGCAGTCAGGAATTATACTTTCCACCCCTTTTGAGTGGGCCACTTTACCGAATGCCGAAACGTATGATTTTCAATTATCAACCTCACCCCGCTTCGGTCAAGACGATTTGGTAAGTAGTTCCCAAGGCTTAAAAACAGGAACATTCACTCCCACCGCATTTCTGTCTGACAATCAACTATTTTATTGGAGAGTACGCGCAAATAACGCGTGTATTGCCGGTGATTGGTCCCCGGTTTCAACTTTTCATACTGCAGTTACTAAATGTGAAGCGAGCAGAAATACTAATCTTCTTACTATTCCAGGACAGGGAACGCCTACCGTTGAGAGTTCCATCGTTATAAATGAAGATGGAAACATAAAAGATATTAATATCCCTCTTATAAAAGCAACATTCGAATATGTGAGAAATTTAAGAGTCTCCCTCGTTAGCCCAAAAGGTACTGAGGTAATCCTTTTCGACCAAAGATGTGCATTGACCAATAAATTCATCCTGGGTTTTGATGATGAATCACCTAAAGATCTAATTTGTCCTCCCGATGATGCTATTGTTTTCAAACCCAATCAACCTCTTTCTGCTTTTAAAGGGGAACCTTTAAGAGGCACCTGGATTCTTCGCTTTCGGGTGGTTAAACGGGAAAGTATTACCGCAGGATCCATTGAAAGCTGGAACATTGAATTTTGTTCCACTTCCTCGCCCCAAATGCCAACTTTAGCAAAATCAGATACCTTGTTGGTTAAATCAGGGGGTAAAAACTTCATCACTCCACTAAATCTGACAGTCAATAGTCCTGGAATTGCCGATACCGCTTTGAAATTTATCATTACCTCATTACCAAAAAACGGGGCGATCCTAAGAAAAACAGACACCTTAAAAATAGGCCAATTTTTTACGCAAGCTGAAATAAAAGGCAGCTTAATCAATTATGTACATACGAATACAAATAGTATTCAGGATGTTTTTGGATACATACTTTCAAATGGGGCGGGTGGTTTTATTCCACTAAATTTTTTATATGTTAAAATTGATAATTCGGTCAATACGACAACTTTGCCCCCTGCGCTTACCTACACCATTTTTCCAAATCCAAGTGCCGGGATTATTCAGGTGGAATGGGATCTTAAGGTTAAAAATGACGCACTACTCGAAATCCATGATCTTTCTGGTAAACTTATTTTCAAACAATTATTTCCTTCCATTCAGGAAAAAATACAGCTTGATGGTACCCTTTGGGAAAAAGGAACGTATGTATTAACATTACAGGGCAACCAGCAACGTATCTCTACATTGTTTATAATCCATTAATTAATGAAGATAAAAACAGGCATTTTATTTGGAGGTAGCTCCAGGCATAGAGAAAAGTCGTTCTTGGGTGCTCAGTTTATAAACTTGCATTTACCAGGTTATTCCATTGAAAAAGTACTCATTTGGATAGACAAAGAAGGAAAACTTTTTCATATAAAGGAATCTTGTTTTGTCTCTGGAGAATTAACGGACCATATAATAAAAGAAATAGACCCTTCCACTTTAGGGCAGGACATTAACATTGCTATCATTACTCTTTCCGCCGATGATAAAAAGGTGAGCTCATTATTTCAAATTTTAGGTCAGTTAAATATTCCAAATAATTTAAATCTTCCTTCCATAACCTTTGCTCAGGACGTTGAAAACTGGTGGAATGCGCTTAAAACATTTAACTTCAGGAGTCCCTCTTCCAAACAACTTAGTTTAACGGATTGGGACAATAGCTCCCCAGAAATCATTTCCTCAGCATTGAAAAAGGAGTTAGGTGAGTTCATACAGATTATTCCTATGCCTTACTCTTCCAAAAATGGAGGAAGTTTTATTGTGCCAAACACAAAAATTGATATCTTCCAGGAAAGGATAAACCGGGCGTTTTTCAGGGACTGGATAAATAAAACGGATTGGCAGAATAGAACAGGGTATGAAAAAGAGGCATGGAAGGAATGGCTTTCAGATCCATTGGAGGGCCCCGATTTTCCTTTGTTTTTGGTGACCCAGGGAACAAAAAAGGTAATAATAGAGCACCCGGAAGAATTTATCAGTCATTTAGATAATTTATTTGCCAATGATTCATCTGACGAATTTATCATAGGCATAGAGCCAGCAAAGGAAGAAGCTCATATCCAACTGGTCAGTATTCCAAATGGGATACCTTTCCATTCGATTATCTGGTTCCACGACGGTCATTGGCATTGTTTACCCCCTTTGACTAATAATGATGCGTTTTTGGGTAAAAAAAATGAAACTGTAACGCTCACAGAACTGCAGACAACGGAAATTTCTTTACAAATGATCCAGTTGGGTCAAAATTTTCAATTTAATTCCCCCCAATTAGTTTCGGGATTTGTCACCACATCAGGAAAGTCCTATCCAATTGAAATTCAATCATTTATTGAAGTTATTGATGAGAAAAACTGGTTTGAGCATTTAGGCTCTATAGATCAGACACCCACTTCGTTTTTAGAAATAATAATAAAACAAATATTACATTTTCAGACATTAACGGGAGGCATTTCAGGTAAAATTGCTTCCCAACTGACCCAGGTTTTAACAGAAAAAATTCAAACAGATTATCTTGTTTTCCCTCAGGCTATCATGCTTGATTCCATGGAAAGTGTGAACAAAAATCATTTGTCGGAAGCGATTGGCTGGCATGAAAAACTAGCTATGGCGGGTACTTTAGAAAATATACTGATTTTTTCTGAAAATAGTAGTTTGGGGGTTATTCTATATAGGGTTCCAGCACGATGGATATACCTTACTATTCAAAATAGTTTGGAAATACCTGTATTATTTAATAAAATAAGAAATCATTGCCCTAAAATAAGTGTCGCTGAGTTAAAGGAAAAAGAGTATCGAATGATACCCATTACCTCAGGAAAAATAGCTGCGACAGGAACTCTTTTCCAATGGTTTGAAAAAGAACAGCTACCTTATTGGGGGGTAGCCTCAGCCTTTTCAAAGGTAAATTATAAGAGAAGTGCACAGATACAATGCTTGAATAAAAATGGTATCAAAACCGTTCCATTCTGGCAAATTTCAATGTGGTTAAACGAAAAAAGCCCCTCTGATAATGCATATTTTATAACTACTGACGAATACCATTATGATAAAAAAAGAATTGAAATCTCCGGGGAACATGAAATAAATGCCTTCAAGGATTTTGTAAAAAATACCCCCCGCCTTCCTGAAACACAAAGGAATCGGAAAATCTGGCAACTTTTTTTTGAAGAAATACAAGAATCTAACCCCTCCAACGCCTATATACTGCAGGCATTGGAAGAAGATGAATTAATCATTAGTTTTTTTCATCTGAAAAATTCGGAAGATTCATTTGAACGATTTTACCTTACCCCCATTCATGCCAAAAAAGGGAAGGACGATCAAATAAAATTCCTTTATCATCCGCATGAAAGTACCTTACTCGAAAAAATTTCCTCTGTATGGACTGAATTCATTGAGCAAATAGAAAAAGGACTTCAATCTTTAGGTTTTAATGGTCCAGGCTATGCTACTTTGAATGCTACTGTATTTGAAGATAAAAGTTTTCAAATTTTTATCAGGGAAGTTAACCCTATATTTTCTGTCCAGGAGAAATGGATAGATAAAATATTGTTACATAATCAGATTACCTGGTATCAGTTTATTTATAATCAAAATGAATTTGCAAAACATAAAATGCCTTTAGACATAGTTTTAGAGGAAACTGAAGAAAGTAATATTCTAATTGAAGAAAAAAAATTACCATTTCAACACGTAAATTCGGACATTGTGGTCGTAAAGGAAGAAACAGTGGAAGAAGCGGTGGTAGAAGAAGTGGAGGATGAAAGAGAAAACAGAATAAATGAAGCCATGAATAATTTAGCCCCAACCCGATTTTCAAAAAACTTTAAGGATTACGCCTCCGGAGCTTTTCGATTTTTAACCTCCTGGTTTTTTATAAAAAATCTGTTGGCTTTCATTATCAGTATTTTTATTGTCATCAATCTGGTAAAAGGGGTCCTTTACTTTTACACCAAGCATGGATCTGCTAAAGAAGTAATTGATTATTCAGGTATGCGTTTTGATTCTGCTTTAGAAAAAGCTGACGCCCAGGGTTTCAAACTTGTAGCTAGTGATGAAGTGTATGTTTTAAACAGACCAGCGGGAATCATTATAAGTCAGGTTCCGGAAAAGGGCGCTAAAATCAAGTCGGGAAGAACTATATATTGTGTCATTACAGGTGGAGATGCTCCATCGGTCACTTTACCAAAACTTTCTAATAACGATGAATATGAGGCTTATCAAAAACAATTGCTGCGTTTAGGCATTTATTCAAGAATACGGGAGGAACGATTTGAATCAGAATATGAAGAAAAGACCATTTTAGAGGTTTATTTTGAAGGAAAGAGGCTTTCAAACAGTAGGATAAATGCCAGTTTGGTAAAACTTCCGAAAGGCAGTTATTTAGATTTTGTCATCTCTGTGAGAAACACAGACCGTGCACCTGTTCCCAATCTGATTTGTAAAACGTACGAAGAGGCTGCTACCAATATCATTGCCAATGATTTAACTATTGGAACTATCATGGGGCCTGAAAGTAATGTTTCGTTTGCTGGCATGTATGTGTATAAACAAGAACCTATGCCGGGAGAGGGCGTCTTTTTACCAAAAGGCAGTCCTGTTATTCTTTATTTGCAACCAGAAAGACCGGCTGAATGCCCGGAATATTAATATAAAACAGCATGAAAAAATCTATATTATCTTCCCTAAGTATGAGAGAATTACATAGATATCTCGGGTTCTTTTTAGTCGGAATCATGTCAGTTTATGCCATTAGCGGCGTAGTACTCATCTTCCGTGATACAGATTTCTTAAAAAAGGAAAAAGATATTTCCAAGGAAATTTCCCTGAATGCCAATCCTCAGGAACTTGGCACTTTATTGGGCATAAAGGGATATAAGTTAATAAAGACGGAGGGTGATATCAGTTATTTTGAAAACGGACAGTACGATGCAAGCAATGGTATAGCCCGTTATAAAGTAAAGGAATTGCCATTTATCTTGGATAAAATGACGCATTAGCATAAAGCAAAATCGGTAGATCCCCTTTACTTTTTCAATATATTTTTCGGTTTTTCTCTGCTGTTTTTTGTCATATCCTCTTTCTGGATGTTTTTACCTTCTACCAGCATTTTCAAAAAAGGAATGTATTTTTCGCTTGCCGGCATCATACTTACCTTAATTCTTCTGTTTATATGAGGGTAAATCCAAGGTGTTTATTTTAAAGCCTGATAAATAGCTACATTAAATTTGTTTTGTAATTCGCCCCATTCCGGACCAGCGCCTAATTGTTGCGTCAAAAGAACAGCTACTATATTTTCTTTAGGGTCGGCCCAATAAGTAGTAGCAAAGGCACCTCCCCATGAAAAAGTTCCTACATTTCTAATATCATCGATATTAGCGGGCGTAACTATTGAAAATCCCAATCCAAAATGCGTATCACCCATTAGCCGTCCGGAATGATTACTAAGTATCATTTCCACGGTTCGGGGAGAAAGTATTTGTTTGCCATTATAGGATCCTTTATTCAGTAACATTTGAAGAAAAATTCCATAATCCTTTGCGGTGGATGACAGACCCGCTCCCCCTGAGAAGTAGCTTTTATTCAAATTTGGGAAATTGGGGGATATCGGACTTTTACCATCTTCCATTTTAGTGAAGAAGCGGAGGCTATCTCTTGTGTAAATACTGGTCAATCGCGGTTGTATGGCCAACGGAAGGTTAAACCAGGTGTCTCGCATACCTAAAGGTTCGCAGATCATTTTTTGAAAAAACGATTCCAATGATAATCCGGATACTAATTCAATAATATGGCCTAACACATCGGTATTTAGCCCATAATTCCATCTTTCACCGGGCTGATATTCCAATGGAAGCTCTCCAAGCCTGAGCATTGTAGTATGGATATTGGCATCTGTTTCTCCAATACCCGCAGAAATTTTATTCTTGGCATAAATGGCTTTCATGGCAGGACTACCAATACCCGCATAACCCAAACCTGAGGTATGGGTCAATAAATCTTTAATGGTGATATCTCTTTTTGCGGGAACCGAGGTATAGGTAGAGTCCTTTTCAGAAAAAGTATTCAGAACCTTAAGATTTTTAAAGGTAGGGATGAATTTGTGCACAGGATCAGATAATAATAAATCGCCAGATTCCATGAGCATCATTATACCAACAGAGGTTAATGCTTTAGTTTGTGAGGCAATTCTAAAAATAGCATCCTTTTCCATTTTCTTCCCTGTACTCCTGTCGTCTACGCCATAACCTCTATGAATTAACAGTTTACCATCTTTTGAAACCAAAGCCACCGCACCAACTATTTTATTATCTGACACGAAATCCTGAATGACTTTGTTGACTCTTTCCAATCGCTCCGGATGAACCTCCGGATGTGGTAAAACCGCTGATGAAAGTACTTGCTGGCCTAAAAGAACCAAAGAAAAATTCAAGGTAAAAAAAGAGAAAACAAAAAACTTTTTCATAACCGTTATATTAGAAATTCAAAAATAAGGTAGTTATATTAAAATCAGACACTTCTTTTCTTTTGATTCCGAATGGCAATAGGACCATACCAAAGCCAAAAACCAGTGACGGTAAAGACAAACAGGGCTAAGCCAGCGACAGAAGTATAAAATAATTTAAAAGGCTCTCCCACTGTTTTAAAATAAAAATCAAGAAAAGAACCGTCGTGCACGTCCTCAATAAAATCGGATCTTCTGGTATGAATTTGCAATAATTCGCCGGTAGCTCCATCCAATTGAATTTCCTGATAGTGATTCGTAAATACAAATTTAACGATACCCTTATCGGGTCTGACATCTATTCTGTCGAGCTCGTTCGAAAAAGTCGGCCCCAGGGAGTCTTTTAATACTAGGAAAGCATTTTTCTTTAAAGAATCAAGGGAGATCCATTCATTTAAAACGGTAGAAGACCCCTTGGCCGATTTGGGCAAAATGATACCTCCACTATTCTTTTTCCAACCTAATAAGAGGCCAGAAATAGAAATAACGAAGAAAAAGATAAACAAAAAGGCACCGGTGGTTCGATGAATCTTTCTAAAGACACGTAATAATTTAACTTGCATACCAGTGGAAAAATAACGTTGAATACTCCAAAGATAATCATTCATTCCCATCGAATGACGAAGTACCTAGAGAATTAACTTAATCTTTTCGAGGTAATAAATTAAGAAAGACACTCACATCCAATTAATTTTTCTTAAAACACTGGTAATTAGAGCGTTTAGAGATTCATTAGCCCTTTACATTTCGCATAATTTCTTTATTGCCAATGTTGAAATTAATGGTCTTAAGCTTTTAATTTTAAATATTTGACGGTGAATCATTAAATGAGTGTATCTTTGCGGTTTTGAAGGTAAAACCAAATCATGGTATTTGAAGACTTAGGCATAATGCCTGCCATTCTCGAGGCATTAAAAGGAGAAGGATATATTAATCCAACCCCAATCCAGGAAAAAGCGATTCCTATATTAATAAAAGGTAAAGATTTACAGGGTTGCGCCCAAACGGGCACAGGTAAAACGGCCGCTTTTGCCATACCCATTTTACAACGGTTATCGCAGCATCCTTTACAGAAAAACGGACCTAAACCTATTCGCACCTTAATACTTACCCCAACGCGGGAACTTGCCATTCAAATCGGTGAGAGTTTCTCCAGTTATGGGAAAAATGTAAATATTAATCATACGGTTATTTTTGGCGGTGTATCCCAAGGTGCACAAGTTGATGCGCTGCGCCGCGGTGTTGATATTGTTATTGCTACCCCTGGACGATTAATAGATTTGAATAATCAAGGTCTTGTGGCCTTGAATAAAATCGAAATTTTCGTTTTAGACGAAGCAGACAGGATGCTTGACATGGGATTTGTAAATGATGTTAAAAAAATCATAAAATTGATACCTAAGCACAGGCAATCAATCTTTTTTTCCGCTACTATGCCTGATTCTATTACCCAGCTGGCATCTTCTATTTTAACCCAGCCTCAATATGTAGAAGTAACACCCGTTTCTTCAACGGCTGAGACCATAGCACAAGAACTTTATTTTGTGGATATGGTAAATAAGCGCGATTTACTCCTTCATATGTTAAAAGATAAGGAGTTAAAATCTATCCTGGTGTTTACCCGTACCAAGCATGGTGCCGACAAGGTGGTTAAACTACTAGAACGCGAAAGTATTAAAGCTGCTGCAATACATGGAAATAAGTCACAAAATGCAAGACAAAAAGCATTAAACGATTTTAAGGATAAAAAACTTAGGGTTTTAGTTGCCACCGATATTGCAGCGAGGGGCATTGATATTGATGAATTAGAATTAGTCATCAATTATGAAATTCCAAATATCCCTGAAACCTACGTTCATAGAATAGGAAGAACGGGACGTGCAGGACAAGTAGGAAAAGCCATTTCTTTCTGTGACAGTGATGAAAGGATTTATATGAGGGACATCCTGAAATTAACTAAAATTAATATTCCTGTCGCCACTGAACACCCTTTTTTGCCAGCTGACGGAAATACAGATTTAAGTACAGCGGTAAAAGCAAAGGCCAAGGCGCCGCTACCTCGTGAAAACAGGCCTCGCAACCATGCGTATGGATCTACTTCAAAAGGTGGTAATGGGCAAAGGAAAAGAGAAAATAGTTTTTAACTATTTATTTTTATGCGACTGATATTATAAAAGGAATTCCCGATACGAAAAGTGTCGGGGATTCTTACTAAGATGGCGGGGCGATGCCCCTGTTAGTATTCGGAAGATTATCCGTGAAATCCTGTAATCCTTAAAATCCGTGATTCAAAAATTATTTACAGGAAATACCTCCCCAAAGCACTAATTTCTACTAAAATACATCGGGCACCCGCAAGGGGTGCTCCACTACCCGAATACTGTGTACCCATACTTGGGTGGAAATTATACGTACAGCAGCTGGATGTTTGAATCAGGATTTACAGGATTTCGAGGATTAACCATAACGTCGTTGGTATGAGTGGGAAGGTTATTATTACATATTGCTTTCAATGCCAGGCCTTTCGCCGATGTGTTACACATCGGCGAAAAGAAGGGTAAAAAGTAATCTTCTACGAATGACCATTATACCCAAACCGAAGACGTCCTCTGTAATCCTCTAAATCCTGAAAATCCTGATTCAGAACCGAGCGAAAGAGGGTAAATTTATAATATTTACCTATCGGGGAGAAGACGCGAGGCATCGTGTCTCTACTTTGCAAAGACGTTCTCTGTAATCCTCTAAATCTTGAAAATCCTGATTCAAAACCGGGCGAAAGGGGGTAAATTTTAGCTATATAACCACCAAAAAGAGGCTACCTTTTTTAGATAGCCTCTTTAATATATCAATCTAAAGTAAGTTTTTGATATGGTTCTCTATACTCTCTTTGAACATACTGATTTGCGGGTTCAAAGTTCGTAACCTTCATATCTGCGGCATCCCATAATAATTTTATATATCTGCCCGGATAATCGAAACGACCTGGACGGGTAGGAGAAGGAGCTCTGTAATCATAGCTTCTAATGGCCAGATTTCCAATTAAAACCATTTCGGTAAGGAAACCAGCTATTTCGAAAGGTGAACTTAATTCTTTATTACCATAACCGGCCATGCAACCATCGACCCATTGCTGATAATGGCCTTCTGGTACTCTCGCATATTTTTCAGGCACTTGCACCTCCTTTGTTTTAGCAACGGGAATCAAGCGAGGATTAATACCGTAAGTATTTGCCATCATTTTACCTTTATCACCGGTAAAAATGATACCATTCCCACCATCACCCATCATTTCAGAAATCTCCAGTTCTTCAGGACGTTGAGGGATAATACCTCCGTCCATCCAATGTAATTTAAGATCAGGCTTGCCTGGTCTTGGAAATTTAAAATGGATCGTAGAAGACGCGGGACAACTTTCCGGATAGTGCGCCATGGTAAAATTATCGGAATAAATAGTGGTTTGGCTACATTCCACCTCTGATGGATAACCAATTTTAAGCACGGAGAAAGCAGATTCTACAATATGGCAGGCCATATCACCGAGGGCACCTGTTCCGTAGTCCCACCAACCTCTCCAATTGAAAGGCACTAATTTTTGCACATATTCTCTATATGGAGCTGACCCTAACCAAAGATCCCAGTCTAATTCTGCGGGAACGGCGGCTGACGTCGTTGGCCAGGAAATCCCCTGAGGCCAAACAGGTCTGTTGGTCCAGCAATGCACCTCATTTACCTCTCCAATAACCCCAGCTTCATACCATTCCTTAAGTTTACGAACACCGTCACCTGAAGCACCCTGGTTTCCCATTTGAGTCACCACTTTGTACTTTTTGGCTGCTTCGGTAAGCATTCTTGCCTCATAAATATCATGCGTAAGAGGTTTCTGAACATAAACATGTTTGCCCATTTTCATAGCCATTAAAGCTTGAATGGCATGCATGTGGTCAGGTGTTGAAACGGAAACGGCATCAATTCTGCTACCCTCCTTTTCCAACATAACTCTAAAATCCTTGTATTTAGGTGCCTTAGGATGTAATGCATAAGTTTTAGCGGCCTCGCGATCATCAACATCGCAAAGCGCCACCATATTTACCTTTCCTCCTTTTACAAATTCGGCGATATCACTGGCACCTTTTCCACCTGAGCCGATGGCAGCAACGTTTAGTTTATCACTTGGAGCTACATAGCCTTTACCACCAAGAACATAGCGAGGCACAATCATAAATCCTGCGGCGGCCAATGTTCCTGTTTTGATAAAATCCCGACGCTTCAGCGAAAGATCCTTCTTTTTATTTTCAGTTGACATATCTTAGGTTAATAGGATTAATAGGATTTTTTAGGATTAATTTTCCTTTGTTCCTGTAAGAACTACAGCACCACCACCAACAGATATTTTAATATTTGATACATTTCCAGCTGTTCTTGTAAAACTTACCTCGGCATCGTAGCCCTGAATATTTGCTGTAAATACATCAGCCTTTCCAGAGGCTTTTAATGGAGCAGAATCACCCGTATCAGCGATTAGAGCCAATGAGCCTTCTTTTACGCCTACGCTCACTTTTTGAACGTACTCGTTCGATTCCATTTTAAATGAACCGGCATAAACTTCCAAAGCTGCGGCAGATACCTCAGGTGCTGCTACAGGTGCAGCTGTCATAGTTGCAGGTGGAGCTACCGCTTCCGTTTTTGAAACAGCTGCCTTTTTAGTACAAGCTAAAGTGGTTAGTAAAACCAAGACATAAACAAACTTTTGCATAACTTTCTTTTTTTGATTAAAAATATCTTGCTAATTTAATGAAATAAAATAAATAATGAAAGGCATTTGGAGATGAAGCAATAATGTCATCCACAATATGCCTGAATCAACTGGTTTTTACGCATTTTTCAGGCGACTAAACCAGAAAAGCTATATTTTCCAAAACAAACCTTTTTTAGTAAAATAATGAACTATGGCTCCCAATATTATGGTAACAATAAAGGCTCTGAATAGCAAAACCAGCGTAGATTGTCCAAAAATAGCTAACAATCCAGAAATATTAAACAATGGCATTAAAAGAAATCCAGCCATAAAATAAGCCATTAAAGCATTTTTACCAATACTTTGTATGGGATATAAGAAAAAAGATAGTTTACTTGTTTCCATTTTCATAAAGGCATGCACCCAAATAAAGGCGATACCACTGCTAATGAAAAAGTAGCTCAAAGTAGATGGATCTTTTTTAACACCCCCTTGAAAAGGCTCCATAAAAAGGCCACAGAAAAGAATAAAAATACCTGCGTAAAAGATTTTATTTTTATCAGTAGAACCCCTTTTTTTCCATTTTTGGCGATAATAAAAAAAGGAAACGGCCAATAAACACGATAATAAGGTAAGCTCAATACTTCTATTAAACAAGCCCATTATAACAAACAAGGTTAGAGCGATAGAAAGAATAAAATAATCCCATTGAAAAGTAATCCTTTCTACGAGGGTTTCTTTTTTCAACAGCCAATCTCCGGCCAGTGTACCAAGTAAGAAAATGATCAAATATTTTAATAAATAAGGACTTACCAAATGCCATGGATCTTGCCATCTCCAAAAATTTTGCGTATAACCACCATCCATATCACCTAAATAGGCTGCTAAAACCATAAAAATAAAGCCCACTCGAAGCAACTCATTTTCCTTACTTACATACCAAAGGAGGGCACCAAAAAAATAGACATTAGCCAGTACCCGCAAAATGGAGTCATTATTTTTAATATCCAGACCGCCCCAGAAAACCATTTTCATATAAACGAGCCCCAAAAGAAGGAAAATGCCCGAAATTTTGAGGGAAAGCGCACGCTGGGGTAGCCAATCAGGGTGTTTGAAAAATACTAGAAACAAGCTGGCATAAGCAGCTATTCCCGCTATATCAGCTACATCACCCGCGCCAAGATTCCTCAGTGGGGCAAAATTAAATGAAAAAACAGCTAAGGCCAGTAACAGAAGAAATCTCTTGAAAAGCTGAAAAAAGGTATTTTTAAGTCCTTGTTTCTCAATATTTTGAGGTAAAACCGCTGGAATAACCGCTCCCATAGAGAAAAGAAAGAAAGGAAATACCAAATCTACCCAGGTGAGCCCGGGAAGATTGGGATTAAAAATATGCTTAGGGGGTGGTACCTGAGCGTGATACATCCAGGCGGGTAAAGCGCCATTGAAGGGAAGTATCCCGGAAAAGACCATGCCAATAACGGCAAACCCTCTTAAAAGATCAATCTCGTGTAACCTATTTTGCATTGGATCCCATTTTTTCTGGCCATGTGTATTTATCTATGAAATCGAACGTAGCCTGATAGGCTTTAATCCAATGTTGATGCATCAGAAAAGAGTGTACTTCATCAGGAAATACCAGTTGCTCTATGGCAATGTTCCGACGGCGCAGTTTTTCAATAAAATAAACAGTCTCATTAAAAGGCACATTTCGGTCATCGTCTCCATGTATAAATAATACAGGAGCTTTCCAACCATCTATAAAATTTTCAGGTGATGACTTGAAGGCAAGGTCTGCCGCTTCAGGGTATTTGACTGGGTCATACCAGGGGGCAAAGGTGGGAATTTCATCATTCCAGTTATGAACCCCATGAATATCGACACCAGTAAGAAAAAGTTCGCTTCGCTGTGCAAGTCCGTGAGCCGTAAGATAACCACCATAACTTCCACCCCAAAGGGAAATTTTTGTCGCATCTATATCTTCTATGTCCCTTAAAAAATGAGCCGATCCTATTAAATCTTTCACTTCACTGGCGCCCGTTGCTCCATAGTCTTTAGCTTCCCGAAAATTCAGACCATATCCAATGCCGCTTCTATAATTGAGAGAGAGCACGAAATATCCTTTATTTGCAAAATATTGATTTAAGGCATAAGCATGGGAGTAATATAAACCATGGTGAAACCCGGCAAACATTTGCCTTCGGCTACCTCCATGTAAAAAGATAAGGGCAGGATATTTTTTCCCCTTTTGATAATTAGCAGGTTTTAATAACTGCCCAAATGAGGTGAACCCATCTGTTGCTTTAATGGAAACGGTTTCCGGCTCAACCAGCGTAGCAGGGAAATTGACAGGAAACAAATCTTCTGCCAATGCCCGTTCCTTACCATTTAAAAGAATATGAGGCCAGGCTGGTTTTAGCGCTGTCGATTTCAAGTAAACCAATCCATCATTCAGCTCATGACATTTCCACGCGATATTTTTTCCACCCACTTTAACTTCAGTGGTATTATTCTCAATATTAATTTTTCTTATATGTCTCCTATCTACATCGCCGTGGTTGGAAGATATGAACAATGATTTTTCATCTCTTGAAAGTCCCCAGTTTTCAACCTCACCTTCATCTGGGGTCAAATCTTTCACATTTCCAGTTGCATCATTTCTCGCATAAATATGTACCCATCCTGTTTTTTCCCATGGAAATAATAAATAGTTGTTTTTTGTCCAAAAAAGCCTGTTTTCTGTTACTGGGAGATCTTCATTAAAAACGGAACCCATCCCATCATCAGCCCTCCAGATTTCTTTGGTTGTGTTATTGGACAAATCGATAACTCTGATTTGCCATGGATAAGACTCACGTTTTGGTGAAAAGGGTAAATTAAATCTGATGGGGGCAATCCTTATGAAAGCCAGTTTATTTTCCGTTGGATGCCAAACGGGATCTGTATCTTTATCTGCTGAGGGGTCGGGGAAAAATATCTTTTTACTCTCAATATCATAAATACCTATATAGGCATGCATTCCTTTTTGTAATCGGAAAGCAAGCCGTTTTCCATTTGGGGAATAACGCAGTTGAGACACACTACCCATCACCTTAAAATAAGGATTTACCACATAACCCGATGTTTGAAAGGTCGCAAGATGAACCTGATTATTCTGGATGAAAGAAAAATCCGTACTATTGGGCGCCCATGCCGGGTCGCTTCCTTTAGCTACCTTCATTTCAGATTTATCCTTCAGATTTAGTATATAAATGTGTCTGTCTGTTGGCTCCTGTAATTGTGCAGGATTTGCTGCCAATCCTGATTTATTAACCGCATTACCTCTTACAAACAGCAATTTAGTTCCATCCGGAGAAAAGGAAAGATTACTAATCTCTATGCCATCATCCCCCTTAAAATGTGTTAATCTGATAGACTTGTAAGCTGGGCTTTCCGCAAAATATATAATTCTGCTACCGGCTTCATTAAACACCCAAGCTGTTTTATTCCCCTGTTTGTCAACCGTTAATTCCGTGGGAAATGGGACAGACAAGTAATCAGGTAAAGACTGGGCCGATAAGTACATCGGTAAAAAAAGGAACAGATAACGAATCATAAAATTAAATTTAAGCAACTTAAAAAAACTTAGGGCTTCCTTAAAATTTTGCCAGCGCGAACATCTTCATACATACCATAATCAACCACTATTCTTCCATTTACCAATACATAGGGGATTCCTACTGGATACTGATGAGGATTTTCAAAGGTACTCTGGTCCTTAATGGTTTGAGGATTAAAAATAGTGATATCAGCATAATTTCCAACTTTTAAAATTCCCCTATCTTTTAAACCCATGCGTTGAGCGGGTAAAGCCGTCATTTTATATAGTGCCTGACTTAAGGTAAGTACCTTTTCTTCCCGAACATAATGACCTAAAACCCTGGGAAATGTGCCATAAGCTCTGGGATGAGGATGCCCCTTACCTGGCACACTTAATCGTCCGTCGGAGGCTATCATAGTCATAGGATGTTTCATAATACGACGAACATCTTCTTCCGAAATAACATGAAAAATGCAGCCTGCACCCTGATGCAATTGGGCCTGAATAACTAAATCAGCCCCATTTTCCATAGTCGGTTCCAATTTTTCCTGTATCGCCCAGTCATACAAAGTTTTACCCTCCAGTTCCGGCTTCCAGCTAAACTGACCAAATTGAATCCTTTTCAAATCCCCTCCCCCTCGGTCATTTAACAGATTGAACATAATGCCCTTTCTTACCGAATCTCTTAAAATGGGATCTGCCATTCTTGATGAAAAATCAATATTTTTATTTTTCTCCATTGCCCAGGCAGGAATTAAAACGCCAATATTTGTATAACTTGCCGTGTAAGGATATTGATCCATCATAATATCGAGGTTCACTTTCCTGGCTGAATCAACCAAGGCTAAAGTTAATTGACTGGCTCCCCACATAGGAATACCAATAGCTTTATGGTGGGTTAAAACCACAGGAATATTGGCTTCCCTAGAAATAAGAATAGCCTCCTGCACCCCTTCGATCAGACCAAGCCCCTCTTCTCGTAGGTGGGAAGTGTAAATACCCCCCAGATTTGACACCACTTTGGACAGCTCAATCACTTCTTCTACTTTAGAAAATGAGCCAGGCAAGTATTTAAGACCAGTGGAAATACCAAAAGCACCCGCCTTCATATTCTCTGCCATAAGCCCCTTCATTTTTTCAAGTTCAGCTGATGTAGGCGCTCTGTTTTCCATGCCCATTACCTCATTTCTAACGGAATTATGGCCTACCAGATAGCCTACATTTAAACCTATGCCCAATGATTCCAGCTCTTTAAAATAATCTAACAACGGAAGAGGCCCACCACCATCGGGTCCTCCAAGAGCGGTAGTAACTCCTTGCATCACATGACTTTTTGCCTCCGGATCGAGCGTCAATGGTTCCAGATGGGCATGAAGGTCTATAAATCCGGGGGAAACAATCAACCCTCTTGCATCAATTATCTTCTTTGCTGAACCTTTAATCCTTGGAGCAATTTTAACTATTTTACCACCTTTTACACCTATAGAAGCCTCTATAAAAGGTTTAGTAGAGGAAGCCATGTACAGCGTTCCATTTTTTATAATAATATCAAATGTCTGTGAAAAACTCACTTTCGTATAAGATAGAAAGAAGAACAGATATATAATTCGCTTCATTTTAAAAATATTTCGTATATTGATTTTGCAAAATAATCTAAAAAATAAGTATTTCAACCATGAATGAATCAAATTTTTCCTTAGACCCCAAAATAGCTGGAATCATCAGCCACTTTACGATCGTTGGCTGGTTTATTGCCTTTGTCTCCAAAAAAGATGATCAGGAAAATGTATATTTTTATTTAAGACAAACCCTGGGCATTCATCTCCTATCTATAGCTCTTTATTGGATTCCCACTTTTATGTTCTTTGGTGGCACGCTCAGACTTATTGGCGGATTAGGTATTTTCGCCTGTTGGATTATTTCCCTTTTAGGCGCCATAAATGACGAGCAAAGAAGGATTCCCGTTTTAGGTAATTTTTTTCAGGAACAATTCAGGAATCTTTAATTTGCTTCTTTTTCTTCAATGAGTGCTTGTATGACATGGGCTGCGGCATGAAGACCAAAAAGTGCAGGCAAATAGGATATTGTTCCGTAAAATGACTTTTTATACCTATTTCCATCCGTTAATTGAAGAGAGGAAGGTATGACCGGAGCATTGGATGCTACGACGGGTATATTCCTTTTCCATCCCATTTTTCTGTATGATTTCCTTATTTGATGGGCAAATGGACAATTCTTCGTTTCAAAAAGGGAATAAATACCCACGCCAACAGGATTTATTCTACCCCCGGCACCCATAGAACTTATGATAGGTGTGTCAGAATGTTGACAACAAGCCAGTAAATTAAGCTTAGGTTGAACACTATCAATGCAGTCCAAAATATAATCAAATGGTTCGCTTAACAGTTTTTGCATATCCTCAGGCTCCTGAAAATGGGATATTAATGTTAGCTTTATATCTTTATTAATGTCTAGAAGTCGTTGAGCCATTACTTCCGTTTTATGTAATCCCAGGGTAGAATCTAAGGCTATCAGCTGCCTGTTTTTATTTGAAACATCCACACAGTCACCATCTACCAGGGTCATCGAACCTATACCAGCCCTGCCTAAAAATTCCGCTGCAAAACTTCCAACGCCCCCCAATCCTACGATTAACACCTTAGAAGCTTTCAAGGTATTTACTGCCTCTTGTCCAATTAAAAGGGCGGTTCTCTCCAACCATGCATCTGCCATAATAGACTATTTTTGTAATGAATCCATTGTAAAATTTCAAAGTTGATAAATTTTACTTGAATTATGATAAAATAATATAGATTTGCACGAAAAGAGAAACTACTCAAACTAAACAAGTTACTATTACATGATGCCACCTAACGAAAGCATTCATCAGAACGGCTTTACCAAAGTTCTTTTCAATATTTTGCTTATCGTTCCACTGGTTGTAGCAGGTTATTTTTATGGATTGGCTGGTATTAATGCGAACGACCAAGTTATATCGGATGATTTTATTTATGATTATCGGGAAATATACACCAATCATGTTCAATACCGAAAAGAATGGGGCACAGATTCCTTTTTACTGTTCAAAGTTAAAAAATACTATTTTGGGGTTTTAAAATACGAAAGACCCAGCCTTACAGACCAAACCTACGCTGGTCTGGATTTATTATCCTCATTTTTCAATAAACTTACCGAAAAGAATTCCCAGGTAAGAATTGCTTTTTATGGTGATTCCAGCGTGGAAGCAGATTTAGTCACGCAAACATTAAGAGATAGTTTACAACTAATATTTGGAGGATCCGGCGTTGGATTCATTCCTATTGTCTCCCGCGACCCGGGATTCAGGCAATCTATTACCCACTATTTTTCCAATCTATGGCGCTGGGAATCATTGGAAAATCCCAGACCCATGAGAAAGAATCCTGGGATTTCCGGAAATTCTTTCTATACCCAGCAAATTGATTCCATTTCTGACCAAACCGCATGGATCTCCTATCGGGGAAAATCTTTTTCATCGAGAACGGCTACTTTTCCTACCATGAGATTTTTTTATGGTAAAAATGAAATCGACCCATCTAATGGATTTCTGGAATGGGAAATAAATAAAACTCAAAAATCGAGTCCGTTAGATAAAAATGAGTTGCTCAATGAGATCACTTTGTTTGACTTTCCTGTTTCACAAATACGCATAAAAGCTAAGCTTCCAAATAGTTTACCTGTTTATGGTTGTAGTATTGAAAGCACACAAGGAGTAATTCTCGATAATTTTGCCTTGAGGGGTATAGATGGTAGCAGATTAACAAGAATTCCCATTGCCTTATTGAAGGAATTTCAACATACATTGAATTATGATTTGCTCATTTTTTCTTATGGATTAAATGTAACAAATCCAGCGAGAAGGGATTTTTCAGAATATGAGGAAAAAATACTTCAACTCATAAAGCATTATCGGAAAGCATTCCCCGACGTTCCCATATTAATCATCGGTCCGCCAGACAAAGGAATGGGTGGCCCGGGGAATTGGGTATCTGACCCAAGTGTTCCACGTATCACTAAGTCAATGCGAAAAGCAGCCATAAAAAGTGAAACGGCTTTTATCAGTTTATATGAATTGATGGGTGGTCAGGGAAGCATGGTAAGGTGGGTAGAAAAGGAGCGCCCCAGATTAGCGAGCACCGATTATACTCATTTTAATTATGAGGGTGCAGATAAAATAAGTCGGGAATTGTTGCATGTTTTTCTGGCGCAGACTGGTACAACACATCGTAGAGAACCAAATTAATCAGGGTACAATGACCACCATATTTTCAACATTTTTCCATGAACTCTGGCAATATGACCCACATAATCCGCTACAATTTAGTAGTGTTACTTTCTTAATATTATTTGTTGTTGTTTACTTTTTATATTACCTGATAAAAAAAAATATTCCCTTAAGGAATATATACTTACTTACATTTTCTCTTTTTTTCTATTACAAAAGCAGTGGCTGGTATTTTTTACTTCTCCTGAGCACAGCTTGGGTCGATTTCACTATTGCGCACTTTTTATTTTATCAAAAGGGAAATACTAAAAAACTATTTATTGCATTAAGTCTGTTCATTAATTTGGGTGTTTTAGCTTATTTTAAATATTCTCATTTCTTTAGTGAGGTATTTAATGAATTTTTTGGAGCCACCTTTAAATGGGAAGCCCTTTTCCTACCTGTTGGCATTTCATTTTTCACCTTTCAGTCCTTGAGTTATAGCATTGATGTTTATCGGGGTGATTTGGTTCCATTAAGCGCGGGAAAAACAAGCGTAAAAGGAATAATAATGAGCTTTTTAAATTACTGCTTTTATATAAGCTTTTT
>JAFMBH010000102.1 GCA_017858735.1 Bacteroidota bacterium
GTTATCTTTTTATCTTTAATATTGTACTTCAGCATTCCATCAATGGTACTTATCCAATAATTCCCAAACAAATCAGCGTAAAGGGCATCGGTTTCAATATCCTTATAAACGGTTCCTTTAAAAACATTGGTCCACTTATTGAGCGCTGCATCATATTCCCAAAGACCTTCAAAACCAGTTGAAAACAATTTATCGCCCACGGGAAATAGGCCTGTGCTACCCTCATTGAATTTCCTGACCAATTTTTCACCCTCCAAGACATAAATCCCATCCGCACAAGCCAACCATAACTTACCTTTAATGACATGAATATTCGATACCTCGATATTTTTATCCACCAATTCAAAGCCAGATTTTTCATTAAACCTTCCAACACCTCTCTCTCCCCCAACATATAAATACTCATTAAATATGGCTACACTTGAGATATTCGCAATAAATTTATTTTTAAGCTCCCCTGGCATTATTATTTTCACATTTGAAAATTGCTTATCGACCTGATAAACATGATCTTCATAATTTGCAGAGAAATAAATGTATTCCTTATCTATCCAGAAATTAGAATTTGAAAAAAGAAGGGTATCTCTATATATTTGTTTATTTCCTATATAGAAGCCATTATAAGTGGCTACATAAGTTGAGTCCCCTGAAACATAAATACCCCGTATGGAATATTCCGGGAGAATTCTTTTAATTTTTTCTATAATTCGAAAACCATATAAAAACCTATTCTTGATAAGAACCCAATAAGTACCGTCGCTGGATAACTGTACTTGAGCAAAATCCATTTTAGGGTCTGCCAATTTGGCCCATTGCTCATTTTTTTCAAGGGATGCAGATAAATCGCTGTATTCGTAACTGGATTTATTGAAATTTTCCCCATCAAATTCAAAAATACCATCATAACGTGCCAAAATAATTTTCCCGTCAATATTGACCATGTGTCTTATGGGCGTGGAAGAAGTAATTATCTTAAAAAGGGTAGTATCTCTTCCTGATAAAGTGATTATACAAAATAAGCATATAAAAAGTAAGCAATATTTGGTCATTTCGGATGTATTGAAGCAAAATTAATTAATTCTTATATTTCTTCTACCGATTTTTTTTCCTAAACAACTCATTTTGCCGTTCTTTCAAAACTTTTTCCTTTATATCTGATAGATATTCCTTTGGTTTTTTTCCAAAATGATCTACAAATTTTGTGTAAAAAGCATATTTAGTCAAACCGGACTGATATCTGATTTGATCGATATTAACCTCATCTATATGATTTCTGATATAATTTTCCAAAGATGAAAAAAATACATTTTCATCCGTTTCAACTTCAGCTTTTGGCGGGTCAACTTTTATCTCAATAGGGGGTAATTTAAATTTCAAAAAAAATACAACGGACAAACCAACCATAAAAATGACGGTGGCCAGGTAAAAAAACATGAAATTTTCTTTTATTGGAGCATTAATTCCATCTTCAGCAATCAATTCTTTAATATCGAAACTGATTAATCCATTTCCATTACTTCCAAGGTAGATGGTATCCCCTTTAAAAAAATAGGCCCTCCTGTTGAATTCAGTTCCTTCCAAAAAGGTAGAAATATTTTTTTTATCTCTTTGATATCTAATAATCCCATTGATAGTACTTATCCAAAAATTACCATAGTTATCCTCATAAAAAGCATCCGTTTCTATTTTTTCATAAAGGGAACCTGCTAAGATATTTTTTAATCTGTTTTTTTGGATATCATAGGTCCAAAGTCCTTCGTAGCTGGTAGAAACGATCAAGCCATCTAAATCAAAAACCCCAGTACTATTATTGATTTTAAAAACCTTATTAAGGGTATTATTTTCAAGGACATACACTCCATCGCTGGCAGATATCCAAAGTTTATCGTTTATAATATTCAGATTATGAATAGCTATTCCTTCTTTAAGAATTTGGATTTTTTTATTTTGATTATAAACAGCTAATCCTTTCTCGCCTCCTAAATAGAGTAATCCCTTATGGAAAATAATCACGGCTGCATTATTAATCTTCTCTAATTTACT
Organism: Bacteroidota bacterium; assembly: GCA_017858735.1. Taxonomy (GTDB): domain Bacteria; phylum Bacteroidota; class Bacteroidia; order Chitinophagales; family Saprospiraceae; genus BJGN01. The sequence goes on from JAFMBH010000102.1 coordinate 2,044, forward strand.
GCGATGTATTATTTCTTCTAGTTCTGATCCATCCAAGCTCATTTTATAAATCATTTCGCTATTAGCCACAAAATAAAAATGCCCCTTATTTTCAATGATATTGCTATTTGAAAAAAAAAGGGTTTCGGGAAAAACTGGCTTTTGATTTAAATAAAAACCTTTATAGGTGGAGATAAGTAAAGAATGATTGTTTGCGTATATACCTCTAATAGCCAGATCAGGCAATGATTTTTTAATTTTATCAGTTACCTTAAACCCATAAATAAATCTATTTTTAATTAACACCCAATAAATGCCATTATTTGAAAGTTCCACCTGAGCATAATCTAACTTTGGATTGACTAATTTTGCCCAATTTTCGTTTACATTATTTATAACCTTTACCTTTTCCTTATTAATACTTGTTTTAAAGAAATTTTCACCATCAAATTCAAACACACCATCATAGCGGGTAACAATAATATTACCATTTGACTTTGTCAGACTTCTAATTGGCTTTGTCGATGTTACTATTTTGTAAAGCGTTGTATCCCTTCCAAATAATGGTATATTAATACCTAATAATACAAGGAATACACATAATTTATACATTATCAAAATTTTATCTTGCCAATCTAATCTGATATTTTTTACCCTTTAGTTTCTCGTCTTTTACTTTTAGTAACAACTCCTCCACTTTATTTCGGTGGACGGCAACGAATGACATAAAATCCATGCCTTCAATTTTACCAATTTCATGCAATTCCAGCCCACCCTTTTTTACTAAGAAACCAACAATGTCTGTTTTACTAATTTTATCTTTTTTACCGCCACTAATATATAGGGTAATCCAGGGTGATTGGTCAGGAAGAGCGTCAACGATTGGAATCTCAAATGTTTCGGGAGGTTCCGATAAATATATGGGCAACCTTTCATTTTTACCTATCAAGAGGAAGGCATTACCCTCCGCATGCATTCTGGCTGTACGACCATTCCGGTGAATAAAGTCTGTATTTTTTGATGGAATTTCAAAATGAATGATATTTTTCACCTCGGGAATATCCAAACCTCTGGCGGCGAGGTCAGAAGAAATGAGAAAAATAAGACTGCCATTTCTAAAAGAAATCAAGGTTTTTTCTCTATCTGTCTGCGTCATACCCCCATGAAAACAAGCACTGACTATTCCCTTTTCGGCCAGCCTTGCGCTAACATCTTCGGTAGTTCCCCTCAGGTTACAAAAGATAATCGTGGGAGAGGACCCCAGGTAGCATAGTAAATCAAATAAAAGGTTCAGTTTATCGTCAGTTTCGCCATAAATGACCTTAAGATTTAACCCTTCTGTTGTTTTTTCTCCAATCGTTGAAAAAAGCAACGTTACAGGAGTGGTTATGCCTACAAAGGGAGGAATTTGCAATTTTTGCGTTGCAGAGACAAGCACCCTCTTTTTTAAGCCCGTGAGCGTTTTTATAATGTGTGCCATTTGGTTTTGAAAACCCATGGCTAAAGACTTATCGAACTCGTCTAAGATTAAAATTTTAACCTTTCTTTGATCAAATGACCTCCTACCCAGATGGTCCAGTATTCTACCTGGCGTACCGATAATAATGGCAGGAGGCTGGGATAGATTTTGAATTTCAACGGACATTGTATGACCTCCGTAGCAGGTATTAACTTTGTATCCCGTTTTCATTTTTTGCCAAACCTGTTCCAACTGTATAGCCAATTCTCTGGTTGGGGTAAGGACTAAGATTTGAACATCCTTATTATTCGCATCTATAAGTTCAAAAACGGGCAAAAGGAAAGCCAGTGACTTGCCAGAACCTGTTGGTGCCAATAAAATAACCTCTGATTCCTCTTTTATTGCCTGAAATGCTTCTTCCTGCATTTCATTTAGCGCAGAAATATTGAGATTTCCCAGTACTTCTTTTATTTTATTATTTATTTCCATCGGTACAAAGATGAGTAGAAATGACCAATTAATATGAATTACATCCTAAAGAATTAAAATACCTCTCATAATAATTCATTATTCTGCAACCATTTGATTCCATTCCCGTTAGGTTTTCTCAAAATAAAAACAAAATCATGAAATTCAAATTATTAAGTTTAGTATTTGTAGCTGTTAGCTCTTTGTTTTCTGTCCTTAATGCACAAAAAACAATCGTTGATATCGCCGTGGGTTCAAAAGATCACACTACTTTAGTTGCAGCAGTGACCGCTGCTGATTTAGTAGCCGTTTTACAAGGTACAGGTCCATTCACAGTGTTTGCTCCAGTTAATGCTGCTTTTGCGAAACTTCCAGAAGGAACGGTTACTACTTTGTTGAAAGTTGAGAATAAAGCTGCTTTGGCTAAAGTTCTTACCTACCACGTAGTAGCTGGAAATTTAGATGCTGCAACAGTTGTAAAAGCTATCACTGATGGTGGTGGTAAAGTAGTAGTAACTACTGTAAGCGGTGGAAAATTAACGGTTAGCTTGAGAGACGGTAAAGTGATTCTTACAGACGAAAATGGTGGTGTAGCTACTGTTTTAGTAACAGACTTAAAAGCTGACAATGGCGTTATTCACGTCATTGACACTGTAGTGTTACCAAAATAAATAGTTTTTAAACTACGTTTTGAAAAAACCATCGGAAATAAAAGTTCCGGTGGTTTTTTTGTTTAATTTAGCTTAAAAATGAAAATATTACATACAGCCGACTGGCATTTAGGCATACATCTATATAATGAATCCTTAGAAGAAGACCATCGATTATTTATTTCCTGGCTACTCAACACTTGCATTCCTGAACACAAGCCGGACGCCCTCCTCATTGCAGGCGATATTTTTGACAAGGCTAATCCTCCCACTTACGCCCGACAACAATATTATCAATTTTTGGCTCAACTTATTCCCTTAGGAATAAAGAAGATAATCATTACAGCAGGTAATCATGATTCTGCCGCAATGCTTGAAGCGCCAAAGGAAATTTTACAATATCTAAACATTCACGTAGTTGGCCATGCGCCGACTGAAACAGAAAATCTCCTTATACCTATTTCAATTAATGATGAAAACGAGCCGACGGTAGTTGTTGCCGCAGTTCCTTTTTTAAAGGACCAGGATATTCGAACACCAGGAATAGATGCAACTACTGAATCGGTAGAGCAAGCGGTTAAAAACGGTATAAAAACTTACTATCAACAAGTAGCCTTAGCATCAGAAGAATACCATGAAAAAGGGATTCCTGTCATTGCCATGGGTCATTTATTTGCCAGTGGTGTCTCCGTTTCAGATTCAGAACGCCAGATACAGGTAGGTAATCTGGGTAGCATTGATGCCCATTGTTTTCCCATAGAACATTTTGCCTACGTCGCCCTTGGTCACATCCATTTACCTCAAAATGTACAGGGATCGAACCATATCTGGTACAGTGGCTCACCCATAGCCCTCAGTTTTTCTGAAAGAAAACAACAAAAAATCGTTCGCTTACTGACCATTGATGGAAAAGAAATAAAAAGTGAAGCCATTAAAATTCCTGTCTTTCGGGAACTTAAAAGGGTCGAAGGAGATTTTATATCGGTCAAAAATGAAATCAACCATCTCACGAATGATAAATTGTTACCCCTGTTAATAGATATTGTCATTATTGAAGAAGATTATAATCCAGCTATTGGAAGAGACATATCTGCATTTATAGACCAGGTAGCGATGGAGAAAAAAGAGGATTTACGTATTGCAAATTATAGATATGCCTTCAAGAATAGCCTGGCTTCCCTTTCCAGTTTAACAGATGTTTTAACCTTAGCCGATATAAAACCTACCGAGGTTTTCCAAAATATTCTACAATCAAACACCCTAATAACAGAAGATAAGGAAGCCTGCCTGACGGTGTTCAATTTAATTATGGAAGAAGTACAAACTGAAAATTAAGCTTATGAAAATCCAAAAAATATTCATCCGAAACCTAAATTCACTGGCAGGCGATCATCCTATAGATTTTAATAAACAACCTTTGGCTAACAGTACTTTATTTGCCATAACAGGGCCTACCGGTTCAGGTAAAAGTACTATTCTGGATGCCATTTGTCTTGCACTTTACAATGCATCACCCCGCCTGGATCAAAGTATTACCAGTGGTTTACTTTTAAAATCTGGGGCGTTAATCAGCAAAGGGGCTACCGAGGCTTTGGTAAGTGTCGAATATACCCAGGGCAAGGATCTTTATAAAAGCCAGTGGTCTATCGCCTATAACAGGAATAATAATCTGAATGAAAGAAAACAAGAATTATCGATTTTTGACATAGACAAAAATGAATGGGTTCTTTTAGAGACCAATACCAAAGTACCCGCCAGAAACACGCAAATTACTTCCCTCGATTTTGTCCAGTTTACCCGAAGTGTACTGCTGGCTCAAGGTCAATTTTCTGCCTTACTAAATGCAAATAAAGAGGAAAGATATACCTTAATGGAGAAAATAACGGGAGATGATGTCTATAGAAAAGTGGGTAAAAAAGTGTACGAGAAATATAGTGCCTTGAAAATTAAAATGGAAGAGGATGAAAAAGGGCTGAAAAATATCCAACTGCTTTCCGATGCAGAGTTAAGTGAATTGAAAAATCAATTGAATACTTTCGAAACCGAATTGAACCATTTTAATGAGGAAAAAAAGAAGAAAACAGCCTTAAAATTAATTAAAGAACAAATAGCAACAAAATACTCCTTATTGGAGCATGTAAAGACTGATCTGATGCAGTGGGAACAGGAAAATACGGTTTTCCAACCCAATAGGGAGCGCCTTGAACGATATGATAGTTTCCATCCCCTTTTAAATGACCGGGATGCTCTAAAGCAGAAAGAAGATGCTATTCATTCATTGGATAATAAAATCAATGAAAATAAGATTTCTCTGGATTGCAAAGGAAAAGAGATTCATGATAAATTAACTTATTGGTCTGACCTGTTAGGTGTTCCTCTGACGAAAGATAATTTCATCGAGCAGCTTTCACAAAAACTGTTAGCCATACAAGCAGCCATTGATAATAAGGCCCAAAAATATACTGCTTATCAAACAGCCCTTAACGAAAAAGAAAAAGCACATCAAAATTATCTGGATGCAGAAAAGAAAAAGACGGACAAATCAGCCTTAATTCTTCAAATAGGAGAAAAAAAAGAGGAGATTGGAGCAAAAATGGAGGCCTTTAAGGAGAATATCCCCTTATTTGAAAAGTTAGCTGTCGGACAACAATATTTCCAATCTTTAGTCAACTTTAGAAATTCCCTTTTTCAACAGTTAGGGATTGATCTTCATATAAAACTGGAAGATGCCAGAAACATCATTGAAAAAGAAGAAAGAAACCTGTTTTTTCAATTAGAAGCGATACGAAAATTAGGTCAACGGGATAAAATTGAAAAAGATTATAATGAAGTGCTTGACCTTGAAAGTCAACTTCGACAAGTACTGCTTCAATTAGAAAATATCATTTCTTTTGAAAAAGAATCAAACCTTTTACTTCAGGAAAATATAAATATTGATGCATCCTTACCTCCTTTAATTAATCATTGCAAGATGTTGGAAGTAGAGATACAACAACACAGAGATGCCTTGGCTGAAATCGAAAAAATACTGGCCTTGGCCGCAAAGGAAAAGGACCTGGCTGTCCTGAGAGAACATCTGGTAGATGGTGAACCCTGTCCTTTATGCGGCTCCGTTCATCATCCGGGCCATTCAAGTATATCCGACCAGGTTATGTCTGTTAAACAGTTGTGGCATCAGTCTTCTCTTAAAATTTCGGGTGATAAAAAAGAGGAAAAAGACAGAAAAATAACGGCTCTAATAGCCAAAAAAGAAGGAAATGACGGCAGAATACTGGATATTGAACAAAAAATCCATGTTTTAAGCCATGAGCCTGTAACGGCTAAATTTTTAGTCCATGCTGAATCTCATTCTCAAACACACGAAAATTTACAGCAGACCCTCAAAGAAACTGTCACAAGGAAAAGTCAGTTACAAGACTTAAAAACAGCATTAAACAAACTGGATGATCTTCAGCTCAAATGGCAAGGTGAAAAGGATAAATTGAATCGATTTGATGACCTGGAAATTAAAAAAGCAGAGATACTTAACTATTTCAGTGAAAATTTAAATATTTCCGATTTTAATGAAATAAAACCTTTCCTGCAAGATCTGTCGAAAAAACAAGAGGAATTTAAGAAACTGGAGAACGAATACCGACCATTGGAAAAGGAGCTGGACGTCCAAAGTAAGTTACTTGAAACCGCCATTCTTAGTGCTGATAAGGAAAAAAAGGAACTAGATGCCAGAATAAGCGTAGTTAACGACGCCAATGATTCTTTTCAGGCCGCTTCTCAAGCCTTAAACGAACTTCCTAGTATTGAAGAACCCTTGACTACATCACGGAAGGAAACGATACAAATGCAACAGTTACTTTCCGATTCAACCTTTCTGACCGACCAAATAGTTAAAAATCAGAAAGAGGTAGCGGCCCTCAGGACGGAATTTTCAAGTCAAAAGGACCTTTTTCTGCAAAACCTTAGAGATGCTGGATTTTTATCTCCTGAAGCGCTGGAAAGTATAAATCTTTCGTCTGACGAGAGAATCAGGCTTCGACATAAAAAAGATGAATTATCTCAGCAGAAAACTTCACTGGATACGAATAAAACAAATTTCGAGAAAGAGCTGCAAACCTTGAGACAACAGGATCAAACAGGGATAGCACTGGATCAAATCATCGACGATTTGAAAATATTAGAAGATACCATTTCAGGACATCACTCAAAAAAGGGAAGCATTGGACAGATTATTGAGACAGACCAACATGCCCGAAGCAAATATAAAAAGGAGCTGATTGCCCTTGAAGAAAAGAAAAAGGAAATCAAGCCTTTTGAGTTATTGAACAATATGATAGGCGATGCACAAGGTAAAAGATTTAATGAATATGCCCAGGAATTGACTTTGAAGAGATTATTACAGGCGACAAATAGCAATCTTGCTTTAATTAATGCGCGTTATTTATTGGATATGCATCAGGAAGGAGAAGACATGAACCATCTATATGTGATAGATCAATATATGGGAAATAACCGTCGGGCTGCCAAAAGCACCTTGTCGGGAGGTGAATCCTTTTTAGTATCCCTTTCCATGGCCCTTGGATTGAGTGACCTGGCATCGGGAAAGGCTGAATTGGGTAATTTATTTATCGATGAAGGCTTTGGAAGTTTAGACCCGACCACCCTCGAAAGCGCCATCTCCATGTTAGAGGAAATTCAATACAAACGAGGACGAAGCATAGGCATCATTAGCCATGTTTCTGAATTGAAGGATAGGATTACCACCCAAATAAAGGTTATTCCTACCTTGGGAGGTAACAGTAAGATTGTTTGTGGATAAGGTTGAGGTCGATCTTTTGATTTTTTTCAACTTCTTATTTAATTTTAGTTTAATTTTGCAAGACAAGATTTGAAAAATATGTTTTTTATCATTTTGTTAAGCCTTTTCAACCAATTTCTCCCAGGAATGCCTGTGGAGCAGGAAATGATGTGCTGTAAAATGAGAGAAAACAAAATGGAAGAAGACATTGCTCCGTGCTGTATTGAAAATCAAAAAAAGGACTGCGAAGATAATGGATGTGGGGGTAAATGCGGCGATCCACTGTGTCATTGTCCTATTACAGATATACAAAAAACCATTCCACCAAGAGTAAATAATGCGATTTACACTTATTCAGATATAGTTAATAAAGCCAGGTTCTATTATTTGAACGGCTATTTTAATACTAACCATCCCGATATTTGGTTGCCACCAAAGATATCTTAGCATCTAATTTTTTTATTCAACCTTTATTATTTTAATCTCCCTTAATTGTTTGACAATTAGGGAACAACTTATAATTACCCAATGAAAAATATATTTTTTATAACCTTAGCCTGTTGCATATTAACAGCTAACGCAACATTTGCCCAGGTGAAAAAGGCAGAAATCATAGCCACAGGATTGACTTGCTCCATGTGTTCCAATGCGATTTATAAACAACTGAATACCATCGTTGGTGTAGATAGCGTCCTAACTGATTTAAATACCAACACTTTTACCGTTTTTCTTAAACCTGACAATAAATATGCGCCCAATTTATTTAAGGAAAACATAGAAAAAGCAGGCTTTTTTATCGGATCATTGATAGTAACCGTGCCTGGTTCGGTCATTTCAGGGAACGCCAATCAATTTATACCTTTAGGTAAGAACTCTCCCATTAATGAGGAAGAAATCTCTATCAAAATTTTTGATGAAGGCTACGTAACACAAAAGGAGCATAAAAAGTACTTGAAAACGTTCGCTTCTGTTGGAACTTATGCACAAAAAAAGCCTGATGTTTTTCACTATAAAATAGAAAACAAATGAAGAGGTACCTATTGAGCGTAGGTCTTCTTTATATCATTTCTTTTTTAGGTGCACAAGAATTGTTCGTTGTAACTGATCCTGCAAGCAATATGCCTGCAGGATCAAGCAATATTCGATTATCACAATCCCTTTTTAAAGAACTTTTAGAAGACGGCTACAATTATCATTTAATGTCAGAGGTTTCGTATGGAATAAATAAAAACCTCATGATTAGAGCGGCCAGTTTTTTAAGTAACCGAAACAACAGGTTGTATTTAGAAGGTGGAAGTTTATTTTTAAAATACCGCTTTTTCTCTTCTGATGACATACACAGTCATTTCAGATTGGCCGCTTACGGACGGGT
>JAFMBH010000103.1 GCA_017858735.1 Bacteroidota bacterium
CTTACCATTATCTTATCTCCTGGCATTAATTTGAAGGTACTTGTTTCATCTTTAAATGAAAATGTATCAGTTAATGATATAATTATTTTGGTAAGTGTAGGTATATTTTCCTTATAAATAGTCCGAAAAACCTCAACGTTACTAATATCGGCACCATCAGTTATTCCACCAGAAAGCCGGAACATGTCCTGTAATTTAAGGGAAGAGTCAAATGCAAATTCTTGTGGGAATTTCACGGCACCAAACAGACCAATTTGCGTTGGAAAATGTAGGTAAGTCTTATCTGGTATAAAAAATTTATCTCCCGTTTCCAGCCATACATCCTTGTCTGATAATGGATTATCAAGCATTGAATTGATATCCAAAGTCAGGTAAATGGTCTGTTGTGGTGTATTCGGATCAGTTCGGAAAATATATGCCTTATCAGACGCACCGGAGGCTAAGCCGCCTGCCAGAAAAATAGCCTCAGAAACATGAAGTTGCTTCCCCGGGGGAAACGATCTGACAAATGGAGCCTTTACATTCCCTGCTACCTCAATAGTAAACTCCTCTTTAAATTTTGATTTAAAATCGATGATAATTTCATCCCCAGCCATTAATTCAACATCAACAAACCCATCAGACGCCTTGAGAGACATTTTTTTAATACCCAAAGCCTCATTATCATCCTTCCTGAGGAGTATAAACTGATCTTTTGATGCACCCTCAGATAATATAGCTTTTTTAAACAAACTATGGATTGTCTTGCTACTATCCAAGCCATAAAAACCTGGAAAAAGGACTGCCCCACTTATTTTAATCCTATTTTGAGATAGCTCATTAATCTCTTTGAACACCAGAGAATCTCCTGGTTGAAAGGTAAAACAAGATTCCCCCGCTAAATAAGGTGGCAGATAAATATCTATTTGTAATTGTACATTTTCTGTATATCTGAACAGCTTAGCATATTGAACATTTGCCGACGCTAATAATCCGCCACCAAAATGAATCATATCGCTTAAACATTCACCATCGAGCACTTCATATTTGAGCGGACGATGGATGGCTCCCGTCAAAGAAACGATCTTTTTTGAAACGGGCAGATGAACAATATCTAGATCATGAAGCTGCGTAGGAATTTCTCCATTTGGATAAGAACTAAAGGCATAGACATCGAGATTACTAGCCTTCCCCTGTTGTATCATTTTAATATTCCTGATAGAGGCCCTATTTGTCGGACCACCTGCCGCCGCAATAGCTTGAAATACATTGGACATGGCCGTAAGTTCATAAAAACCCTCCTCCTGCACATTGCCTAAAACGTACACCCTTATTTTGCCGGAAGGAATCATAGAAACTATAAACTGTCCGGAAGAAAAGGTATAAAAACGGGAAAAATGAGCAGATAATATCTTCTTAGCCTGCAAAAAGGTAAGTCCAGCGAGAAAAATGCCCGGCATTTGATCGGGTGAAATAAATCCCTTTTCATCGATAGAAAATATAAAATTAGCTTGCGAACGACCTATTATCTGGATAGATATTTTGTCATTGAGTGCCAATCGATAATCCGCTGAGGGCAGGTTATAGGAAGAAAGCGGATTTGGTAAATTATTTTCTTTAAACAGGTGGAATCCAAACAATGGCAACTGCCCGGACGGAGGAAGAACTAATGAATCTCTCCAAACGGCAGCGTTCAAACGAGAAGATAATAAACCGGATAGGAAAAAGAAGAAAAAGAGACTGATTTTGACCCTAAATAGGAAGTTATTCATGCAAAGCATTGAATTGTTCCCCTAATGATAATAGAGCAATATAACGTTAAATTATTAGAATATCAAATAAACAGGCATTGGTAAAAAATATAGATTTCATTTAACTATAAACGACTTAAAACAAACTACCTGAACAACAACGATTATACATCGTTGCTATTCAATTAGTTATAATTATTACTTGAGCAGAAAGCCCTTAAAATAAAAACGTACTTCTCATTAAGCTACTAAAAAAGCAGCGCCAAAAACACCCGCGCTGTCTCCCAATTTAGGAGGAACGATGATAGTGTCCAATCTTGGATTAAAAACGTGCTCTTTTACAGATTCGATACCCTCCGTGTAGAGAAGATCTATATTCGCTAAACCACCTCCAAGGACAATAACATCGGGATCGAGGATATTAATCAGATTGGCAATACCCTTTCCAAAGAAATAAATGAGTCTTTTCACTGTTTGGGTAGCCGCCTGATCGGAACCGTCTTTATATTTTTTAATAATATCGTTGAGGTGCATATCCTGAACAGTCAATCCTTTGTAATATCTTTCCAAAGCGGGTCCGGAAATAAGGGTTTCTACGCAACCTGTTTTTCCACAATAACAAACACCGCCCGATTCATCTAAAAAACTGTGTCCCCATTCGCCACCAATGCCCTGGCGACCATTCCAAACGCTACCATTCAGGACCAGACCACCGCCAACACCGGTACCCATAATGACCCCAAAGACCATTTTTGCGTCGGGCATAACATCTTGAACAACGCCCATACGAGCCTCTGCAATGGCAAAACAATTGGCATCATTGGCCATTTCAAATGAAATACCCAACGCTTTTTCAAGATCCCGTTTGAACGGCATACCATTTATGGCCGTGGTATTACTATTTTTATGCGTCTGCGTGATAGGATCGAGGGCACCCGGCGTCCCCAAACCGATACGGGTGGGAGTTAAACCCGTTGCTTCCTTCAAATTATTTACCAAAAGACCAATTTGACCTATAATATGATCATACCCTTTTGTTTTTTCAGTGGGTACGCGCATTCTGGCAATGATATTATTGGGTTCATGTTTACTTTTTAAAATGACCCCTTCTATTTTAGTACCTCCTAAATCAAATCCCCATATTGGCTCCATAGTTCCCTTTTTAACTTTACAAAATAATAAACAATAATAAATAAAAAAACGGTAGTAGTTTATACTTCCTTTGGAAATTAAGTTAATATCCTAATTTTACATTACTAAATAATTTGCACTTGCATAAATACCATCATAAAATGCTAAAATACGAAATCGTTACTGATTTTTCCTCCTGTTCTGACTGGATTATTGGGGTAAAGGGAAAAACGGATTTAAATCTTCTAAAAAATCTAACGCTGGATATTCCTTTCATTTCCGACAAAGATTTTTCAGGAGAAGCTGGAAAAGAGTTTGTAGTGAATGTGAATAACAAACGATTTCTATTTCTCGGCTTGGGTGAAGACCTCCGTTTCTCTACTGTTCAGAAAATATTTCGCCAGTTTACCTTTCAAAATAAAGATAGGTTCAACGAAAAAACAGGCATTATTTTCTTGTTAACAGATATTTCAGCTACCCCATTGTCACGCCTTTGTGAAGCTGCATGGCAGGGCATTCAAATTGGGATAAACAACATTGGCTCCTGGAAAACAATAAAAAAAGCTTCTTCCGCCTGGGAAAGTGCAAACGCCTGTATTTACTTTTATTCAGGAGAAGCTATGCAGGAGGAAATAAAAATTTCCCTGCATAAAGGAAATATTATCACTAATGCGAGAAATACGATCTGTCGATTAATAAACACGCCTGGAAATTATTTAAATCCCTCTGATTTTGCCTCAGCCATTGAGGAAATAGGAAAAGATGCAGGATTTAAAGTTCAGATATTCAATGCGCGGGAGCTTCAAAAAAAAGGACTACACGCGCTACTCGCTGTGGGCCAAGGAAGTAAAACGCCTGCCATTCTGGCTCAATTGAGTTATGACGGAGGGCAAAAGGATCAAAAACATATAGGTTTAGTAGGTAAAGGTGTAACCTTTGACACTGGCGGCATATCTATAAAGTCCTCCACCAACATGCACTACATGAAAAGTGACATGAGCGGCGCAGCGGCCATTCTTGGTACATTTCAAGCCGTTGCCAAACTGCGATTGCCCATAAAACTTACCGGATTCTTACCCATTGCCGAAAATGCGATAGGTTCTCAGGCCATAAGACCGGGTGACATTCTATCGTCTTATAACGGAAAAACCATTGAAGTCATTGACACGGACGCCGAAGGCAGATTGATACTTGCCGATGCGCTCTCTTACCTGGTCAGAAATTTTAATCCTGATATGGTGGTTAACATGGCCACACTGACAGGCAGTATTGTCGGAACTTTGGGTAATCATGCCGCTGGTTTGTTCTCTAATAATGACGAATTAGCACAACAATTAATAGCAGCGGGAAATGAATCTGGTGAAAACCTTTGGCGCATGCCTTTGTTCGATGCCATCAAGGATGATTTAAAATCAGATGTAGCCGACCTTCGTAATTACAGTGGATTACCCACATCAGGGGCTATTTCAGCCGCTAAATTTTTAGAAGAGTTTATCGACAATCACCCAGTTTGGGCGCACATAGATATCGCTGGCGTAGCCTTTGATAAAACAGAAACGACACAGCTTAAGGCAGCCACAGGTTATGGTGTCCGACTTTTAACAGAATGGATATCAAACTTGTGATATTAATCACTGTTATTCTATTTACTCCCCCGTAATTTTGCATTGAATAAAAAATTAACACCATGTTTTTTCAACATATTTACGACAAAACACTTGCTCAGGCAAGTTATTTACTTGGCTGCCAGAAGACGGGCGAAGCTATCGTCATTGATGCAAAACGCGATGTAGATACCTATATCGACATAGCCAAACAGAACAATTTGCGCATCACCCATATAACGGAAACTCATATTCATGCTGATTTCCTCTCTGGTTCACGCGAATTAGCTGCCCTTACGGATGCGGAGATGTATTTATCTGACGAGGGCGGTCCCGATTGGCAATATAAATTTAGTCATACCGGCTTACGTCATGGAGATGTTATAAAAGTTGGTAATTTATCTCTTAAAGTTCTCCACACTCCTGGCCATACCCCGGAAAGCATCACCTTTCTGCTCACTGATCATCCTGCCAGTAATGAACCTGTGATGATGTTTACCGGTGATTTTGTATTTGTAGGGGACATAGGTCGTCCCGATTTATTGGAAAAAGCGGCGGGAATGAAAGGGACGCAAGAAATTGGAGCCGATCAAATGTATCATTCTATCAAGCAATTTCAGGCACTGCCAGACTTTATTCAAGTTTGGCCCGGACATGGCGCCGGGTCTGCCTGTGGTAAATCATTGGGTGCTGTGCCCAGTACAACGGTCGGTTACGAAAAAATACGCAACTGGGCGCTCCAATATGGAGACGATAAAACCGGATTTGTAGGCTATCTGCTTAGTGATCAACCTGAGCCTCCAAAGTATTTTGCGGAGATGAAAATGAGGAATAAGGAACCCAGAAATTTGTTGACTCAAGTTCCCAAACATCAAAAATTAAGTCCCAAAGCTGTTTTGGACGCACTTAATAATGGGGTAACCGTCATAGATACCCGCCACAAATCACTTTATGAAAAAGGATCTATACCTGGTACTATTAACATTCAATATAATAATTCACTGGCGACCTGGGCCGGTTGGTTCCTAACTTATGACAAGCCTTTCATTATTATTGCCGAGGAAAAAAACATGGAAGAAATAACCCGGAAACTTATGCGCATAGGGTTAGATCAAATCATGGGTTATATAGATAATGTCAGCTGGTATGAGGCATTGGGGCATAAACTTCAGGTAACGTCCATTATAGACGCTGATTTTGTTGAAAATGCCGTTAAAAATAATGAAATGGAATTATTTGATATTCGTGGAACTTCAGAATTCCAGGACGGACATATTCCTGGGGCAAAACATCTTTTTCTAGGTACTTTAACTGAAAATACATCAAAATTACCAAAGGACAAACCGTTTATTATTCAATGTCAGGCTGGTGACAGAACGGCTATTGGAACTTCCCTCCTATTGTCATTAGGTTATACAAATGTTCTGAATTATTCTGGTGGATTTGCCGATTGGAAATCAAAAGGAAAGGACATAGCAAAAGATTAAAAAGACCATTTTCTTCGTTAACCCTACATATAACTTTTATCAATGATGAGATATTTAGGGTTAACGCTTTTTATTTTTATGCACCTTCACATTGAAGCCCAGTCCTTTCGAACACTTTCTCAGACAAAGCCAGGTATTCGGAAAGATTACGAAAAGGCTAAATTGGAAGCACAAAAGGAAAATACCAATGCGAGTATTATTCTATTGTTAAAGTGCCTTGAAAAAGATCCCATTTTGGTAGAAGCCTGGACCTTACTGGGGAATGCATATCATGATATCGGCGAGTATAAAAAATCTCTGGATGCCTTTACAAAGTTATCCCTTATACACCCAAATCATGATATCAGGACGAACTATGCTTTTGGACTAACTGCTTATAAATACGGTGATTATTCCCTGGCTGTTGAAAAACTGACCCTATATACGACCTCAAATAAAATAAAGGGGCAGCCACTTGAGCAAGCCAGTAAATTATTGGAAAATGCGATTTTCGCCCGTGACGCAGTGCAAAATCCTGTATTATTCACTCCCACGCCTTTGAATTCTTTAATTAATACAGATGCACCGGAATATCTGCCATCCTTTTCTGCCGACGATAAAACCTTGCTTTTTACCCGCGTAGTAAATGGGCAGGAAGATATTTTTTATACACAAAGAGATTCATTGTCAGGCGATTGGGGCAAACCAATTGCCTTAACCCAATTAAATACGCCTTTTAATGAGGGAGCACACACCTTATCGGCTGACGGTTCAACCTTGATATTTACCCAATGTGAAAATAAAAATGGACTGGGTAGTTGCGACCTTTACATTTCATACAAAAAAGGAGAACAATGGACAGCGCCTAAAAATGTAGGGGCACCTGTAAACACTATGTATTGGGAATCAATGCCTTCTCTTTCTGCTGCCGGCGATAAATTATTTTTTTCTTCCAAACGTCCCGGAGGTTTTGGTGGTACGGATATATGGATTAGCCGCCTAGTTTCTGCCGACAAATGGTCTGTCCCTGAAAATGCAGGACCGAACATAAACACCCCGGGAGATGATCAGGCTCCCTTTCTTCATATAGATGGGCAAAGCTTATATTTCATGTCCAATGGACATAAAGGGATGGGTGGCTTTGATATTTATCTTTCCCGAAAAGATAGTACCCAGAAGTGGGGAAAACCTATTCACCTGGGTTACCCCATAAACACCATTGCCGATGAAGGCGCGCTTTGTATAAATAGAACGGGGGAAACAGCCTATTTTTCCAGTTCTAAACGGGATACACCTGGAAAGGGAATGACCAGTAAAACAAATATTGATATCTTCAGCTTTCCTCTTTATCCGGACATCAGACCTATTCCCGTTACCTTCGTCACTGGGAAAATATTTGCCAATGATAGCAACCAACCACTTCCGGCACAACTTGAAATAAGTGTAACTGAAACCGAAGCCATTATTTTTAAGGCAAAAATAGACTCCTCAGGAAAGTTTTTTATTTGTTTACCGAGCGGTCAAAATTATTCCCTGTCGGCCTCTTACCCCGGATATACCCTTTACAGTAATCATTTTACGCTACTCGACGCTCATTCTGCTTTGGAACCCTATTATTTGAATATTTTACTGCAAAAAATAAATAAGCCAGCTACTGCCATTTCAACGGAAAAAATGATGGAGGAAGGAGATCCGATTGTGTTAAAAAATGTATTTTTTGAAACGGGATCAGCACAACTAAATCCAAATTCACTCCACGAATTAAATCTGTTAAGTCAGTGGTTAACAGAAAACGCAGCTATTTTCATACAAATAAACGGCCACACTGACCACATAGGGGCAGAGGAAATGAATGTGCAACTGAGTACTCAAAGAGCAAAAACGGTATATGAATACTTAATAAAATCAGGAATAGGCAGGGAGCGTCTTCGATATAAAGGGTACGGTTCGTCGAAACCCGTTGCCGACAATGCAACGGAAAAAGGGAGAAAAGAAAACAGGCGTACAGAATTTATCTTATTGAAATAAATGCTGTACGACAGTATTTTCAGGGAAATGTCAAAATACAAGCAAAGAAATTATTTGACGATGAGTTGATCTCTACCCGGGCCTACAGAAACCATAGTTATGGGCACATTAAGTTCTTTTTCAAGTTTCAACAAATAATCAGTCGCCTCTTTGGGCAAATTGTTCCAATCGGTTACTTCATCTAAGGGTACGTTCCAACCTGGAATATTTTCATAAGAAACAGAAAAAGTATCATCACTTATATCAAAGGGAAGATTTTGAGAGAGGGAACCATCTTCTGATGTATAGGCAGAACCCATAGCAAAATCAGAAAAAGCAGAAAGAACGTCCATTTTAGTGACAATCAGCTGAGTAACCCCATTTAACATGATGGCATATTTCAACTGAGGCACATCGAGCCAACCACAACGCCTGGGTCTTCCTGTAGTTGCGCCAAATTCTCCGCCTTCAGCCCTTAATTTTTCTCCAGTTTCATTATGTAGTTCTGTCGGAAAAGGGCCCGATCCAACCCGGGTACAATAGGCTTTGGTAATACCATAAACCTCCTTTATTTTTTGCGGAGAAACGCCCAATCCGGTACAAACGCCCGCGGTAATCGTATTGGACGAAGTAACAAAGGGATAAGTTCCAAAATCAATATCTAACATGGTACCTTGAGCCCCTTCAGCTAATATTCTTTTACCCGCGGCCAAGGCATCTGCTATAAAATATTCGCAATCAACAAATTGCAATTTTTTAACCTCATTAATTGCCTCCATCCATTTTTGTTCTTCTCCATCGATATCAAAAGGAAGATCAGGAAATTGTGCTAATAATTTTAGGTGTTTTTGCTTAAGCGAATGGTATCTGGCATGAAAATCAGACGACAGAAGATCACCAATTCTAAGACCATTCCGACCTGTTTTATCCATATAAGCCGGACCAATACCCCTTAGGGTTGAACCAATTTTTTCCTTCCCTTTAGCTAATTCCGATGCTGCGTCGAGCATACGGTGAGTGGGTAATATAAGGTGAGCTTTCTTCGCAACAAAAAGTCTGTTTTCGAAAGTAACACCCACGGCGGTGAGTTCATTCAATTCTCTAACAAAAGTAATTGGGTCTATAACTACCCCATTACCGATAAGGTTTTGCAGATTTTCTCTGAAGATACCAGAAGGAATAGTATGAAGGACAAATTTTTTCCCTTCAAATTTAAGCGTATGGCCAGCATTAGGTCCACCTTGAAACCGGGCTACCATTTGATATTTTGGTGCCAAATAATCTACTATTTTACCTTTACCTTCATCGCCCCATTGCAATCCCAACAAAACATCAATTTCCATACGCGCAAAAATATATTTTTAAGAATCAACTTTTCGACACAAATTTAAAATAATATCCAGCAGAATTTCTTTAAAAACGATGAAACTGAACTATTAATTTATCTACAGACCCTTTTTAAGGCTTAGGACTCCTTAAACCAACCTGCATAAGTAACATAATTATTGGCAATGCTGGAAACTGTCTGAGAAAATTGTTCCTCACTTAAGGGCTTCACCTTTCTGGCGGGAATCCCTGCATAAATATACCCGGATTCCAGTACCATATTTTCCAAAACAATAGCTCCGGCGGCAACAAGGACATTATCTTCCACTACCGCGTGATCCATAATTATGGCACCCATACCCACTAAAATATTATTTTTCAAGGTACATCCATGCACGATAGCCCTGTGACCGATACTCACATTATCGCCAATGGTGGTTGCGGCCTTATTCCATGTACAATGAATAATGGCACCATCCTGCACATTGACCCGATGACCTATCCGAATAGCATTTACGTCCCCGCGAATCACTGCCTGAAACCAAACGCTGCAATCATCTCCCATGATAACATCCCCGATAATGGTTGCATTTTCAGCCAAATAGATATTCTGCCCAAAAATAGGCGTATTTCCGTTTACCGACTTGATTAATGACATATTCAACTTTTTAAAGTATCTGTTAAAAGAATGGCAATACGCATCGAGATACCTTTGTCAAAATTACAAAGATTTGCCAATGGTTGATGAAAAGCTTTTAAGTAAATTAGATTACCCTGCGTCGCGTTAGAAACAGGTTTTAATGAGCGAAAGAATAAATAAATTTGTACATTTGAAAATATAAAATTTGAGTTATGAAAATTGAATTAAACTTGCAGAATAAAAAATTGGAACTAATCCAATGGCTTTCTTCAATTGAAGATTCTACCATCATCGAAAAGATTATGGAGTTGAGAAAAGAAGAAAGCAAAGATTGGTGGAATTCGATAGCTGAAAGTGAAAAAGAAGCCATTGAGAGTGGTATCCAAGATGCTAATGCTGGAAAATTAAATCCTCATTCGAAAGCAAGAAAAATTTATGAAAAATGGCTATAAAATTCTTTGGACAGCTTTTGCACTCAAAGAATTAGAAAAAACAATAGAATATTTAGAAGAAAATTGGACAGAAAAAGAGTTGAGAACCTTAGCAGAAAGCATTGAAGAGAAATTAGCATTGATTTCACAAAATCCAAATTTATTTCAAGCATCAGACAATGAAAAAAAATATTCGTCGTGTAGTAATCCAAACATACAATACGCTTTATTACAGGTTTGAAAACGAACAGATTGAAATAATCTCATTTTTCTCAAACAGACAAAATCCAAAAAGGAGAAATTTGAAATAAAACCTTCTTATAAGAAAGGATAAAAAGTCAAGGCTATTATGAATATCTAAGTTGTCGAAAAACAAGAATAAAAAATACGTATTTTAAAAATTAAATGTAAT
>JAFMBH010000104.1 GCA_017858735.1 Bacteroidota bacterium
TATGATGTTGTGTTTAAATATCTGCTGGAGGATGCTGAAATTGCCCGCGATTTACTATCTACCATTTTGGGTGAGGAGGTGGTTCAGCTGGAATTTAAACCACAGGAAACGTCTACTGAAAGTAGCGATAGTATTAAGATTTTAAGATTGGACTTCAAGGCAATCATCAAGAAAAAGGATGGTAGCTTATTTAAGGTGCTCATTGAATTACAAAAGTCAAAACAGGTATTTGATGTGATGCGTTTTAGACGCTATCTGGGGGATAATTACCGGAAGGAAGACCAGATGATCGATAATGATGGCGTAGCTGTGATTCGCCCTTTACCTATTATTACTATTTATTTTTTGGGTTTTCTGCTAAATAATGTGCCCTCGGGGATCATTAAGGTGAAACGGGAGTATGTTGATGCGGTCACGGAAGAGATTTTAGGAGTCAAAGATGATTTTGTGGAGCTGCTGACTCATGATTCATATATGATACAGGTGGGTAGGTTGCCTATAGAATCCCGTGGTAAACTGGATCGGGTAATGCAGATATTCAGTCCGATGTACCAGGATAAAGCAGATAAGCACCAGGTTGACTTTCAAGGAGATATTCACGATCCTTTGGTTTGGAAGATGGTTGAACGCCTGGGTAGGGCCATTGCCAGTGATGAATATCGCGATAAAATGGATGTTGAAGATGAAATTGATCGGATATTTGAGCGGGAATTGGGGAAAAAGGATATCGTTATTGCACAAAAAGATAAGTTATTAGATAAATCAGAGAAACGCTACGAGCGGACGAAAAAGCAAGTGGAAAACGCAAATAAGCGCACCGAATTACAGAAAAGACGAGTTGAGACAGAGAAAAAACGAGTTGAGACAGAGATTAAACGAACCGAAGCGCAGAAAAAACGAGCTGAAGTGGAAAAACAACGTTCAGAAGTTGAAATTCAGAAAAATATAGTCTTGCAAATGGAAATAGATTCGTTAAAAAGGCAACTGAATTTGATATGACCTGTCCTAAAAAAAAGTTTACACTTTTCATGCCTGACCCCTTGGTATCACATGTCTATTGACTATCATGCCCCTGGCGGCACAATTTCCCCCAATAATTATTGTCCTTCCTCCAGGGTTAATTTTAGTTTTATTTTTTTCTGATTCCTCAGGAGTTCGAGCTCCACAACGTCCCCAACCTTATGTTTTTCCATAAAAAGATATAATTCTCCATTGTTTTTAATAGGTTCACCATCAATACCTACCAAAATATCACCGAGAATGATTTCACCGTATCGATTTCTTCGGGTGGGTTGAAGGCCACTTTTCTCGGCGTTACTTCCAGCGGGAACATTTAAAACAAGAGGACCTTGTAAACCATATCGGGCAACTATATTATTACTTGCCAGTTCAACGCCTATGGTTGGTCGTTGAATTTTTCCATACCTTATCAGCTCGGGGACTACCCAGCGAACGGCATCGACAGGAATGGAGAAGCCAATGCCAGCGGAGGCGCCAGATGGACTATAAATAGCAGTATTTACGCCTATTAGCTTTCCCCCGGAATCGAGTAGGGGACCACCCGAATTACCTGGATTAATCGCCGCGTCCGTTTGTATGGCATCTCTGATAGGCACGCCTGCCCGTGACTGTATTTCTCTGCCGAGGGCACTTACCACACCGGTAGTTAATGTTTGGTCAAGACCAAATGGATTGCCAATAGCAAAAACGGATTGCCCAACCCTTAAATTCTCGGATATTCCCACGGGAATAGCGTACAATACTGAAATAGGAGCTTTGATTTTCAGAACGGCTAAATCTTTCTCAGGTGCAACACCAATGAGTTCTGCCGGCCAGTTGGATTGATCTGCTAAGGTTACCGTAGCTTTGTCAGCACCCTCAATCACGTGATAATTGGTAACAATGTGTCCCATTTTATCCCATATAAATCCAGAACCCGTCCCACTTTTTATCTCAGAAATATCTCTGGTCCAGAAATTTTCACGAATATTCGTGGTAGTGATAAAACAGACCCCTGGTGCTGCTTTTTCAAATAACTGAATGGTTGATAACTCTCCGGAAGTTAATAAAGTAATGCTATTATCTGGAGAAGTTGCAGGTACATCAGACGTTGATGCCTCCTTTTCCATCCAGGCGGCACCTCCCAGGAAAGCCAATATGATTAAAGAAATACCGGCAATAATTTGCCAAATGGAAGACGAAATGCGGGCCATTTTTTATCTTTTTTTATTAAGTTTTTCTTTCTTTTTTCTTTGCAGCGGGAAATAAAATATTATTAAGGATGAGTCGATATCCCGGTGAATTGGGATGCAAACTTAAATCAGTTTCAGGGTCATTTACGTGATGGCGATAATCTTCAGGGTCATGTCCACCATAAAATGTCCAGAATCCTTGTCCAAATATGCCATGAATGTATCTCGCTTCCTGAAAGGGTTTGTTATCTCCGAGAATTAAAACATTTGACTTGATATTTTCCTGGTTGAATGCCGTGGTTTGTCCCATAAACCCTTTTACCAACCGAGTGTGATTTTGGGTCAGCATGGTAGGGATGGGATCCCATTTTGCCGAGAATTCAAACAGATTGAAGTAATCCTGTTCTGCAGGCATAGGTCTTTCAGGAGCCACATCAATGGAGGAGTATTCGTATTCCATAGGATTTTGCGAGAGCCGGAATTGACTGAAAGCAAAAGTATTATCGAAGTTCAATTTTGACTGTGCCTGTGGATCTGCTTTGTCTCCGTCGTACATATAATCACAGATATCAACGCCCTCCGCAGCTAAGGCAATATCATAAGTGTCTGTAGCTGAGCACATGGCAAACATAAAACCTCCACCACCAACAAATTCTCTGATTTTTTTAACTATCTGAAGTTTCATTTGTGAAACCTTGGCAAAACCTAATTCAGCGGCGAGTTCCTCCATTCTGCGTTGGTTTTCCCTGTACCATGGAAAAGCGGAATACGTTCGGTAAAACTTTCCATACTGTCCAGTAAAATCCTCATGATGTAAATGCAACCAATCGTAGGCAGCCAGTTTGCCTTGTACCACCTCCTTATCATAGATGGTTTCGTAGGGAATTTCAGCGTAGGTGAGAACCATAGTAACGGCGTCATCCCAAGGTTGAATTTTTTCTCCCGAAGTTTTAAATTCAGGGGTATAAACAGCAATTTTTGGCGCTTTTTCTAGTTTAATCGCATCCATATTTTTTTCCGGATTAGCAATTTCAGCCAAAAGATTATCAAAAGCTGCATCCGAAAGCGTTTCAAAACTTACCCCTCTCGTTTTACATTCTTTTTCAAAGGTGGCGCTGTAGGGAAAAGCAAAACTTCCGCCTCTATAATTTAACAACCACCAACCCTCTTGCCCAGATTCTAATACCCAATAAGTAACGCCATAAGCCTTTAAGTGGTCTTTTTGACCCTCGAAATCCATAGGCAATAGAAGGTAGGACGCTTTTATTTGAATGGAAATCAAAAGTAAAAAAGAAATAAATAGACCCTTAACGGTCAGTTGAATATTCATATTTGTCCTTTTACGTAACATTGATAATTTCATATACAACAAAATAAGGTTTTTTGTGGTTCAAACCGTACATTTATCGTCGTAAAAAAAAATAAATGCAACAGCTGGTTTTTGAATATAGTGGTTGGTATGTCCTTATCTGTTTGTTGGTCGCCCTCACCGCCGCTCTCTTTCTTTATTTTCGAACAAATGAAATTCCGGAAAGTTATAAATTCTGGAAGTATGGTCTGGCATTTCTCCGTTTTGTTTCTGTATTCACCATCGCTTTACTCCTTTTATCTCCTCTTTGGCGAAGAAATATCACTAAACTTCAGAAACCCATTTTGGTGGTTGCCCAGGATGCCTCCACTTCGGTAGGCGATTTTCTTAAAAAAAACGACCCTGATTATTTGTCACAGCTAAATAAAATGGTTGATAATCTAAAAAAAGATTATCAGGTAGAAACTTTTTCTTTTGGTGAAAAAATGATCAATGAATTGCCAAATGAATTTTCAGACAGAGTAACCAATATTAGTGAGCTTTTGGAAGAATTGTCTGCTCGTTTTGCAGGTAGCAAATTGGGTGGGGTGGTACTGGCGTCTGATGGTATTTATAACCGGGGAAGTAATCCTTTATATACCGCTGCAAAATTAGCTGTGCCAGTATTTACCGTGGGTTTGGGTGATACCTCAACAAGAAAGGATCTTATCATTAATCGCATTTTTCATAATCAAATAGTGTATGCAGGCGATGAATTGGAGGTGCAAACAGATGTTTTAGCAAAAAATCTGATAGGAAAAAGAAGTAAGCTTTCTTTGGTAGAGGTAAATGCGGGGAAAACCAGAGTGTTAAAATCAGTAGATTTCATCATTGACAAATCTTCTTTTTTTAATTCTTTTTCATTGACCATTCCAGCCTCTTTACCAGGGACGAGATATTTGCGTTTAATAGCCTCACCCGTTGAAGGTGAAGTCTCAAAAGTAAATAATAGCCGCGATTTTGTTGTTACAGTGTTAGATGGAAGGCAAAAAGTACTCATCTTTGCTCAATCTCCCCATCCCGACATGGGTGCACTCCGACAGTCTTTTAGTGCTAAAAAAAATATTGAAGTTAAAACAGCTTTTTTAGGGGATCCTATTCCGAATTTTGCTGAATTTGATCTGATTATTTTACATCAACTCCCTGCATCTGGCCGCAATTTTGCTCCAGTAATCAAACAAATAAAAGATTTGGGGAAATCGCATTGGTGGATTGCAGGGGCCCAAACAGACTTCAACGCATTAAATGAATTTCAGTCTTTAAATAGTCTGAGAATTAATTCAAACCTGGGTGCTGAAAGCGAAGCCTTATGGAATAAAAATTTTAATTTATTCAATGGCGAAGCTGAATGGCCTCAAAAAACGGCGCGATATCCTCCCTTACAAGTACCTTTTGGTGATGTTGAAGCAATTAATGCCGGTCAGGTGTTGTTTTATCAGAGGATTAAAAACCTAGGTACTTCATACCCATTATTAACACTAGGGGAGAATAATGGTGTTAGAAGCGCCCTTTTTATAGGAGATGGCTTGTGGAGATGGAGATTAGCAAACTTTCAGCTGTACGAAAATCATGAGGTTTTTGACGGATTAATGGGGAAAATAACGCAATATCTTAGCGTAAAACGCGATAATAGAAGATTTAGAGTGACAGCGGGGAAACCAGTGTACGATGAAAACGAATCGGTTTCTTTTGTGGGAGAATTGTATAACGCGTCGTATGAACTCATCAATACCCCCGATGTCAATCTGGAGGTAAGAAATGCCGACGGTAAAGAGTATAATTTTTTATTCAATAAAGTAGGGAAAGGATATCAACTTAACGCCGGCGTACTTCCCACTGGAAGCTATAGTTTTAAAGCCTCAACAAATTATAATGGAAAAGAATGGACCAGCGAAGGTCAATTTACTGTTCAACCGCTACAATTTGAATTCATAAATATAACAGCAGATCATAATATTTTGAAAGCAATAAGCACAGAGAGTGGGGGACAATTCTTCGGTCAAAAAGAATTGAATGAACTATATGCGGTAATTAAAAAGTCTGCAGCGCTAAAACCAGTGTTAATCACTGAAAAGAGCTCACAAACTTTATTAAGTATGCCGCTGCTACTGCTGCTATTGCTTGTTGCCCTTAGTTTAGAATGGGGGATAAGGAGGTATATTGGTATTTACTAACCCAATATCACCAGCTTACATCTTCTTCACTGTTTAACTTAGGCTTGTTTTCTGGTGAAGGCTGATCTTTTGGGTAATCCTCGTCGAATTCTAATCCGTTTTCGTACTCCTCATGACGGCGTGAAAACTCATCGTAGTCGTAGTTAGGCATCAGTTCCGTTTTGATGTAGGAAATGACATCTTCTAAATTGCCGATAAAGCGATTGAAATCTTCTTTATACAAAAAGATTTTATGTCGTTCATAGCCTTCATCATTAAAACGACGGGTACTTTCTGTAAGCGTAAGGTAAAAATCTTCACCTTTTGTTTTACGGACGTCAAAAAAATAGGTTCTTCTTTTTCCAGCTTTTACTTTAACGGAATAAACGCTATCCTGCTTCCGTTGAAATTGATCATTTTCCACAATACATGATTTTAACTTAACGATTATATTTCTAATGTTTACAAATATAACTATTTAAGTAATTAATTTTATTTATTCATTCATTAGATAGTTTTTAAAGATTTTCAACCGTTTTCAGGTAATTTTTAAAGATTTTCAAAAAAAAAATAAAAATAAAAAAAATAAAAATTTACCAAAATTCACAAAAAAATACAGAAAATATTGATTTACAGTGGTTTAAAACAATAAATGTTTAAAATGTATTTCACAACATGCTTAAATTGTCTTTGAAAAGCCTTGTGGGCTGTCGCATATTTGTATCATGGAAGGGATTAAGGGGCAGTTGAGTATCAGAAAACGTTCTGAAGAAAAGATTTGATTATGTTCATGGGATTATATTGTCGGGGTTTTGTCGTCCCGGAAATATTCGGGACGATAATTCCACTATTTAATCCTTGTTACAAGGCAAAAATGTTTGCCTGAAGATAAAGGTCCAGGGGTTTTTCCCCGATTACAATTTGAAGGTGTAAATATACACTCTTTCAGTTTATAAGGGTTCAAGTGGCGGTTTTTTATTAAAACATTAACGTTTGTAAGAAACCGCTACAATGTCCTTCTCAAAATGTGTTTATGTTCATGGGATTATATATAAGTCGTGCCTAAAGGGACGACTTTTTTTTTGCCCATACCCCAAAAACGTTTTTTTCCTTATTTTTTCTTTGCTAATTCTAGCTATATTGAATTCTGGTAAAATGAATAAGATTTTATTTATACCATTGCTTACTTAGTTTTCTATTTCTTTAGGTCCTGACTTTTTCCATTACAATTTTTTTAACTATATTTAATTTATAATTAAATCACATGAAATATCTTTTTCTCCCTCTACTCATTTTATTCGCTTTTGCTTGCAAAACGGAATTACCCCAAAAGGATTATGCCTCTTTACAAGAATTATTTAAGGATTGGAGAGCTTTTGAAGTGCCTCCCTTACGGAATGATGCTCCTGATTATACCAAAGCAACCTTTAGCAAAAGGATGAAAGATTTTGATATCCTTAAAAAAAGGTTAATCCATTTTGATACCAGCGGCTGGCAGGTGGCTCAAATAAATGACTGGAAGATTATCTATGCTGAAATGAATGGCTTCGATTTTAATCATAGGATCTTAAAACCCTGGGAAAGAGATCCGGCTTTTTATAAATTATTATGGACTGAAAGAAGCGATGTGCCTGCTCATGAAGGTCCAACGCCCCATTATACCACCGAACTCTGGCAGTATAATTTCCCGTTGAACGCAATGGAAAGAAAGAAATTTATCGAAAATATTAATAGAATTCCTCCTTTTTGTGAACAGGCAAAATTAAATCTGACAGGTAACGCAAGGGATTTATGGATTGCGGGTATCAGGGATATTAATGGGCAGGCCGCCGATTTAAATAGTGTGCTGGATCTTCCTGGCGTTTCTTCCGATGAATCTTTAGTTTCTGCCATTAAAGCGGCTATCGCTTCAACCAATGCATTGGAAAAATGGCTCATCGTGGAAACCAGCAAAAAAAATGGTCCTTCTGGTATTGGAAAAGATAATTATTCCTGGTATTTGAAAAATGTTCACCTCGTTCCGCTAACCTGGGACGATGAGGTTCTTTTACTCAAAAGAGAATTGGCAAGAGCCTGGAGTTCCCTGAAGTTGGAGGAACATCGCAATAGGAATTTACCACCTTTGGTGCCAGCTTCTTCTCCTGAAGATTATAACAAAAGGGCTGATGAAGCCGCAAAAAGCTTAATGTCTTTCCTTAAAGAGGCAGATATTCTGACCGTAAAAGACTATTTCGATCCGGCCTTAAGGGAACATCTTGGAAAATTTGTTCCGGAAAATACAAGGAACTTTTTTTGGATCACCGCCCACCTCGATCAACGTCCTCTTTTTTCTCATTTTTATCATTGGTTCGAATTGGCTCAAATGGATATTGAACCTCACTCAAATCTTATAAGAAGAGATCCTTTATTATATAATATTTTTGATTCCAGAAATGAGGGAATAGCTACCGCAGTAGAGGAAATGTATATGCAAGCCGGCCTATATGACGACCAGCCAAGAGTTCGTGAAATCGTATATATCATGCTGGCTCAGCGTGCTGCCAGAGGCCTGGGGTCTTTGTATGCTCATGCAAATCTTATGTCTATGGAAGAGGCTGGGGGAATTCACTCAGAATTCACTCCCAGAGGATGGATGAAAACGGAGAAGGATTTACGCATTTTTGAACAACAACTCTATCTCAGACAACCAGGGTATGGTACCAGTTATATCACAGGAAAATATTTAGCCGAACAAGCTATGGCTGAATATGCTCAAAAATTAGAAGCCAATGGATTACCTTTTTCAATAAAAGGTTTCTTAGATAATTTAAATAGAATTGGTAATATTCCCATGGATTTGTCCCGCCAGGAAATATTAGATACAGTCGGTAAGGAGTAAGAATCATCTCGCCTGAAAGTGACGATAATATATTGGGACAAACTAATTGACATCATTTCATAAGGTTGAAATGATGTCGAGTACCTCTTTTTCAGTTAGCCCAGTTAGCTGGGTAAGTATTTCCACAGACATATTATTGCTTACACCCTTTCGTATGATTTCTACGATCATGGCTTTTTTACCTTCAATTTGCCCTGCCTTCATTCCCAAATTCATACCTTTTAGTTTTCCCTCTTTTACTCCGACAGATTTCCCCTTTTTCAAACCTTTTATTTCCCCTTGCTTTAATCCTTCCTCTATCCCCGCTTCTTTTCCTTCTTCAAAGGCGGTATCCATTGAGTTTTTTATATCCCGATAGAATTTTTTACTGTCCTCATAAGATTTAAGTTCTTCTCTTGTAAAATGAGCTACCTCGGCTATGGCAAATAATTTTTCAAATCTTTCTTCTTTTAATTGATCAGGTATTTTATTCAACTTGTGCAAATTTTTTAAAACGAATAACCATTTTTCAAAATTGGTGGATAATTCATCTATTTTTTTCTTGAATTTGGGCAATTCCAGATAAATGAAGGTAAGTTTATCATAAAATACTTTGCAGGTTTCTATATCTGTTAGCTTTACATCATATCGGTATTTATGGGTATCTGCCTTGTCTTCTTCAAAAACAAAATCGAGAATAGCTACCGTATATACCGCTTTTAACTTGAAGTCCCAATCGTTTTGCTTCGCTTGTTCCTGTATGGGAAAAGTGGCATAAAATAGGGTTCTATCCTTGAAATAAGATTGTTTGGCTTTCTGTAACTCAACGATAAATTTTTCTCCTTTCTCATTTTCGCAATAAATATCGAATATGGCTCTTCTGTCAAGAGGACTTGATCCAAGATGTTCTGTATTTAAATAGGTTATATTTTTTATTGGGCCTTCCTGTTCTATGAGTAATTCGTTTAAAAAATCGAGGAGTAAAGGCTTGCTGGGCTTTTCTCCGAACAACTTTTTAAAGCCAAAATCAGTAAATACATTGACATACTTTTCTCTTGGTTCCATCATTATTTCTACATTATTTTCTAAATATAGTCTATTTAGCACTCAAAAGGGGGCAGATCTAAAAATAGACTTCTGTAGCCGTTCGAAAGGTGTTGGCATGCGCCTCAATAATATGTGATAATTGGGGTGAATAGCCACCGCCCATGGTCACCACTAAGGGGATTTTATTATTCTTACATATTTCCATTACGTATTTATCCCTTTTCCTGCATCCCTCCCGACTTACAGACAAGCGCCCAAGTCGATCTGTCGTCAATATATCAACGCCTGCCTGATAAAAAATAAGCTCCGGTCGATGTTGATCTATTACTCTTGGCAAAATATTGAATAATATCTTTAAATAAGCGTCGTCTTCCGTTCCGTCGGGCAATCCTATGTCCAAATGAGATGCTTCCTTCCTGAATGGATAGTTCTTGGCTCCATGCATGGAAAAAGTGAATACCTGCCCTTGTCCATTGAAGATAGAGGCACTCCCGTTTCCTTGATGAACATCTAAATCGACGATTAATATATTATTAAATTTATTACTATGTATAAGGTAATTTGCTGCAATAGCTATATCGTTAAACACGCAAAAGCCTTCGCCCTTTTCTTTGAATGCATGATGTGTTCCCCCAGCCGCATTCATCGAAATACCATGTTTTATGGCATATTCAACACATTGCAAGGTGCCTGCCGCTATATGTCGTCCCCTTTCTACCAGCAGTGGGGTCATTGGAAATCCAATGGCTCTGATTTCTTTTTCAGATAGTGTTTGGTTCTTTAAATCTTCCCAATATTTTGCTGAATGAGTCAATAAAATGATTTCCTCCGAAATGGGATCAGGATGAAAAAATTGCTTTTCCTGAACCGTTCCTTCATATAATAGTTGTTGTGGAATAAGGGAATATTTGTCCATAGGAAACCGGTGTCCCTTGGGTAACGGATATTCATAAATGGGAGAAAAGGCGATTTGTAACATCTGCTTCCTTTTTTACGTTAAATATCCCTATTTTTGCGACTATTCTTTCAAAAATATAGAAATATGCAGTGGAGTGACCAAGAATTAGCAAGAAGAGAAAATCTTGAAGAGGCGCGCAACTTAGGCCTTAATCCCTATCCAGC
>JAFMBH010000030.1 GCA_017858735.1 Bacteroidota bacterium
GCCGATGCCCTGGCTTTTCCGTTCTACACCGAGGAAAAATTTGACCTCATCTGCTTCGATGTTTTCAATGATAATGAGACGCCCTTAGATTTCTTTTCAACTGATTATTTCGAAGCCCTAAAAGAGTGTTTAGAGCCTAACGGCTTGCTATTATTTAACGTTCTTAGGGCTCAACAGCCTCCTATAGAAAATATATTGAGCGTTTTTCCAAATGCAGTTCCATTTAAATCAAATGAAAATGATGTTTGGATAGCGCGACAGGTTTAGAATTATTGAGGCTAAATTCCACTTCAAATCAGTCTTCAATGACATCAGTGGTTATTTTTTTTGAACTCATTAGCGAAAATAGTTTTTTCGCCTCATCCCATCGGTAGAAAGAATAATCCAAATCTACTTTATTATAATTAATCTCATTTGATTTAGATTTATAGCAAATGAATAAATCGCTATGCTTTTTATACAAAATATTGTTATTTTGATCATGGTAAGTTCCACGATAACTGTTTTCATAGCTTAATGGCAGTTTATAAATTTTACCATTCAACACATCAACCATAACACCCAGTGATAGACCTGCACCAGCACCCCAGAGGACCACGATATAATGACCTCCAAAATTTATTTGACCCTTATTATATTGTTCAGTGATAGCTGATTTATATTTTGATCCCAGCGGATGACTACTTAGGTTAACAGGTACTTTTTTTGTTGATATCTCCCCAGATGTAAAATCGTTAAAAGAAAATCCCTCGATATTCTGCCCCATTAAAGCTTGGGAAAATAGTATCAAGGCTATAAAAAATATATTATTCATCATATACAGCTGATAAAAAAGGTTTGTGGAAAAAAATACCAATGTCAATATAATGCAGCATTTTGTGCTGTTTGGTGGAAAATATACCATCAAATGCCGTATAAATTTCTATAATACTTTAGTTGTAAGAAATTATCAGGGCGTGGTAAAAGCCACAGGAATTTGTTTGCCATTAAAATATTGATGCCCGTTCAGTGCAAAATTAGTTATAAATTCAGCCATTTTATGAGCACTTATAGGTGCTTCGTATCCTGGAAAAGCTTGCGATAACATTTCAGTTTGCACCGCTCCAAGCGCTAACGCATTCACAGAAATACCTTTACCACTAAATTCAACGGCTAAACATTCCGTTAATGTCCCTAAAGCAGCTTTTGAAGCACTGTATGCACTCAATCCAGGAAATTTACTGCTTCCCTGAAATCCACCCATCGAAGTAATATTAATAATATGGGCATTTCCGCTTAAAATAAGCCAGGGATAAAGAAAACGAACTAACTTTGCCGGACTAAATACATTCACCTCAAATTGATTTTGCCAATCTTCTTCCGATTGTTCCACAAAGGGTTTATTTACTAAAAAACCAGCGTTATTGATGACAATATCCACACCGTTCATAGCATTTAGGGTATTTGATAATGGATAAAAATCATCATTTACCAAATCTAATTCAAAAGGAAAAAGACGATGTTCCTTAATAGCCTGGTTAAAAATAGATATGGATTGATCCAGCGGTTTTCTTGCTATAGCTATTACCTCATGATTTTGGTCCAGGAGGAACTGACATAAAAGTTCAAAACCAATACCTTGGCTTGTACCTGTTATTAAAATTTTAGACATATTATAAATCACCTTTTTGTGGACGAATAACTATTTCCTCTATCACGGTATTTCCAGGCATTTCCCAGGCCTTCCAAACGGCATCGGCTACTGCATCAGCTGATAAAATCCTGTTTGCTTCCACGGGAATACCCTCCCAGGAAGCAGTTAATGTTTGGCCTGGCAATACTGCTGTTACTTTAATTTCCCTTTCTAAAAACGATGCCCGAAGCATTTTTGTCCAGGCTAACTGGGCTACTTTCGATATGCTGTAAGCGGGACTATCGAAACGGGGTTCATTGGAAACCACACTACAAACAGAAAAAATATGTGTTCCCTTTTTAAAAGAAGACTGCCATTTTTGACATAAAAAATGATTACTTAGCACATGCAATTGCATCAAATCATCGAGACTTGGACTATCATCGGGGTTTAACAGTTCGCCCATAGCAAACAGGCCTGCATTGAGCACTAAAACATCCATTGATGTTAGTGTCGCCAAGGCAAACTGCGAAAGAGAGCTCAACTGAGATTTATCCATTAAATCAATCGAAAAAGTGGCAAATCGCTGAGCAGGAAATTTTTCTTGTAATTCCCCACTTCTTGCCTGCAGTCCTTCGATATCCCGGGCAATCATCAACAAATCAAAACCATTTTCAGCAAATCTATTAGCTATTGACCAACCAATACCCTTAGAAGCGCCTGTAATTAAGGCAACTGGCATTATTTCTATTTATTTCTTAAACTGAATACGGCTTCTATTTGTTTAATTTAATTAATTTTAACTTTTGAATCGTTGTTAATAAAAAAGGAAAGTGGTAATAGCTAAATTATTAGATCATCTGGGAAAGTATCTTATTTTGATGGGAAACGCCTTTTCAAAGCCTGAGAAGACGTCCATGTACTACAGAGAGGTCATTCGACAGATGCATGACATTGGGGTAGGTTCCCTCATTATAGTTTTCATCATTTCTCTATTTATCGGGGCAGTTACCGCCATTCAGTTTGCTTATCAGCTGGATGGTACTTTAGTGCCCGATTATTATATTGGCTACGTGGTAAGAGATATGACCATTATAGAATTAGCGCCAACCATTACTTGCCTGGTTTTAGCTGGAAAAGTTGGCTCGAACATGGCTTCCGAAATTGGGGGTATGCGTCAGAAAGAGCATATCGACGCCATGGAAATCATGGGTGTTAATACCGCTGCCTATCTGATAATGCCTAAAGTTTTAGCTGCCGTGATAATCATTCCCATTTTAGTAGCTATCGCGGCTTTTGTGAGTATTGGTGGCGGATTTATTGCATCGGTTCCAACAGGATTGCTTTCAGGACAAGAATTTGTCATGGGATTAAGGTCATTTTTTATGCCTTACAATGTTTTCATGATGTTTGTTAAATCGCTGGTTTTTGCTTTTTTATTAACTTCCATTTCTTGTTATCAAGGTTACAACGTAAAAGGCGGTAGCATAGAATTGGGAAAGGCAAGCACTAATGCCGTGGTTATTAGTGATATCATGATTTTATTGGCTGATTATCTGATTGCCGTAGTTTTAATTTAATATGCTTTACATAGACTTATGATAAAAATTAGCGGAATTTATAAATCGTTCGGAAATACGCCTGTTCTAAAAAACATTTCGGCCGAGTTTCAACCTGGAAAGACCAATTTAATTATTGGAAAATCAGGGGCAGGAAAAACGGTGCTTTTAAAACTATTGGTTGGCTTAATCGCGCCAAATGAAGGGCAAATTTTTTACAACAAGGTAGATTTCCTACAATTAAAAAAGAAGGATTTAAGGACTTTAAGGATGAAAGTAGGTATGCTTTTCCAAGGCTCAGCTTTATTTGACTCCCTAACGGTGGAGGAAAATATTCGGTTTCCACTGGATATGTTTACCGATTTGACGAAAAAAGAAAAATCTGACCGGGTTAATACCTGTTTAAATAGAGTAAGTTTAGATGGAATCAATGCAAAATTTCCATCGGAATTAAGTGGTGGTATGCAGAAAAGAGTAGGTATTGCTCGAGCCATTGTTTTAAACCCTTCTTATCTTTTTTGTGATGAACCCAATTCAGGACTTGACCCAAAAACTTCTTTAGTCATTGACGAACTGATTAAAGACATTACTATTGAAAACAATATGACTACCATCATTAACACCCACGACATGAACTCTGTAATGGAAGTTGGTGATAATGTGATACTTCTGCATGAAGGTGAAATTTGTTGGCAAGGAAATAAAGATGAAATCATGTCTAGTGACAATGAAATATTACATGACTTTATTTTTGCATCTCCCTTCCTGCAAAGATTACGCAATGCTGCTGTATCTAATGGTTTTCACATATAATCAAAATAAAGAAAAGCAATTATTGCTTTTTATCGGTCTAATTATTTAATTTTGTGCATTATAAATAACACCTGCCCAGGTGGTGAAATTGGTAGACATGCTACTTTGAGGTGGTAGTGCTCGTAAGAGTGTGCAGGTTCGAATCCTGTCCTGGGCACAAAAATAAAAAGGGCGGTATTTGATTTTATGCCGCCTTTTTTTATTTTAATCACTTAGAATATGGATGCATCATTTTGGAATGAACGTTATGTTTCAAAGGAATACGTTTACGGTAAAGAACCTAATACATTTTTCAAAGATTTCATACATCAAAAATTACGCGTCCCTGGAAAATTACTGCTTCCTGCGGAAGGAGAAGGAAGAAATGCCGTCTTTGCTGCACTCAATAGCTATCAGGTAACCGCTTTTGATTTTAGTACAGATGCTAAAAATAAGGCACAAAGCTTAGCCAGCGAAAAAAATGTATCCATTGAATACCTGACTTCCGATATCTCATCTTTTGATTTTACCCCTGAAACATTTGATGTTGCAGGTTTATTTTTTGTGCATCTGCCACCTGTTGACAGAGCCTCTTTCCATGCCTCTGTCATTTCTTCGCTTTTACCTGGAGGATTGATTTGTTTGGAAGCCTTTCATACCGATCAGATAAATTTACATTCAGGAGGCCCAAAAAAGAAAGATATGTTGATGGATGTAGACCAGTTGGCAAATGATTTCAAATCAATGGAAATTTTACACCTGACAAGAATAGAAAGAATCCTTGACGAAGGTCCTTTCCATCAAGGTAAAGCTGCCTTAGTACAGCTAATAGCAAAAAAGAAGTAAATTATGACAGCAGCAAAAAAAGGTAACAAAGTTTATACCACATTCGCGTTCAAGTGTCCAAAATGTGCGAAAGGTGATTTGTATCCAATGGGTACTTTTTCATTTTCAAAACCCTTTGATATGAATGATACTTGTAATCATTGTGAGCAGAAATTCTTTCCTGAACCTGGTTTCTATTACGGAGCCATGTTTATTTCTTACATATTTACAGGCTGGTTCTCTATTGCATTTGTTTTACTTTTACATTGGATATTCAAATGGAGTACTACCGCCTCTTTTGTGGCATTAATTGCTGTTTTAGCAATATTTTTCGTCTATATATTCAGATTATCGAGGTCTGTCTGGCTAAATCTAATGGTGAAATATGACCCGCCGACGGATAAATAATTTTTAAGCTTTTATTGGAATTAAAATGGATAACGCTCTGATTTTAAACTACATAAGGACAGAATACCCTCAATTGGCTGAAAAATCACTACAGGATGAAATAGCCTCCGTTGGTAAGGTTATTACTTTTAAAAGTGGTGACATTATCCTCGATATAGGAAGCTACATTAAAAGTATGCCGCTTATTATCTCAGGTTTAATCAAGGCGGTAAGAGAAGACACTGACGGAAATGAAATTTTTCTATATTATTTAGCAGGTGGGGAGACATGTAGTATGTCATTTACTTGTTGCCTGATGAATAAAAAAAGTGAAATCAGAACTATCGCCGAAGAAGATACCATGCTAATTAGTATCCCGTCAAAGTATATGGACGAATGGATGTCAAAATATGCAAGCTGGCGCAATTGGGTCATGAAAAGTTATGAACTTCGCATGCAGGAATTATTGAAAACCATTGATAGTATTGCATTTCAAAAAATGGATGAGCGTTTGCTCGCCTATTTACAAAATAAAGCGCAAAAATTGCATTCAAAAATTTTGCATACCACACATCAGGAAATAGCCTACGATTTAAATGCGTCCAGGGAAGCTGTATCCAGGTTACTAAAACAACTGGAAAATGATCGTTACGTAGTATTGGGAAGAAATAAAATTGAAATGCTAACCAAGTGATAAGAAAAGATTATGCAATTGTATATACATAGTTTCTTAGCCCTTTTCTTTTCCCTATATTCCTTATCCATTTTTTCAGCGTGCCAGTTTAAATCACAAAATTTAAATTATTTTCCTCTTATTCAGTCATTTATAGTAAATCCAACCGCTCCCGCTTCCCCATATTTCACCTCCTTTAAAGATATTTATTTAAAATTTGGGAAGCAAACCATCCTTCAACCCAATGAAAATATCAATGAGTGGTATGAGCGATTTTGCGAAGTAGCTCCTCTTTCAGATATTGAATGGCTAATTTACCAATCTGACTTATCTGATATTCAAGAATTAAAGAATGCTGTTATTCAAAATACAGGATTAATCACCTACCTAAGGACTAATAAATTTGCCCGGCATTTGGTGAAAAACAAGTGCTTGGAAACTATTGAATATCTGCTATTTGCAAAGAAATGCGAACCATTTGTTACAGCAGATAAAGATGTCTGGCAAACTAAAAAACCAGATATTCAAAATATGGAAGCATTGATTCAAGAGGGTACAAAAGAATTTTTAACCATTGAATCTCACTATATCAGATTAAGGATGGCCTATCAAATCATACGATTAGCGCATTATTCGGGTCAATTTAGTAAAGTAAAATACCTGTACAACTATTTTATACCTAAAATTAATCATGCACCAAGCACCATTCAGTATTGGATTGAGGGTCATTATGCAGGGGCACTTAAAGCACTGGGAGAAAGAGCAAAAGCTGCATATTTCTACGCCAGAGTTTTTCACCATTGTCCCGCAAAAAGAGAATCTGCCTTTTTAAGCTTTGAAGTGAGAACAGATAATGACTGGCTAAATGCTCTTTCTTTCTGTGAAAATGACCAGGAACGCACGGCTTTGTATGCATTAAGAGCCAGTTTTAGAAATAGTAGAGCCGTTGATGAAATGATTGACATTTATAGTCTTCATCCAAAAAGCAACTATTTAGAATCTATTCTCATTCAAGAAATAGAAAAACAAGAAAAAAAGCCGGTAGTTGAGTATATTAAAAAACTTGACACTTTTGTAAAACAAGTGATTGATGAAAAAAAAGTAGCCCATCCGGAAATCTGGCTCCTGGCATTAGGGTATTTAAAATACTTAAATAACGATTATTTTGAAGCCAAATTGGCTTTTAATGCAGTAGCAGAATATACCCAATCTAAAGCTCTTCTGGAACAAATAGCCATATTCAATGTGGCCATTGAAATAAAAGAATGGGAAAAAATAAATAAGGAAGTTGCTCAACGTATCTGGGAATTTCAATCTGAAAATGAAGTATTTAATAGATACCCTATCCTTCAGTTATTATTATCAAAACAAGTTTTCCAAGGTTTGAAAAATCATGGAAATCCAGGACTTGCTGTGTTATATAAGTTTGGACTTAATGCCGTAAAAGTTAACCCCAGTGAAGAGGTTATCCGTGATATAAAAGAATTAGCGAAAAAAGAAAATATTAATCCTTTTGAAAAGAGCCTCATGGTTCTTTCAAAAAAGCAATTCAATACTGAAATTCAAGTGCTTTATGCTACCTGGTTAATGAACTTAAATGAATGGGAGGCAGCTGAAAAAGCCTGGCAGGAAATTCCCCTTGCTGATATCGAATTATTTGGAAAATCAAATCCATTTGTTGAAAGATTAAATGAATGCGTCCATTGTCCGGTAAAATCAAATGAAAGGCAATTAACGAAACCACAAATTGTAGCTGAAATGTTGAAATTACAATATGACATTAAAGCGAACAGAACAGAAAGTCCTCAATACTACTATAAAATGGGACTTGGCCTTTATAATATGTCCTATTTTGGTTATGCCTGGAACGTCATCGATTATTTCCGAAGCGGTTCCAGTCTTAAGGCCGAAAGGTTAGAAAAAGCTTCGGACAGGATGAAACACCCTCTTTTCCCTAACGGGAATAGAGAAAACGTTGATTTATCAAAAGCACTAGGCTACTTTGAAAAAGCCATTACATTGAGTACGGACAAAGAATTAAGTGCCAGAGCGTCCTTTATGGCTGCGCGTTGCGAACAAAAAATGTCTCATGTTACCAAAACAGCTAACAAAAGAAAGTATTTTGCCCTATTGAAAACAAAATACAAGGATACCCAATATTATGATAAAGTCATTGAAAGCTGCAAGTATTTCAAATATTATGTCAACTAACTAAAGTTTGTGAGCAAATGATTTTCAACAAAAAATAACCTGGGTGGGGTTTATTATTTCATTTTTGACTGCATTGGAAAATACACTTAGCACACTAAAATCATAATAGTACGTACAAAAACAACGCTAAATAATAAACTTATTTATCTGATTATGATTTTAAAGCAACTCATAAACTTCGAGAATATGTTGAGTAGTTTAATTCACCTTATCTTTAATCATTAGATTTAACAAAGTACTGGCAGCATGGGCAATTTTAGTCCCTGGTCCAAATATGGCGCTTACTCCAGCTTGGTATAAAAAATCATAATCGGCTGGAGGAATTACCCCCCCAACAATAACTTTAATATCAGATCGACCGAATAAAGCAAGAGCTGCAATCGTATCTGGAACAAGTGTTTTATGCCCAGCGGCGAGAGATGAAATGCCTAAAATATGAACATCATTTTCAACGGCTTGCCGGGCAGCTTCCTGTGGTGTTTGGAACAACGGACCTAAATCGACATCAAAGCCAACGTCAGCGAAACTAGTGGCAATAATTTTTGCTCCCCTATCGTGACCATCCTGCCCCAGTTTAGCAATCAGAATTCTTGGTCGTCGGCCATCTAATGCTTCCCATTGGTCAGAAAGCTCCATAGCATGAATAAAATCGGCATCCATAGCGAGTTCTTTTCCATAAACACCAGAAATAGTATGATTTACGGGTTTATACCTACCAAAAACCTTTTCAAGAGCATAAGATATTTCACCTAAGGTACCTCTAAGTCTGGCGACTTTAACGGCACCCTCCAATAAATTTCCTTTTCCCGAAATGGCTATCTGTTCAAGTTCCTCTAACGCTATTTCAAGCGCTTGATTATTCCTATTAGCTTTAACTTTATGAAGTCTTTCTATTTGAATATCGCGAACCTTTTGGGTATCGACATCTAACAAATTGATTAACGGAACATTTTCGGATGGAAAAATATTCACCCCAACGATTTTATCCTTACCTGTATCAATGCTACCTTGTTTTTTAGCTGCCGCCTCTTCAATTCTCATTTTGGGTAAACCCTGGGCAATAGCTTTTGTCATTCCACCCAGCGCTTCAACTTCCTCAATTAAAGTTAATGCTTTAACCACTAGGTCATGAGTGAGAGATTCTACGTAATATGAACCAGCGAAAGGGTCAACGGCTTGAGTAATTCCCGCTTCCTTTTGAAGATAAATCTGAGTATCTCTGGCTATTTTAGCGGAAAACTCAGAAGGTAATGCCATTGCCTCATCCAAGGAATTGGTATGTAAGGACTGTGTTCCACCAAAAACAGCAGACAAAGCCTCTATGGTAGTTCTACAAACATTATTGAAGGGATCTTGTGCCGTTAGACTCCAACCCGACGTTTGGCAATGAGTTCTTAAAGATAAAGACTTAGCATTCTTCGGATTAAATTCACGCATTAACTTGGCCCAAAGCAATCTCCCCGCTCTCAGTTTTGCGATTTCATTAAAATGCTGCATACCAATAGCCCAAAAGAAAGAAAGCCTGGGTGCAAACTCATCGATTTCAAGGCCGGCTTTTAGTCCTGCACGAACATATTCCAGGCCATCAGCCAGTGTATAGGCAAGTTCCAGTTCAGCGGGTGCCCCTGCTTCGTGTAAATGATAACCACTAATACTAATAGAGTTATAGCGAGGCATTTTCTTTGTTGTGTAGGCAAAAATATCTGAAATGATTCTAATGGAAGGCTCTGGCGGATAAATAAACGTATTTCGCACCATAAACTCCTTTAGTATATCATTTTGAATGGTTCCCTGAAGTTTTTCCGATGCTACGCCTTGTTCTTCCGCAGCCACAATATAAAAGGCCAGAATGGGAATAACTGCACCATTCATCGTCATAGAAACGGTCATTTCATCGAGAGGAATCTGATCAAATAAAATCTTCATATCCTCCACCGAATCAATGGCAACGCCTGCTTTACCAACATCGCCTTTTACTCGCTCATGATCGGAATCATAACCTCTATGCGTCGCTAAATCAAAAGCTACAGACAAGCCTTTTTGTCCCTGCGCCAAATTTCTCCGATAGAAAGCATTACTTTCCTCGGCGGTAGAAAATCCTGCATATTGTCTTATTGTCCAAGGCTTCTGAACATACATGGTTGCATGTGGACCACCCAAAAAAGGAGGTAATCCAGCGCAAAAACCTACATGACTTACCCCTTTAAGATCATCATTGGTAAAAACCCTTTTAGCGTTTTCTGTTGTATCATTTGATATAGAAGAACCATTCTCCAACGAAGGAAGAGGATACTCTGCAACCAAGTCGAAATCTAAAATATGAGATTCAAAATCAGGAGGTAAAGACATGGACGAAAAATAATTAAAAATCGGTATTTGGTTTCTTTATATCCATTCTTTCAATCCAGATATTTTTATAAAGGACATCATGTCCTTCGGCCTGCAATTTCAATCCACCGGGAACATCTGTGATTCCCTTACCCATGTCGTTGCCACCATCGATGCCAGAATTTGGCCCACCCCATACTTGTTGGATAGGCCAATTTACATGCACCTTCTTACCATTAAAATAGACAGTCACTAAAGCTTTTTCTGTTAAAACACCATTTTTAAATCTGGCGGCTCTAAAATTTATATCATAAGCGTTCCATTTCCCAATACCCCTGTATTCTTTGTATGGCGAATCAGATTCATTTATAATGGCTGCCATGCCATGTTTTGTTGAATCTCCGTCCAGCACTTGAATTTCATATCTATTTTGAAGATAAACGCCACTATTCCCACCTGGATTAACTATTAGAAATTCAATATGTAATCTGAAATCACGATAAGCCTCCTTGGTAACTATATCTGCTGTTCCGTATTTTCCACCAGCGGCGGTAGGGTCGTTGGTATTTAATACTTTACCTGACCCTTGTGGATCATCGACCAGAAACCATTTTATGGGAAGCGTGGCGGCTAATCTTGGCCCTTGCCAATAAGTCCATTTTTCATCAAGCATTTGCCTGGTACCATCAAAGAGTACGACTGCCTTCGATGAAGGTTTGGCACCTACGTCGAGAGAGCCTGGTTTTTGTATCATTCCGTCCTGACCGAATAAGCCTATTTGAACCATTACCAAAACTGGTATTAGTAGAAAGCATTTATTTTTCAACATAAGTTTTTTTTATTTATCGGAAAAATACAAAAATAAATCGAATAGCAGTGGCCAAAATCAATTATTATGCAGAGGTTGCAAATAGCAAGGCGTTCATTTTTTCAGTATCTAAGGTAGGAGCAAATAAATGAGCTGAAACATTATCTTCATAGATTGAAATTTCCCATTCATCGGCAAAGTCCTTTGCTAAACCAGCCATTTTTGAGGCATAGAGGACCGATTTACCTTTGGACATTAAAAAGTCCATCACGGCAATACGAATTAACTCATTAGGCTGCTGGCTCAAACACTTTTTCCTTATATTTTCCGCTGTTTTTTTATTCCACTGCACAGATAATTTATGCGCTAAAGAAGCATGATTATTTATCATATCCGTTCTATAATCTCCCCACTCCATAGTATTATTCTGTCTTTCGAAATAAGCAAAATGCATTTTTTCCGCCAATTCCTGATAGGACGTTCTGGACATAATACGGACTAATTGCAATATATTTAATACCTCTTTTTCCTCTAAAACAACTGCTTCAGATTCATATTTCATTATTTTTCTGGCTATTTCCATCTTATTTTTTGCGCCTGAATGCAAAACTATTTGCTTGGCTAAAGGCAAGGAAAGAAAATAATCTGTAACACCCTTCTGTTCCGAACGCAGCCTAACGCTAAAGTCTTTTAAAACAATAGGCCTTCTAATGTCATTATCAAATATGTAACTATCTTTTAACCATCGTTTTATGTGAATTGTGAACATGCCAGGATTAAAATCCAACAGATCATGCAATTCTGAAGCTGTTACAGCATAAGAACCTTTTCGGCTCTTATATAAGTTAAATTCTTTTGCCATTTCATTTAATTTGAAACAAATATATACAATTTGTTTTAATTATCAAAATTTTTAAAACATTTTATTTAAAATAAATGTAAATTTGATTTTTTAATAATATCCTTTGATATTGCATTAAAATTCCTTTATGCTAAGATGCTACTTCAAAGGTTGTCTAAGAATTTCTTTACTATTTGGTCTGACACTATATGTCCTTCCCATTTTCACCCAAGGTTTGCCTGTTCCCTTAGATAATCCTGGCATTGAGTGGATTGAAAGACTCCAAATTAAGTCGGGTATTAGACTGTCATCCCATACCGCTTTAAAAAATTATCAGCGAAAAGCTATTTGGGATTTTACTAAACAATTAGATTCCCTATCCGATTTGACCAAAGTAGATAAAGCTAATATAGCCTGGTTGAAAAATGACAATAATGATTGGGCAGACTCTACCTATACTAGTCCTGACAAAGGCATTTTTTCCTGGTTTTACCCCAGAAAATATCATGCCTTTGAGGTGAATACCCCTGATTTATCCATTAGATTAAATCCCATTCTTTATTTACAAGCAGGGCCGATGGGAGAAAAATCGTATTTCTTTAATCAAAGAGGCGTTGATTTTCGAGCCAACCTTGATCGGTTTTATATTGCATTCACCTTGTTGGAAACGCAGGCATTATTCCCCTCTTTCATAGACCGTTTATATGGCCAATACGAGACTATTCCAGGTGCTCACTGGGTTAAAACGGAAGCTTACCCTGAAATTATAGGCTTTCCCTACAGATATGATTTTCTCAATGGGAAAGGTATCTGGGGTGCCAACATAAGTAAATTTTTAAACGTAGAAATGGGCTTTGGCAACCATAAAATTGGAAATGGGTATCGTTCCCTTTTACTCTCAGAAATAGCCACTTATTATCCATATCTGAAGTTAAACTGGCAAGTTTGGAAAATACATTTTCAAAATATTTATAGCCAGTTATCGGCTTCCTCCTCTAATCTTACCCGTGACAGACTCGTTCCCAGGAAATATTTCGCTTCTCATCACATAAGTATTGAACTATTGCCAGGTTTGGAAGCAGGTTTATTTGAAAGTATTATTTTTTCCCGAGCCAACGGATTTGAGCTGACTTATCTTAATCCTTTTGCCTTATTTCGGGTAACCGAAGGCTCTCTGGGAAGTCCTGACAATATTCTCATAGGCGGCGATTTCCGATGGAATCTGTTCAAATCTGTACAACTATATGGACAATTTATTTTTGATGAATTTAGATTTGGCGAAGTTTTTGTAGAGAGAAGAGGCTGGTGGGGAAATAAATGGGGACTTCAGGGTGGTTTGAAATACATAGATTTCCTTGGCATTAAGCAACTTGATTTCCAATATGAATATAACGTAGTCAGACCTTATACTTATGCACAATATAGAGCTGACGACATTTCTTACACGCATCATGCTCAAATGTTGGCACATCCATTAGGTGCAAATTTCAAAGAGTCTCTTTTCAGAATGCAATATCAACCACACAAAAGAATTCACCTGGACGCTAAATATTTCCGTATCAATAAAGGCCTGGATGAACAAAACCAGAATTATGGGGGAAATCCAATGGCCGATGGTAATAAAAGGCCGCAGGAATTTAATAATTTCATCGGACAGGGCTTGAATACCGATATTAATATCATAGCATTAGATCTTCGCATTGCTTTAGGGCATCAGATATTTTGGGATTTCGGCTATTTTTCGAGAATTGAAAAACAAAGATCAAACCCATTACTTAAAGACGCATATTGGAGAACAGGAATTAGAATGAATGTTGGTACCTGGAAAACGGAATATTAAGTAAGAATTTCTATCTTCGCCTTTGTATTAAAGAATATATCAAAAAAATAGTATGTCTTCCGAAAAAAATCCAAATGTAGCCTATTTCTGCATGGAATATGGCATAGACCAACGTTTTAAAGCTTACGCAGGAGGCTTGGGAATTTTGGCTGGTGATTATTTAAAAGGTGCTCACGATCACCAATATCCCATTATTGGTATTGGTATTCGTTGGAAACAAGGTTATACCGAACAAAAAATTGATGCCTCAGGAAATGCTTATGATAGTTATCATAATTACAAATATGACTTTCTGGAAGATACCGGCATTACCGTTACAGTAGATATTCGAAAGGTTAAGGTTAACTGTAAAGTATGGAAGTTAACCCAGTTTGGAAATGCAGATTTATATTTATTAGATACGGATATTCCTGATAATCATGACTCATGGATTACAGGGCAGCTATATGGCTGGTTTGGAGAAGAGAGAATAGCCCAAGAAATTGTCCTTGGCATAGGGGGTATTAAAGCTATTAGAGCATTAGGCTTACCTATTGATATTTATCATTTTAACGAGGGTCATGCTTTATTTGCAGGTTTTGAACTGTTAAGAGAAAAAATGGAAGATGAAGGACTTAATTTTGAAAAAGCCGTTGAGGTGGTTAAAAAGGAAGTTGTTTTTACCACACACACTCCTATAGTGCAAGGCAATGAATCGCACCCAATAGATAAAATTATCTACATGGGAGCTAATC
The DNA here is from genome assembly GCA_017858735.1 of Bacteroidota bacterium. GTDB lineage: Bacteria > Bacteroidota > Bacteroidia > Chitinophagales > Saprospiraceae > BJGN01. The sequence goes on from JAFMBH010000030.1 coordinate 14,611, forward strand.
TTAACTTAACAAGAGCTCAATTAACCTTTTTAGGCGGCGGCGATCCGTTTAACATGACCATCGGTGCCCTCAGACTTTCAAAAATAGCCAATGGTGTAGCGCAATTACATGGCGAAACATCTAATAAAATGTGGGCTGAAGTTGATAAAAGAGCGGAAATTCTGGCTATCACCAATGCCATTCATCTACCTACCTGGGTTGACAATGCGATGATTCGTGCCGCAGAAGATGGTTCTGATCTTTGGGAACCTCACTTACAAAATAAAAGGGCGCTCATTGATTTTATTGAAGCAAAGAATGGCGTTCGTCTCGATGAAGAAAAATTAATTATTGGTTTCTCCCGTCGTGCCGCACCCTATAAGAGGTCTGACTTTATATTTACAGATTTAACTATCATAGAACCTTTGTTACTTGAGAAAAAATTTCAGATAGTATTCTCGGGTAAAGCTCATCCGCTGGATGATGTTGGCAAGTTAATCGTTAAAAATTTAGTGGCCATGTCCAGGAAATACCCAAAAGCAGTGGTTTTTCTTGAAAATTATGACATGTCAATAGGTAGAATGCTTACCCGTGGTTCAGATATCTGGTTAAACAACCCAAGAAGACCTTTAGAAGCGAGTGGAACATCTGGAATGAAAGCAGCGATGAATGGTGTATTAAATCTAAGTATTTTAGACGGATGGTGGCCCGAAGCTTGTGTACATGGTGTAACTGGATGGCAGTTTGGAGATGGTTTTGAACATGAAGAAGAGGAGATTCAGGACGCGCACGATTTGAAAGCACTGTACAAAGTATTGTTGGAAGAAGTTATTCCAACCTACTATGAAAATAAGTCAGCATGGATGGACATGATGCGTGAAAGCATCTTACAAACCAAAGAACCCTTTGCTGTAAAAAGAATGTTAGAAGAATATTATGAATTGCTCTATAAATTTGAAGCATAGATATCGCATTCAAGCCCAAAAGGGGTGAGCAAAAGCAGAAAGCCTTTACAGTACTGTAAGGGCTTTTTTTTTGTCTAAAGGTGTGTTAGGGGATTTACGTCAATTATTTTCCAAAATGGGGTCTTTCAACAAAGATGTACTTATATATCTTTGTTGAATGTAATTCACTCAACAATGGACATTTTGTACCAAAGGTTTATAGACCATTATTCCAGTAGTCAACAACTAACTGACCATACGAAAGCAGAAATTTGCAATCATTTGTCAATCTTACATTTGAATAAAAAGCATGTACTTATTAAAGAAATCCAACGGCACGATTTTGCTTATTTTGTCATAAAAGGGGCAGTGAGAAGTTATTTTCTGAAGGATGGGATTGAAGTGAATACCTGGTTTGCTTTAGAAAATGATATGGTTGGTTCATTACAAAATTTTAATGACAAGCCTTCGAAAGAAACCATTGAGCTGGTCGAAAATAGTACTCTAATCTCAATCAATATAAAAAAGCTAAAACCCTTAATGTTTTCAAATATTCAGATTTCCAATTTCATCAATGCCGTAATTGAAGAGTACGCCCTATTTTTGGAGGAAAAGATTTACTTTTCTCAAATGATGAATTCAATTGATAAATATCTCATTTTATTAGACAAAGAACCGCAACTTTTCCAACGAATACCATTAACATATATCGCTTCCTTTCTTGGCATTACCAGAGAAACATTGAGTCGATTGCGAGCAAAATGATTTTGTGACATATATCAAATGAAATCATTTTTCAGCATCCCATTTTTGCAGTCTAAAAAATGATACCAAAGATGAATGTAACCACGCAAACCAACCGACTTCTATCTATTGACCTTGCCAGAGGCATGGCCGTATTTTTTATGATTGCGGTTCATACACTTGAAGTTTTTGCAAACCCGGAAGTAAAAAATTCTATACTCGGACAGATCATAGAATTCCTGGGAGGACCACCAGCCGCTCCTGTATTTATGACTTTGATGGGATTTTCATTTATCTACTCAAGAAAATCAGAATTAAAACCTAAACTTTTACGTGGGTTTAAAATATTTTTAACCGGATACATTTTAAATATCATAAGGGGGGTCATTCCATTTACCCTTTCTACTTATCTTAATATGGATATTGCAAAAACATTTCAGATAGAGCAACTGAATGCGTACACCATTTTCACTATAGTAGATATTTTACAATTTGCTGGAATTGCCCTAATAATAATGGCAATCATTCAAGCGCTTAACATTAATAAGTACCTTGTATTATTGTCAGCATTTGTAATTAGTATGATTTCGCCATTTCTTTGGGGAATAAAATTAGATATACCAATAATAGACCAGGTATTAGAACTGATTTGGGGAGACCAGCCAATAGAATGTAGCTTTATTGCAAATAAAATCGCATTTCCTGTTTTCCCCTGGCTTACATTTCCTCTATTAGGGATGTTTCTTGGAGAAACGGTAAAAAATTCAAATGATTCTAATAGAATATTTAAACACTTTGGTATTGCCGGAATATTAGTTTTATTGCTGGGCGTGGCCATTTCTTATCAAAATTTTGCATATCATTTCAATGACTATTATCATAGCCGTCAAGGTGCTATGTTATTTATGTGTGGGTTTGTACTATTTTGGCTATATCTCAATACATTAATTTTAGACAATTTACCTGAGAATAGACTTTTTAAATTACTATTTAAATGGAGCAAAGGCGTGACAAATATTTACTTTGTTCAATGGATAATTATTATTTGGAGCATTGCCTTTTTTGGCATTAATAGTAGCTCATTTGCCACTACTGTTTTATTAATTTTGGTCTTCACGGCAGTATCACATTATACCAACGAATGTATCATTTACCTTCAAAAAAAAGGATTTGTGAAGAGGTAGAATGATAATAAATAGCATATCGCCAAGGACTTTGAAGTTTTAATGGTAAACCTGGAAAAAGTTTAATCCTTTAAATTCCTGATAGTTACAAAATAAACCATTGCCTTATGTTTACAGCTTTTTTTCTAAGGAAAGTAAATATTAAGCATTTTAAACTTTATTTCTAACTTCAACTCATTAAAAATGAATACAATGTTATTCCCTAAAATATCGATAATACTTAATATTCTTGTGTTCATTCCTGTTTACTCAGGAATACTTCTGCAGGCCAATTGGGCTGTTGATTCGTATGGAATTGAAACGCCAGCACGAGGCATTTTGCTTTCTATCTGAAAATTACAGATACATCTTTTAAATCTCAAATAAACTCCCTTTTTTAACTTTTTTTTTCACAATCTATATGTAATATTGCTTTGGACAAAGCTTCATGTCGTCCAAATGACGCCTATTTGTCCATAATTTATCCATTTACTCATGTCATATTTGCAATATGGAATTTGGAGCAAGACTAAAAGAGATTAGAACAAGTTTGAACATCTCTCAAAAAGAACTTTCAGAACAGACAGGATTAACCCTTAGAACGATTCAAAGAATTGAGAATAAGGAGGTAAAGCCAAGTCTTTATTCATTAAAAGTTATTGGAGAGGTATTGAAAACCGACTTGTCTGAATTTGTTAAACCATCCAATACCAAACCCTATGAGTTTAATTTAACCCTTAAAATTACAGATATGAATCAATTTCTAAATGACTTAAAAGCCTTAGTAATTAACCACTCTAAAACAATTTTCATTATTTTTTTAGTAGTTTATCTATTCACAAGTTATGCTGATATTAAATCGGGCATAATGGATGCATGGAATGGTAAGTAGCCATCTTGAAAAATCAATAAATATGAAAACCAATCTTAATTTAACAATATATTATTAAATTAATTTATGCGAAAGTTATTTATCATTTACTTTTTATTCGTTTTGTTTCCAATGACTGGTATGTCACAGGAAACAAAAGTACAGGTAACTGAAAAAGTTTCCATCAGCTTCCCTGGAAAACCCGATGTTCAAAATATACAGATTGGAAGTACGCTTTATGTGGTAAAATTAGCCGATGGAACTGCTAATTTTAATGCTGTCGTTCAGAACTTATTGGACATTGGACAAACTACAAAACAGATTAAATCACAACAGTTAAATCCTGGTTTCTGGGAACAGATGGAACTTTCTCTTATTGCACCGTATGGCTCTGAAACGAAGGTTTTAGCAAGAGAAATCAAAAAGATTGGGAGTAAAGAAGTATTAAGCCTTGCATTTAGTGCAGTGATTAATGGTATGAACAGAGAGATAAACTCTTATTTCTTCATAGAAGGTGTTCATAGTATTAATATCGTGCACTACAAGAGAGCTGATAGTGCTTCAATAGAATTAAAAAACAATTTTTTTAATTCGATCAAGATATTGGATTAAAACTTCAAAATTTGATTTTAAGAAGTATATCTCCTTGATTTTTTCATAATTACATGCTCTATCATCGTATTATGGTTTCATCTTTCGTTTGTAAATGGAGCTACCCCAGGCAATCCATCCCTCAGCTAACGGATGGATTTTTCTTTGTCTATCAGCGAGTTAGAATTACTGCATCTTTTGACTATTTCAGGTGGACATTTTCTACATTTTAACAACTATTCATTGTTTCATTTTTCGATTTAATATCCAGTTGCTTATAAAATTATATCTGAAAAATCATTTCAGATTAGGTATATATCATTTCACACGATTTTCAACGGAGTTCATCAATATAATTATTACTACTATTATTTCTTGTAGAAGTTTGTAGTGTTCAATCATATTTTAACTTTTACAACATGAAAAAAGTAATTTTATTTATTGCATTCTTAACGACTAGCCTTGCAGCTAATGCGCAGAGTACAGAAAAATATTACTCAACAAAAAGCAAATTTTATTACTCATTTGCATGGGGGCTTTTAACGTCCAAAAATTTCCCAAAGGACAAATCAGCAGTATTTGAATTTGAAAAATCTAAGGATTCAAATTCATTATCAGAGCCGCCCTCTAATAGCACAAAATATGAGCAAAAAAGTATTCTTTGGGGAGCTATCCAATGGACAGAAAAGAAAAATAATGTTTCATCAACTACATCCGAAAGCAATGGAAAATAATTTTATTCATTCCGCCAGTTTAGGGAAGAATGAATGGTGGCGTTATATATTGACTATTTTGACCACTGTATTTACCATCGTCCTAACTAATTTATTGATCCGTAAATTACTGCCAACCATAAAAAAATTATTTCCTGATAGTGATTTTGGTAAAGATTTGGGCACTTACAGTCTTGTTTTATTGGTATTCGGTATGGCTCTTTTCGCATTTCTGGTTGCCGCAAGGAAATTCCATCATAGACCAATAATGTCTTTTATTAGCGAGGATCGTAAATTCAGATTCAAATACTACTTTTTAGGATTCATTTCGTGGGCATCCCTACTATTTATTGGAAATTTAATTACAGATTTTGGAAGTTTTAAAGCCTTCATCCAAAATTTCAACCTCGCAGAATTTTCATTTCTACTTTTAATTGGCTTTATTTCCATAGGTATTCAGTCCTTTTTTGAGGAAATTGTCATTCGTGGATATTTTTTACAAGGTCTTCACCTGTGTATCAGGAATATTTTAATTCTCATACTTTTAAATGCGTTAATTTTTGCTATTTTACACTTGGGCTATGGCATAGGAAGTTTTCTTTCTTCCTGGCTATTTGGGATTACGTTTACCATAATTGTAATTCTGCAAAAAAGAATAGAATTTGTATCGGGCGCACATAATGCCAATAATTTATTATTGGCCCTTGTGTTTTTGGATTTATCTGATGTAAGTAAAGAAGAATTTAGCTGGTCAATTAATTGGACTGAATTTAGCTTACACATTGCTGCTTTATTACTGCTAATTGGATTGGTTTATAGGTTTTTAAGCAAAAAAGAATGAGGATAAGAGTAATATATCACCTTGCATTTTGGGGATTCTTTACTTTTCTTTTTTATCAGCAGAACCAGGGAGCGAATGCACTTGAGTACCTAAAATGGCTTACCGTTCTTGGAATTTCTGCCATAATTGTTTATGTAAATCTTTATCTACTTTTTCCAAATTATTTTTTCAGGAAAAGATATTTGATTTATTCATTATTTCTAATTCTTCTTATTGGCTTAGGTGCTTTTTCGCTAAGATCAATTTTTAACACAGGACATTCTACTTTTGCAACAACTTTTTTTCAACATGGTATAAATCTATTTTTCTTTATTGTCATCACAAGTTCTTTTAAATTTTTTAGAGAATATAAACGTAAACAAGCGTTGTTAATATTAGCTGAAAACGAACAACTCAAAACGGAGCTTTCTTTATTAAAGTCCCAGGTGAACCCACATTTTTTATTTAATACACTGAATAACTTATATGGGTTAATCATACAAAATCAAAACATAAAAGCTTCAGAAATTACGCTAAGGCTTTCTGATTTAATGCGTTATATACTAAAAAGCAGTAAAGAAACAAAAGTAAACCTGCAAGATGAGATCAAATTTATTGAAGATTATTTGACTATAGAAAAAATTCGGCTAACAAATAATGTTGAAATTAAATTTGAATTTTCTGGAATAGATAAAGATATTTTAATCGCCCCATTGTTATTCATTCCAATGGTGGAAAATGCTTTCAAGCACGGATTGCAGAATATTTCACTGGATAATTACGCACACTTTTTTTTATCCATACAAGGAAATGAGGTATTTTTTGAGGTTGAAAATTCAATTGGAAGAAAAACAGATAAACAAACCAACAGTGGAACAGGCTTAATTAATCTTCGAAAAAGATTGCAACTAATCTACCCTCAAAAACATCAATTAGAAATAAATAAAACAGAAACTAATTTTAAAGCTATTCTATACGTGGAATTATGAAATATCAATGTTTAATAGTGGATGACGAGCCAGTTGCTCAACAAATATTGGAAAAATATATCAATCAAATTGAAGCACTTCATTTAATAGCAAAATGCAGTAATGCTTTTGAAGCAATGAATATTTTGCATCAGGAAAAAGTTGACATCTTATTTCTGGACATTAAAATGCCTTCACTTTCCGGGATAGAAATGCTTAAAACCATACAAAATCAACCTAAAGTAATTTTAACAACGGCCTTTTCAGAATTTGCTGTTGAAAGTTATGAATATGGCGTTATTGATTACCTTCTCAAACCCATTGCTTTTGAACGTTTTTTGAAAACAGTAAATAAAATCCTGCTACCCCAAAATATAGACTTTAATAATGGCAAGGCTGAAGAAAAGCTTACTATACAACCTACTTTTATTTTCTTTAAGGCAAATAAAAAAATCTTTAAGTATTATTTAGTTGATATACTTTTCATTGAAGGAAGTGGCAATTATATTAAAGTCCATACCCAGAACGATAAGCCTCTTATGGTTTTAGATAAATTAACGGATTTACTGGAGAAATTACCTCCCAGACAATTTTTAAGAGTGCATAAATCATTTATTATTAATATTTCACATATTATAAAGATAGAAGGGAATGTCCTATTTATCAGAGATAGAGAAATTCCAATTTCAAATACATTTAGGAAAGATTTAGATGAGGTGATACAACGTAATCTCCGCCTATAGATTGACATAAAGTTTAAACCTTAATACCCTATTATCCGAATACTTAATCAACCTATTATAGTTGCATTTTTTTTTACATCGTAACCTTTTTATATGAATGACCTCAGAGAATTAAAAAACTTCGGGCCATATATTCATTTGAACAAAATTTTAGGTGATTTAAATTGATTTTAAGGGATTTAGTTTATGGCTCTAAACGTTCAATGAGCCTTGCGGAAATTCGGAGAAAATCCATTTCCGTTATGATGCCTATTAATTCTCCATCAGTAACCACTGGAAGGCAGCCAATTTTCTTTTCGCGCATGATATGAAGCGCTTCTATGATTGATTTTCCAGGCTCAATAACGATCGGGGAACTAATCATGATATCTTCAACCGTTTGCTGTTTGTTTCCCTCTTTTATAGAAATACCTTTTTGGCTATAAAACCTAAGGAGCAACCTGGAAGTTATTAATCCACAAATATTACCCTTTTGATCTTCCACTGGCATATATCTGATCTTTCTCCAATCCATTAATTTTGCTACCAACTCAATGAGGTCATCTTTCGAGACAGTAAAAAGATCTGTTTGCATAAATTCCTCGACCCTCAAATTCCCCGGTCTATAATCCAGCAAATCTTTCAATTCCGGTAATTCCCAGGTATGGACAGGTTTACCCAAATTCTGATTTTCATAAATGGCGCTAGTCATTACAGTTACTGCCTCGTCCATACTTGTTTCTTTTTTCAGCTTGGTAAAAGCGCGAAGCTGCCATCTTGCACCATTCAAATTTAATTTTGCTCGTTGAGAAATAATATCCATATAAAAATCAATATCACCTGCATTTATACCCTGAGCGGCAAGGCCTTCTTTTGCCAAAGGTATAAGCTCTTCATTGACAAGATCGGTTACGGTAATTTTCTTATCTTTAAACCAGGTAAATTTCGAATCAATTCCAAAACGAGCTGCTTTCTCAAAATTATCTCTTACATCTTCCCAGCTCATTTTTTTTCTGATATCTCCCCATTCTTTCGCACAGCCAACAACTGCGCCCAACCAAAGTGCCGCATTTGCTATTTCATCAACTACGGTAGGACCTGCGGGTAATACTCTGTTTTCTATTCGAAGATGAGGTTTTCCGGTATCACTAATACCATAACATGGTCTATTCCATCTGTAAACTGTAGAATTATGTATTTGCAACGCACTTAATTTGGGTATTTTTCCTGCGAGGACAACCTCCATGGCATTTTCATTTGTTTCAGGATAAATTAATGACCTAAATCGCGCAATATCTTCTTTGTAAATATCCAGAATAGAATGGTGAACCCAATCGGATCCAAAATTAACTCTTGGACTCCTTTCCCGCATGTGCTCATTAGTTGTTCTGACATCTAAAGCCTGTTGAAAAAGGGCAATTCTGGATTCGTGCCATAAACGACGACCGAAAACAATGGGAGAATTGGCCGAAATACCCAAAACAGGAGCAGTAAGCGCTTGAGCTATATTATAATAAGGGACAAAATTTTCCGGATTAACTTGCAAATGAACTTGAAAACTTGTATTTGCCGCTTCCAAAAGAGGGGTATGACTTCTAAGTAATAATTCATCAATGCCTTGAATTCTTAATTCAAAAGCTTGTCCCAATAATTGGGCACTAAGTGATTCCACCAATAATTTATACCTTTCCCGGGGTGTTAAATTATGAGATTCCAGATCATTTTTATGTAGTGTTGGTAAAATACCAGTAAGTAATATATCTGAATTAAAATGAGCTAATTCCGTTTTAATAATCTGTAATTTTTCATTTGTTTCTGCCTCCATATCTTTAAGTGCAGAGCCAGTGAAAACGCGTGGATCAAGATTTATTTCCAGATTAAATTTTGCCAATTCCGTATCTAACCAGGGCATATCTTTAAGTAAATCAATAATTTCCAACGCGATAGGCGCTGCCTTAAAAGATTTTTTTTGAATAATGCACATTTCTTGTTCAGCACCTATTCTGGTTACCCCTTTTTCAAAAATGGAATTATGTAACATATACTCCAATGCTTGCATATCCTGCAAAAGATTGGAAACGAATTGTTGCCTGCCAGGTTCTCCTTTTGCTTTTTTAAATTTTTTCTCACCCATTATAAAAATATTATTCCCTAATATAACTAAAATTAAAAATCACACCCTACTGAAAATCATAATTTTTAAATTATTATTGCGTTCATTTCAAATAAAACAAAGTATAGTGCGGATTTTTGTATTATTTTTTTGCTTACTAACCGTTTTTTCCTGTCGAAGTGACCGACGTTTGGTTTCCTTTTTCATGTACTATCCTAATATTCGACTAAATATTCCCTCAGGTTTAAGTGGTATTTTACCCAGGGTGTATTCATTGGATCTGGTTCCATCAAACATAAAAAACTTTTTACCCGCAGGGCTTGATACCGCATTAATAACAAGAATAGAACCTGTTTCAGCGCGTTTGGTTACTTTAGACGAAAGCATCTCCTTTTATTGGCTAAGAGAATTGTCTATTAGAATATGCCAGGATAAATCGCTTACCTGCCAAACTGCGGAAGAAGTTTTTTATCAAAACGAACTAGCCTTAAGAAGACCAGCTTTAGAGATTGATTTATTTCCAACGCTCATCAACGCAAGAAAACATCTTGTAAAAAATTCGTTCAAACTGGAGGTATGGTTTTATTTACAAGACATAACGCCAAGAGAAATTCCAGCCCGTTTAGAAATGGAATTCGCCGCTTATCAATAAGTTCGAATATGGACGGGTCACCTTTTTAGACCGTCTTCCCATTTGTTTTCAACAAAAGGCTACTATCTCCGAAGCTCAAAAACCTAAATTTATTTTCCAACGCGTACTTATAAATTTTTTTCCAATCCTCTCCTACCCAAGCTGCTATAAGGAACAACAGGGTACTTTTAGGCTGGTGAAAATTTGTAATTATACCAGAAATAACTTTGAAATGATAGCCGGGTACAATCATTAGTTTGGTTTCCCCCTCTAACCAACTCAGGTTATATTGTTCCATAAGTTGAATAATTTGCAAAAGAGCATCTTGTAGTGACAAACTTTTTTGACTGAGGTAAGGCTCCCATTGCGAAACCGAAAGAAAAGCTTCTGATTTTTCAGTTAGATTGTTACCATACCAATAAATGCTTTCGAGGCTTCTCAAACTAGTAGTACCTACGGCGATGATAGGTTGTTGATTAAGGCTGGCTGAAGCTAATGTTTCCAGACTTTTTTGTGAAACCCGAATCTGTTCTTTATGCATAATGTGCTCCGAAATATGCTCAACTTTGATGGGTTTAAATGTACCGGCACCAACGTGGAGGGTAAGAAACACAAAAGTTACCCCTTTTTCCCTGAGCTCTTTCAGCACATCTTCTGTAAAGTGTAAACCAGCCGTTGGCGCTGCCACAGAACCTTCTGCTTTTGCATAAATGGTCTGATAATCCGTTTCATCGTCAAACTCGACCTCTCTATTCAAATAGGGTGGAAGAGGAATTTGCCCAATGGCATCTAATAAATCGCCAAAAACCATATCGGACTCACTCTTCCAGGAGAAACGAACGAGAAAAGAATCATCAACCTGTTCCAATTTTTCTGCAAACAGCGTTACCGGAGATTCATTTATAGCCATATCGATAGACATTGGATTATCCTTCCAGCGTTTATTATTGCCAATCAAACATTTCCACACCACCTCATTTTTAGCATTTAAATTATCAAAATGAAGGGCAGGTAAAAAAGGATCTAAACAGAATATTTCTATTTTCGCACCCATGGGCGTTAAAAAAAATAGTCTGGCATGAATAACTTTCGTTTCATTAAAGACAAGCACTGCATTTGCAGGAATTACGTCAGGCAAATGGGTGAACTGAAAATCAGACATATCCCCATGATTATAGTACAATAATTTGGAATGATCACGAGGTGAAACAGGATGTAAGGCTATAAAATCATTAGGTAAATTATAATCCAATAATTCTAAATGATCCAACCATTTAAGATCCATAACCATATTTTTAGGTACGAAATAAATAAATTTATAAATTCATTACAAATAACTATATTTTAGATTAAACCTTTCCCGTTCAAAGCTATCAAAAGTAGTAAATGATTTAATAATGACCATAAACTACTCCGATGAGCAACTTTGCAAAATGGCCAAGAACCCAAAGGAAAAAGAATGGGCATTCAAAATGATTTTAAAAATATATCAAAAACGCTTGTATGCCCTCATAAGAAGGATGGTTGGTACACATGAAGATACGGATGATATTTTACAAAATACCTTTTTAAAAGTCTATAAATACATCCATACTTTTGAAAATAAAAGTAGTTTATACACCTGGATTTATAAGATTGCCCTAAATGAAACCTTTCGTTTTTTAGAACAACAAAAAATTCAAAAACGAATACATGAATCAGCCATCAGACATGCCAGTGAATCTTATTCATTTGATATACAGTCATTTGAGGAAGAAAAAATATGGATATTGCTAAACGAAGGTATTGAATTACTACCCACACGTCAAAAATTAGTATTCAAATTGAGATATTTTGAAAAAATGACCTATGCTGAAATGGCAGAAATTTTAAAAGTTACAGAAGGATCATTAAAAGCATCCTTTCATCATGCATTAGGCAAATTAAACGAATTTATTAAAAAGAAAACCTTATGAAAGAGGAAAATAAAGAATGGGAAAAAGAGATAAGCCAAATTGCCCCATGGATACCATTAAAGGTTTCCACGCTACCTGGCGTTGAGGCTCCTAATGGATATTATGACGGTCTTGAAAAATCAATAGCTGAAAAAATAGCCAAAATTAGTTCGACAAACCGGCGAAGAAAATATGTCCGACCAATATTAGCCTCAGCGGCGGCATTTTTGTTGCTCTTCTCATTGGTAAAATTCTTTTGGATGGATCAGCGTGTTGATAAAAAGGAGACAGAATATACCATTTATTCGCTTTCAACAGAAGAAGCGGCGCAATGGTTAAGTGAAGAAGCAGTCATTTCAGAGCTTGATATTCAATTATTTGCAGAAGAAATGACTTTAAACACAGTAGAAATAAAAACTAAAAACAAATAAAATGAAATTTAAAAACCGAATGTCTATGCTACTGATATTCACTATGTGTCTATCTGCACCGTTATCTGCTCAGAGACCAAATCCTTCCAGGAATTATCAACAACGGCCCAATACAGAAAGGGTAAAGGCCGTCAGAGTAGCCCTCCTTACGGAGAAAATGAGTCTGAGTACGGAGGAGGCTGAAAAATTTTGGCCCGTTTACAACGACTATGAAAAGGAACAAAAAATGATCAGGGAAAAATTTCAACCCAATAAAAACATCATGGGCTTAGATGATACTGCTGTTGAAAAACACCTGATGGGCTTACTTGATATGGAGGAAGAATTGGTAAAAATGAAGAAAAAATATTTTCAACAATTCAGTAAAATTATTGGCTATCGAAAAGTCGCCATATTAGCAAGAAGTGATCGTGAATTTTATCTGGCCATGATAGAAAGATTGAAAAATCAACCTAAAAGAGATAACTAAATGATAGAAAAGAGCGGTAGAAATATCGCTCTTTTTTATTCAAATCTATTGAATTAGAACGTATTTAAATATAATCAAAAAAATAATAGTGATTAAAATATAACATCAATACAAAACATATAATGATTTTTTATATACCACTATTTCACATATTTTTTTTTGTAACATAATATAAAACAGTCACTTAGATTTTTTCCGCTTTCTAATAAAAACATACCGTTTCGTTAATCGCTTCATTTTTTTTCATACGTTCGTTCAATATTTGGTTACAATATGCTTACATTTAACGAGCAATTTGCAGCACGTAGCTGATTGGGAGGCAATTTAGCTTTTAAATCCTTTGGTTTAATATAAGTGGAGGTTCGAAAGAACTGCTCATTGCATTTGCGTAACCTATGAACGACAAAGAAAAAATTAGTATTGAGCATTTAGTACAGGCTTATGATGCCTATGTTGAATGCGGCACGTCAAAAATGTGGGAAGAGAAAGAATTATTTTTACTTATGGATTATTTCGCTGTAGAGCGACAATATGAAAGAAGTTTAGAAATATGTGAAGAGGGAATTAATTATTTCCCTTATTCACTCACTTTTTATGTTAAAAAAGTAATTTATCTGCTTGAACTGAACAAAGTAGATGAGGTTAATGATGTGTTAGAGCATGTAAATGCTTTGTCCCCTGACAACGAAATAGTGACTTTACTCCACGCCAGGTTACTATTTAAAACACATAATAACGAAGAGGCACTGAACTTAATTTCTACTTTAGAGGGTAAGTTAGATGAGATAAAAACTTGCGAAATGCTTCTTTTAAAGGCTAATATTCTGGAGGAAGAAGGGCAAGTTGAAGGTATTTTTCAGATTTTATCTCAAGCCGTATTTTTAGACCCATCAAACGAGGAAGCTATCGAATATTTTTGGGCATGGATAGAATCGTACAAAAAATATGAAGAGGGTATTTTAATATTTAGTAAAATACTTGATTTAAATTCTTACAACGGATTGTCCTGGTATTATTTGGGATTATCTCAAGCTTATTTAGGAAATTACGACGAAGCGTTGGAAGCGTTGGAGTTTGCCTATTTATCTACCCCTACTTTGGAGATTGCTTACAGAGAATACGGCAATTTGTGTTTTGAATTAAAAAAGTTTCAAAAGGCTTTAGAAGCTTATGAAGAAATGATAGCCTTGTTTGTATCTGATTCTGAGGTTTTAATGATGTGTGGGCAATGCTGTTTAGAACTTAATCAGGCACAAAAGTCATTGGCTTACTTCAGAAAAGCATTGCAATCTGACCCCATGAATGACGAGGTATTATACCATATTGGGGAGGTTTTCTTACAACATAAAGATTGGAAAAAGGCCATTTTATATTATAAAAGAGCTATTAATATTGAAGATCAACGAGAAGAATACTATTCTTCTATGGGCATTGCTTATCAGCAAATGGGTGATGAGGAAAAAGCTGAGTTCTGCTTTCAGGAGGCCGTAAATTTAGCTCCTTGTGAGAGTAAGTATTGGTTGTATTATCTGTCTTTTTTAATTCATGCCGATAGAAAACAAGAAGCTATTGAGCTGGCAAAAGCGGGTGAATTAGAAACAGAAGGTTCTACTATGATTTTTGCTCATATTGCTTGTTTATTGGCTGCCGGGCAAAGAAAGGAGGCTTTAATGATGCTTGGCGTAGCTTTAGAGGAAGATTATTCCACTCATACCGTATTATTCACCCTTTTACCCGACGTGGAAACTGACCCTGAAGTATCAGAAATGTTACAATATTATAGACCAGAATCCTAAATAAAAAAGGATTAAAGAAAAAATCTTTAACCCTTTTTTTATTGAAAATTTCCCTTTTGAGAAAATTTTTGCGCTAAGAAAATTAATCTAAGTGCGCGAAGCAAGCGGCACCGATGATACCCGCGTTATTTCTCAGTTTTGCTGGTTTAAGTTTTGTTTTCACATTTAAAAAGGGGCTAAAGAGATCGAAGTGTTTACTTATGCCGCCGCCCAGGAAAATTTGATCTGGGTTTACTAACAAATCCATATAATTCAGATACTCATCGAATCGCTTCCCCCACTCTTCCCAATCCAGATTAAGTTCTTTTCGAATCCGGCTGGAGGCATAATGTTCTGCAATCATACCATGCATACGAACATGACCAAACTCAGTATTTGGCAACAACTTACCATCTAGAAACAGAGCGCTACCCAATCCAGAACCAATGGTAATAAGAAGAACCACGCCTAACATATCTTTTCCGTGTCCATAATTCATTTCCGCTAAACCTGCTGCATCGGCATCATTGATAACACGAACCGGAAGATCAGTTGATTTTTCAAGAAATTTTTTGACATTCAGGCCATTCCAATTTTTGTCAATATTAGCAGCAGAATAAGCTGTACCCTTTTTAATTATACTGGGAAAGCCAACCCCTATCCGTTTTTTCCATTTAAAAGCTTTCACCAACTCCTTAAATGTTTCTGCTACAGCCTCGGGAGTAGCGGGATTTGGCGTTTCAAGCCTAATACGGTCTGAAACAAGAATACCCTTAGTACTATCAACGAGCGCCCCTTTAATACCAGAGGCTCCTACATCGACACCTAATATAATATCAGCATTAGGCATAAGCTGGCTATTTAATCAATTTTAAAGTCATCAACACATCTGAGACGGGTCTATCTGCCCCATCCTTTTGAACTTTTGCTATTTTATCAATAACATCGAGCCCCTCTATTACTCTTCCAAAAACGGTATAATTATTATCTAATTGAGGGGTTCCACCCAGAGCAAGATATTCTTCTTTTTGTTTATCACCATATTTGAAACCATTACGAGACTCCATTATTTTCAAAGAATTCTCACTTACCGGAGCGCCATGAACGATATAAAACTGAGAGCCTGAAGATCTCATCTCAGGATTTGAAGGTCCGCCGGTTCGAGCCGCTGCAAGAGCACCTTTCACATGTACTAGTTGGTCGTTAAATTCAGCTGGAACAGTATAACCTGGGCTTCCCATACCTAAACGAGCGCCTTTTGCCGCATTTCTTGATTGAGGATCTCCCCCTTGAATCATAAAGCCATCGATGACCCTGTGAAAAAGCAGACTATCATAGTATGACTCCTCTACTAACTTCATAAAATTATCGCGATGCGCAGGGGTTTCGTCATATAATTTGATAACCATATCACCTAATGAGGTTGACAGGTGAATCAAACAATCTTCAGGTGCTTTAATCGTAATATTTTCCATACTTATTCGTTTTTTCTTTCCATTAAGTGCTGTCAGGCGAACCACAAAACTACCTGATGAATAAAATCTGTGTACAGGCATTGAATCAACTGATATACTTCCATCACCAAAATCCCAAAGGAAATCGGTTGCCTTTTTAGCCTCATTTTTGAAATGTATAGCCCCCGGCGCCACAGTATTCCCCTCCCAAGTAAATCTTGAAACAGGTCTGTTACAAGCAAAAGATGTTATCAACAGAAGAACCAGAAAAAAAACTGAAACATTATTCATTTGGAGCGGAGTATAAAAAAGAACTTAAAGGTAATATAATATTAAGGAAAACAAATACTAAAAGGAGGCTAGGTTAAAAAATGATGTAAGGATTTGGTGATCAGAGATGCTGCATTTCCACCGCCGTAATAATCATTTATTTTTTCGAATTTTTGGTTAAGGGCTAATCTTACGGCATTTGTAATCGCATCAAAATTAGCTCCTGTCAATTGGTTATAACCACCATTGACTAATTCCACCCATTCAGTTTGATCTCTTAAAGTCACGCAAAATTTATTGAAAAAGTAGGCCTCTTTTTGTAATCCACCACTATCGGTAAGAACCAGCTGAGTATTTTCCAATAATTGAATCATATCAAAATAACCAACAGGATCGATAGTAACGAATTCAGCTTTTAAATTCCTTTCAGACATTATTTTTTTTGTCCTGGGGTGAAGAGGAGCTATTACTTTTATTTCCCTGTTAATGGCATTCAATGCCTGAACAATAGCGGATAGATTTTCAGGGACATCGGTATTTTCCTGTCTATGAAAAGTTACCAATATATAAGGTTCATTATTTAATTTAAGTTTATCAAGAACAGAAGATTTTTGATGAGCTATTTTCGAATAAAAAATAGCTGCATCCTGCATAACATCTCCTGTGAGTTCAATGCGGGAGGGTAAAGAACTGAAGCCCTCGGCCATTAAATTATCGATGGCAGTCTGGGTTGGACAAAATAATAAATCACTGATTCTATCGGTAAGAATTCTATTAATCTCTTCCGGCATATCCATATTAAAACTTCTCAGGCCAGCCTCCACGTGAACCAAAGGGATTCTCAATTTTGAGGCGGCTAAAGCACCGGCCAGCGTGGAATTAGTATCGCCATAGACCATAACGGCATCTGGCTTTTCCGATAATAACAGAGATTCTATGCCTTCCAGCATTCTACCCGTCATGGCACCATGAGTAAGACTATGGATAGCCAATTGAAAATGCGGATTGGGGATAGACATTTCCGAAAAGAAAATATCTGACATATTAGCATCAAAATGTTGACCGGTATGTACTATTTTTTCCTCAAAATAGCCATCTTCCTTAATAACTCTTGACACAGCTGCAGCCTTAACAAATTGGGGTCGGGCCCCCACGATGGTCATAATACTTTTCGGCATTAACCTGATTTTTTAAAATGTTTTAACGGGGAGCGAGGGAAACACGCGATAAATAAGTTGATTATTCGGTACAAATATAGCTAATCCGGTAAGCAATAAAATCATAAAATCGACATAAAAGGATTGATTTTCAAGGTACCAAAGTTCAAGTTCTCCTTTATGCGGAGCTATTTTTTGTTTGTACAAACTTATGGGGGAGACGGTTGGGTCAGATAAAATTTTGTCTTCATTTCTAAAAACGATAGAACCAACCCCTGTTATACCAGGCTTAACGGTATAGATTACATCTTTAATATGTTGGGGATAACAATCGAACTCAGATTTATCCAAAGGTCTTGGACCGACGAAGCTCATATTCCCTATGAATACATTCCAAAGTTGGGGTAATTCATCAATTTTAAACTTTCTTAAAATTCTCCCAATAGGTGTAATACGTGGATCATTTCCAATAGTCATGGTACCAAAGGTCATATTATGACTATTGGGAATCATGGTTACAAATTTCAATATATTAAAAGGCTTTTGATTAAAACCAATCCTAGGCTTTGAGTACAAAACTTGTCCATTCAATACGAACAGAAGAAGCACGGTAAAAAGCAGCAAAGGGAACAAAAGAACGAGTAAAAAAGCAGCGAAAAAGGTATCAATAATCCATTTTCTTCCTGAATAGGAAGAATCTTTGTCAGGACGAGGAAATGTATGAAAATCCTTTTGTTTAAAATCTGGAGGTTTACTATCCACGGGGAAAGGCACTGTAATAAATTAAACCATTATTTCCCTGTGAGCAAATGCTCATACACCTCAAATGTTTTTTCCACCACCAACGCTTCAGAAAATTCATTTTGAACAATTTCCCGACCATTTTTACCTAATTGCATAGCAAATTCTGGATTATCAAGTAATCGTCGAATCGCTTCAGCCAAAGCCACTTCATCTTTCGGAGGAATTAGCAGCCCATTCACTTCATGTCGGACTATTTCTTTACAGCCAGGAACATTCGTTGAAATAATAGGTTTACTGCAAGCAGCTGCTTCGAGAAGAACCTTGGGTAAACCTTCCCTATAAGAAGGTAAAACAACCATAGAAGCCATATTCAGGACTTCATCCATATTTCTTTTATAACCCCACCATTCGATTAAGCCAGCCAATTCCCATGCTCTAAGCTGTTTTGTTGGAATGAGTGCAGGATTACCGTCGTCGGATCGACCTACGAGAACAAATTTTACCTTTGGATAATCAGCTTTTAGAAGCGTAACGGCATTGACAAACTCATAAATGCCTTTATCAAAAAGCATTCTTGCCGGTAACATTACTATTATGTCTCCGATTTTCGCGGGAGTAGGAGAAAATACGGAACAATTCACACCAGAACCAAGAATAAGTCTAGTTTTAGATTTTTCAATCATCCCCTCTTGAATAAAAAGATTCAAGTCATCAGGATTTTGAAAAATAGTTTTGCTATTGGATCTATTCAGCGCCAATTTATATAAAAAAGTAGTGATTATCCTAACAATATTATTTTTAGGTAACGAAGTAAATACATAACCAAGTCCACTAATTGCGTTAACAACGAAAGATTTATTTAAAAGAGCAGCCATTATAGAACCGTAAATAATAGGTTTCACGGTAACATGATGAACTATTTGCGGAGATAAATCTTTGTAAAGCCTCCAAAACTCAAACATAGTTTTAAGTTCCCTAAAAGGATTTAAGCCCTTTCTCGACATCTCTAGCGTGATATGATTTAAACCGGCGGCTTTAATAAGATGCGCATCGCCAGTATCTGGTGTAGCTACAAAGACCTCCCACCCTAGCTTCATAGCCTCTAAAGCTATAGGTAACCTATAGGCTAGAAACCCCCAGTCGGTGTTGACAACAACAAGAATTCTCCTTCTAGACCTCTCCAAGTTAAAAATAATTAAAGTTACCCATTAGGTTTTGGACCCTCTGATTTTTTTGTCAAAGTGATTTTTGGAACGTAAATTGTTGATATTGCGATAAATACAGGAATAAATTTAACCCTGTGTCTTAAAGCTGTGCCAAAATTTCCGACTCCCCAGGAGTAAACTATTAGTAAAGGTATCAAAATTATAAGTATTCTTGTAATAATTTGCTTATGTTTTTCAAACAAGATTCCTTTGGCAATCCAATAAAAAACAAACAAATAAAGTAAACCATCAACGAAACCCAGGAGGTGATTTATTGCCCTAAGGTCCCAAATAAAAGGTGAAAATAAAAGGTAACCTAATCTGGGAATGATTAATAAAAAAAAATCTAAAGGTGATTCTGGGGAAAGCCAGTCAGGATAAACAGAACCACCAAAATTGGTTACTTTAGTTTGGAACAAAATTCTTGAAAAGGTAAAAATGTCATCGAATTTACCTAAATAAGGTATTTTTATACCTGGTAAAACAGTAAATAAATATAAGGTAACAAGAGGAGTAACCGATAAAAGAATTGCGTGGATAATGCTAAATTTATTTTGCCTATATCTTATTTTAAAAAAATCTATGCTTTCTATAAAAAATAGTATAAAAAATGTGATACCTCCTAAAATTAGCGCACTATGCAAATAATATAAAGGAATAAAACAAACTAATGTCAAAATGCCGAAATTAACATTCTTACTTAAATACCATTTAGCAAAATAAATAAAAGCTAAAAGTAGAAAAAACATTACAAAAACCTCCCTTAGTATTAAAGAATTATACAATATAACGGTAGGAAAAACGGCTAGAATCCAAGCTGATTGTTTAGCCTTTTTCTCATTATTACTTAACAGGAAGGATAATTTATATACCAAAAGGATACACAAAACACCAATAAATATACTTATGCACTGAAGGAGTAACGGACTCCTCCCAAAGAGCCTGTAAATTAATGAAAGAACCCAGGTGAAAGTAAGTGCTAAAGTATTTGTTTTAAAGCTCAGTAAATAATCATTAAAAGGCATTTGAGAAAAAGACCATGCATAATTCTCAAATTTAACAGCATCAATCTTCCCATCTGGCAACTGAAAAATAAAAAAATGTATTAGCGCTGCTAATATTCGGAGTAAGGCACCTATCCAAATAATGTTTTTTAATAATGGCCACCTAATAGTCATTACATAAATCAATACCAATAAAAGGCAAATTCCTATTATGCCTAAAACAGCTTCCACTTTAACAATTTCTTTTATACCAAGCCTGAAACATGAGGATAGCCCAAAGTTGATAATGCCAATTTCTTTTTCCCGAAATATGTTCCTCCCACTTTTGCCTTACTACTTTTGGGTTTAACATACCGCTTTCAATAATGACCTTTTCATCGAGTAAATCGTCTGCCCACTCTTTAAGGGGACCTCTTAACCATGCTTCCAAAGGAATCCCAAAACCCATTTTAGGTCTGTTTATCAAATTTTCAGGAATGTATTTTTTAAGTATTTCCCTTAATATCCATTTTGATGTTCCTTTATTTATTTTATATGATAAGGGTAAAGAGGAAGAAAATGCAAAGACATGATGATCAAGAAAAGGAATTCTGCTTTCCAATGAAACCGCCATACCAGCACGATCCACTTTACATAAAATATCATCGGGCAAATAGGTAAGCAGATCATTCAACATCATTTTATCCATATTATCCTGGAATAAATCTGAGCCTATTAATTTATTTTTTTGTGGATAAAAATCAAAATTTAATACTTCTCTGGGATTTTCCCATTGTTTAACTAATCTGAAATATACATCGTCAAAAGATTCTACAGCTAATAATGATGACGCTTTTATTAGTTTATCTGTAAAATTAGAAAAATGATATTTTTTAGGTAGTATATGATGTAGGAAGCTTGACAAAGCATCCCATTGTTGGGTATTTAATTTATTTATTGACGAGTACAGTCCTTTACGAAAAGGCTTAGGAATAAATCTTAGATTATTCCATATTTTTTCAGCAAAAAAATACCGGTTATAGCCTCCAAAAAGTTCGTCGCCACCATCGCCGGAAAGGGCAACTTTTACGGAACCAGCGGCTAATTTACTTACCATATAGGTCGGAATTTGGGACGAATCAGCAAAAGGTTCATCGTACATGCTACCCAACAACGGAATTACGTCAAAACAATCCTTTGGATTGACATAAAGTTCCGTATGATTTGTACCTAAATGATCAGCTATTTTTTTTGCATACACGGCTTCATTAAATCCATTTTCATCGAACCCAATGGTAAATGTATTTACAGGCGTGCTCGAAACAGCGCTCATTAGAGACACTATCAAAGACGAATCGATACCACCAGAAAGAAAAGCACCCAATGGAACATCTGCTAATAATTGACTATGAACAGCCCGTTTAAGAACATTTTCTGTTTCATCGATGGCCACAGTGACAGAACCTTGGAAAGGATTCCTCTTCCCGTTAATCATGGTATCGATGGCAGACCAATAAGTACTAATACAAACCGTCTTATTGTCCAACGAAACCGATAAAATACACCCTGGCGTTAATTTACTTATGCCCTTATAGATTGATAAAGGCGTTGGCACATAGCTATATTGCAAATAAAGACCAAGAGCATTTGAATCTATTTCATTTAAAAAATGTGGATGGATTTTAAGCGCTTTAAGTTCAGAGCCAAAAAGGAAAGAATCACCTTGCCAACCGTAGTATAGCGGCTTTTCACCAAAACGATCTCTGGCGAGGAATAATTTTTTCTCCACTTTATCCCATAAGGCAAGAGAAAACATCCCGGTAGTTAACTCCAAAGCCCTTTCTAAACCCAGCGCACTAATCATTTCAATAAGCGTTTCTGTGTCAGAACTCCCCTTCCAGGAGACTGCAAACCCACTTTCAGCTAAGACCTTTCTACAAGATAAATGGTTATAAATTTCGCCATTATAAACTAAAGCGAACCGACTATTTGCAGAGAACATTGGCTGGCTGCCTGCATTAGATAGTTCTAGGATAGAAAGCCTTTGATGACCGAAAGAAATACCAGATAAAGAATCCTGCCAGAGGGTTGATTCATCAGGCCCTCTGTGTTCCAAGGTTCTGGTCATCTTTAGTAATGTACTTTCGTTAAGGAAAGGTGAGGATAAAACCCCTACGAAACCGCACATAGCTTATAATTCAGGATAAATAAATGGAAGCATAATCGGCTATATTTTTATTTATCGGGAAATTATTTTTGATTCTTTCTCTGGCTCGGCGACCATTTTCTTTGAGGGAAAAATGGTTTTCAATCCAAAATATGATGGCCTTTCTTAAGAGTTCCTTATCATTAGGTGGAACTATACAACCGAAATTCCCAAGAATTAAAGGTACATCTCCAACATTTGTTGACATGCAATATAGATTACATGACATAGCCTCAGCTAGAACATTTGGGAAAGCTTCACTATTTGAACATAAACAAAAGCAATCGAAAGCTGATAGGTATCCAGGAATATCAGATTCATTTCCCAATAAAAAGATTTTATTACTATTAGATAAATTTAAAAATTTATTAAAATCTTCATTCTCTTGAACTAAATCTTTACCTATAAACATTGCTTTTAAAAATGGATAATCAGGAGATAATTCAGCTATCACCTCTAAAAGCAATGTTACATTTTTAACAGAATGGTATCTACCAACATAACCTAACAATAAATCATTTTCCGTAATATTAAATTCAGACCTTATTTTAGTTCTTTTAAAAGCATCAAATTTCCAGAAATTAGTGTCAAAACCATTAAAAATCACAATTGCTTTTGAGGCATTATAGCCAAAATCTAAGTGATGATTTTTTGCCATTTCACTATTAAAAATGATTTTATCAGGATAACGAGACAAAAATTTTAAAATTTTAATCACAATAACCGTCGATTTTTTTTCATACTGAAGAGAATAAAGAGACTGCCTGATATTCCAGAAAATATGAGGTTTTCGAATAAATGTATATTTTAATAATGAAACAATGAGATTACTATGATACATCCACCCTTGAAGGATATCAGGCTTAATTTTATGGACGATAAAAATCAGTTTAAGTATATTTTTAGGCAGGGTTAAGATGCCTTTAAGATTTAAATCAAAGACTTCAATACCTGCTTTTTTAATTTCATCTGAAAAATATCCATTTCCGGAGAGTGAAATAACATAATACTTCAATTCCTTATTCGGAAAATTAATTAATAAGGAACTAAGCGCGCGTTCAGTACCTCCAATCGATAAATCGCCAATGATGTGAACAATTTTTTTCATGTCAGGTAAAAAAAGGATGGGACCTTATTTTAAAGATGGAGTAGGTTGCCAAAATAATTAATATGGCTTCTGCTTGTGCATAAAATCTAATTTCAACATGTTTAACAACAACTGAAACAAAGAAAAACATAAAAAGAGGAAATAAAATAATAGCTACTTTTTTATTATCCCTAATAAACAGGATAGATAAAAAACCTAAAATGACATAGAATATTCTGTATGAAAATGATAAATAAATAAAAACATCTTTCACACTGGAAGGTCTGGAAGTTAAATCCATTTTGAAAAATGATTTTTTCAAATTTAAAAAGGCTGTTTTGTATTTAAATATAAATCCATTTTGAGCCAGAAGTTTAACTCTCAGTTTGTCATATCCAGTAATAAGTTCGTTTTTACAATTATTACTTAGTTCATTATCCTTTTTATAGAGAATATTATAACGACGAGAATTAAAAGAAGGGCCACACTTAAAAGCCATTTTATTTAACTCCTCAAGTTCACCACTTAAAGGACCCAAAACTTTAGAATTTGTCATTGTATCTTCACCAGATTCTGCGACTGAATTAAATATTGGTGTGACATCTACGTATATTAATGAATATAACTTATCAAATGCAACAAAATCTTTTTGATAAGATTGATATCCGGTCGTTTCACCCATTAAAATAATTGGTTTTCCCCAATTGATATAATTTCTCAAAAACCAGGGTGTTAATGTTAAAGAGAAACTTAAAAAAATGATAATCGAATTTCTTGATATTTTTTGGAAATCCAGTTTACAATTTAAAAAAATATATACAATACCAATAGGCATTAAAATCCCCAAATACTGTCTTGTTAACAAGGAAACTCCAGCTAAAATTCCAATTTTAACATAATCCAAATTATTTTTTGATTTGACGAGTAAATGAAAATAAAATAAAGTTATAGATATAGCCAATATTTCAGTTCCTGTAATTGGAACATGCACTAAGAGTATCGGATTGATAAGGTACATTAACATTCCAAGGAGGGAATATTTTTTAGGAACTCCGAATGAACCTAATAATTTATAAATTAAGTATCCACTAAAAACATCAATGAAACTTTGACTAACCGCAACTGACTCGAAAACCAAATTTTCACCAAATAAAATGTAATGAATACCCCAGAAAAAAGGGTAAATAGGACCTCTATAAAAATAAGAATCAATCTCATCTATATCGAAAGCATAAACGCCATATTTAAGTAAGTTTAAAACGGGATTAATATAAGAATAGGAATCACCAATTGTATAATTAACATTTCCAAAATAATATTTGGAGAAGTAAAAAGAAAAAAGCAGCCTTAATATTAGTCCTAATAGTAGACTAATTATCAAATAAAAGTTTGAAGAACTAATTTTCATA
>JAFMBH010000105.1 GCA_017858735.1 Bacteroidota bacterium
TCATGCCCCTGGTCAACATAACTGGTTTGAACGGTATCGCCAATAATAATTTCGCCTGAATCGGGTTTTTCGACACCCATAATCATTTTAAACAGGGTACTTTTTCCAACGCCATTGGGTCCAATGACACCTACAATGGCATTTTTGGGTATGGAAAGGGAAAGATTTTCATATAATACCCGATCGCCAAATGATTTGGTAATATTCTCCAGATCAATTACTTTATCACCCAGTCGGGCGCCCATTGGAATAAATAGTTCTAATTTTGCTTCCTTATCTTTTAATTCTTCGGAAGCTAATTTATCGTAAGCATTCAAACGCGCCTTGCCTTTAGCCTGACGAGCTTTTGGGGCCAGTTTTATCCATTCTAACTCGCGTTCTAACGTTCTTCTTCTTTTAGAATCAGATTTTTCCTCCTGTTCTAATCGTTTCGATTTTTGGTCTAACCAAGAGGAATAATTTCCTTGCCATGGAATGCCCTCGCCTCTATCCAGTTCCAAGATCCATCCTGCCACATTGTCCAGAAAATAACGGTCGTGCGTAACGGCAATAACGGTTCCAGGGAAATTTTGTAAAAATTGTTCTAACCAATGAACAGATTCAGCGTCGAGGTGATTCGTAGGTTCATCTAACAATAGAATATCCGGATTGCTAAGCAATAAACGGCAAAGAGCCACCCGGCGTCTTTCACCACCGGACAATACCTTGATGGGAACATTTCCCTCTGGACAACGAAGCGCTTCCATCGCCGTTTCCAGACGGTGATCGAGTTCCCAGGCATTATTGCTCTCCAGTTTATCCATTAATTCACCTTGCTTATCAATGAGTTTCATCATTTCGTCACCGTCGAGCGGTTCAGATAATTTCAGATTTATGTCCTCATATTCGCGAAGCATATTAATCAGCGACTGAACGGCTTCCTCCACAATTTCGCGAACCGTTTTAGTTTCATCTAAAACAGGTTCCTGCGCCAGATAACCAATCTTATAAGTTCCGTCAAATTGAATTTTTCCCTGATAATTCTGGTCTAATCCTGCAATAATTTTTAGCAATGTTGACTTTCCCGAACCGTTTAAACCGAGAACGCCAATTTTTGCACCATAAAAGAAGGATAACCAAATATTTTTAATTACTTGTTTTTGAGGTGGAAAGGTCTTTGTAACCCCCTCCATAGAAAAAATTATTTTTTCGCCTGCCATTGTAAATTTATTTTACACAAATATAAATAAAATTAACCTCTTCCTAAAGGTCCTTTAACCATATCGAATATACCAATGATAAATTCGCAGTTGAACCAGGATTCAAAAAGCGGAAAATCATTTATGGGTGGATAGTCCTTTTCATCTAACGGTGTTTGTGCCAATAAGTGGCTAAACAGGGACTTATAGTTCGATTTTGTCCATTCGTCTTCCTCTAAAGGACTATCCATTTCTGGAACGAGATAGATAGTTGGTTCCCAATCGTCGGGCTGTAAAGCGTCGGTTTCATTGAATCCCTTCGATTTTAAATAAGTAAAAAACACGTCTGTTGGTTTAACCAATAAAATACCTCTGTTTACTTCAGGATATTCAGGAATGGGTACATTCATCATTTTATATTTAAATATTTTCCTTCAATAGGCATACGTCTTCCCATGCCAAATGCTTTGGGTGAAATGCGCAAAACGGGCGCGGTCTGATGCCTTTTGAACTCGTTGATATTGACTAATCTTAAAATTCTGGAAACTAAAGCAGCATCAAATCCGGCAGAAATTATTTCATTAGGGCCCTGATTTTTTTCGATATACAAATAAAGAATTTTGTCTAACACAGCATAATCTGGTAAACTGTCCGCATCTTTTTGATTTGGACGCAATTCTGCACTTGGTGGTTTGGTCAAAGTATTTATAGGTATAACGACCTGATCTTTATTCATATAGGCTGCTAATTCATAAACTTCCGTTTTATATACATCGCCAATAACGGAAAGTCCGCCGCACATGTCGCCATATAAAGTGCCATAACCCACCGCCATTTCACTTTTATTGCTGGTATTAAGCAATATAGGGCCAAATTTATTGGAAAATGCCATCAACAAAGTACCTCGAATTCTGGCTTGTAAATTCTCTTCCGCCAGTCCAAAAGGTAAATCTTTAAAATGAGGAGCCAGATTTTTCAACCAACTGTTATACAAGTCATTAATGGGAAAAAGGGTATAGGAAATGCCCAGATTTTCAGCTAAAATTCGCGCGTCTTCAATAGAATGATCAGACGAAAATTCGGAGGGCATTAGGAGAACAGACACATTTTCTTTCCCTAAAGCGCGTATCGCCAATACAGCAGTTACTGCAGAATCTATGCCACCGGAGAGACCAAGAATGGCTTTAGACAAGCCCAGTTTGCCAAAGTAATCCTTCAAACCGAGTATTAAGGCGTCGTGAATTAACGGATATTTGTCCTTTGAAATTTCGTTATTTTCCTTATTTGCCTTTACCTCGTCTAAAGAATAGGTCCGGATGCAGGTTTCAAAAAAGGGTAATTCGTCGAAAATTTTTCCATTTTGTGAAAATACCAGAGAGCCTCCATCAAAAATTAATTCCGTTTGGGCACCTACCTGATTCACATAAAAAAGGGGTAATTGATAACGCAAAACATTGGTTCGCAATACATGAATTCTTTCCGGCGCATGATCGTAAGCGAAAGGGGAGGCCGACAGATTGATCATCAAGTCAGGCTTTTCCTTCATTAATTCATCCATCGGACAAATCGTATATAAAGGATTTTCATTGCCCACATTCCACATATCTTCACAAATGGTCAGGGCAATGCGAACCCCTTTATACATGAAAGTAGAAAAATAATCAGCGGGCTGAAAATACCTGTATTCGTCGAACACGTCGTACGTTGGCAACAGTGCTTTGTGTTGAATAAAAGAAATGTTACCATTTTCCAGAAAATAACCTGAATTATATAAATCTTTTCCTTCAGGGACTGGATTTCGGGTAGGGGAACCGAGTAAAATGCCAATGTCTATAGCACATTTTGCCAATTCCTGAACGCATTCGTCCGCCTTATTTATAAAATCGGCAAAGTTCAAAAAATCTCTGGGTGGATATCCACAAGTGGCCAATTCGGCAAAGCAAATGAGGTCACTCCCTTCATTTTTAGCTATTTCCACCGCATTTTTCATCTTTTCCAGATTACCTGAAAAATCTCCAACGTGGTAATTTAATTGCGCAATCGTTATTTTCATAAAATTTATTTCAGGACAAAAATACATTTACTTAGGTCAGAATAAAAACCAATTTGTACGGCGTCGATAATTTGCTTATTTTTACCACTCAAGAACAAAAAATTATGAGTGATTTTGTGGTATCGGCGAGGAAGTATAGACCAGCTCTGTTTACAGATGTCGTTGGACAAGAGCATGTTACCCTTACTTTGAAAAATGCGCTGCGAAGCAATCATCTCGCTCATGCTTTTTTGTTTTGTGGTCCAAGAGGCGTTGGAAAAACGACTTGTGCCCGTATTTTGGCAAAAGTTATCAATTGTCAGCAACCGACGGCTGACCATGAGCCCTGTCTCGTGTGTTCTTCCTGTCGTTCCTTCAGTGATAATGCCTCCTTTAATATTACAGAATTAGATGCTGCGTCGAACAATACCGTCGAGCATATTCGAAGTTTAATAGATCAGGTTCGTTTTCAACCTCAGCAAGGTAAGTATAAAGTTTTTATTATTGATGAGGTGCACATGCTTTCTCCTTCCGCGTTCAATGCATTTTTGAAAACGCTGGAGGAACCGCCGGCTCATGCTATTTTTATATTGGCTACAACGGAGAAGCATAAAATTTTGCCTACTATCATTTCTCGTTGTCAGATCTACGAATTTAAACGAATCCAACCTATTGCTATCGTTCCTCACCTGAAAGCCATTTGTCAGAAGGAATCGATTACCGCCGATGAGGAGGCATTGCATATTATAGCCCAAAAGGCCGATGGTGCCCTGCGTGACGCTCTTTCTATTTTCGATAGAATGGTTGCTTTCTCGGGAAATGAAATCAAATATGCCGATGTTATTGAAAATCTTAATGTCCTCGATTATGATTACTTTTTTAAAATGATCGATTATTTTTTAGCCGAGGATAGCCTTAATATTTTACTTCTTTTTGACGAAATTTTGAAAAAAGGATTCGACGAAGACTTGTTTATCAATGGCTTAGCTGCCCATGCGAGAAATGTTTTAGTAAGTAAAGACGTGCAGACACTGCCTCTGCTGGAAGTAACAGGTACACTGAGAGATCGTTACAGACATCAGGCGGCTTTGGCTTCCTCAGGTTTCTTGCTTACTATTTTAAATTTGGCAAATGAATGTGATCTACATGCTAAAATGGCAAAAAACAAGAGGCTTCATGTTGAAATTTCTTTATTGAAAATGGCTCACCTGAATCGCATTTTGACGCTTCCTTCAGACAGTACGGCTTTAGCTGAAGAAAAAAAAAAGCCTGAACCCGTCTTAAATATTGAAGCGGTTGAAAAAGTAAAAACTCCGGTTATTTCCCCTATTCTGCCTGTAAAAAAAGTCGTTGTCGAACCGTCGGCGAATGATTCTTTACTCAGTAAATTGATGAATGAAATCAAGGAGGAAGAGAAAAAGGAGGTCGATAAAGTAGCCGTTCCTTTAAATCAGGATTCACTAAGTGCTTTTTGGGAGGATTATGTGATTAATATCCAACAGGATTCTACAAGAAATCTTCTGAAAATGGTGTCTTTAGCATGGGAACCTGAGTGTACTATCAAGGCCATTGCTTCAACGGGTCTGCAGGAAAGTGCTATAAAACAGGAGAAATCAATGATGGATAAAATGAGAGCGCATTTTCAGAGAACTGATCTGGCCTTTCAAGTATTATTAATTAAAAATGAAGTAAGTGAGGTGCCCGTTGTGTCTAATAAACCGCCCACTTCCCGAGAATTACTGTCTCGTTTTCATGCAGTTAATCCAGATATAAAAGAATTTGCCGAGCGCCTCTCTCTCCGTTTAGAGGAGGATTAATTTCCCCGTATTATGTCTATTACCGATGGTCAATCCTATTTTGATGCCGTTTTTCTACAGCTGATTAAGCAGCTAAATATATCTCAAAAGGAGGCCGTCTCTACTTTGGATGGCCCAACTTTAGTGCTAGCTGGTCCGGGAACAGGTAAAACCCAGCTGATTGCTGCCAAGGTTGGCAAAATATTAATGGATTCAGACACGCTTCCCAGAAATATTCTTTGCCTGACTTTTACCGATGCAGGGGTGAATGCTTTGCGAAATAGATTGGTTCAATATATTGGTCCTGAAGGACATAAAGTGCAAGTGCTTACTTTTCATGCCTTTTGTAACCAGATTATTCAACAAAATAGATACCATTTTGGTCAAAATAATCTTGAACCCATTTCTGATTTGGAAAGGATTGATATTATTAGAATGATTTTGGATGAATTGCCCTGGGATAATCCACTTAAAAAAGGGTATGCCAATGCCCATCAATTTGAACGGGAATGGCAGTCGCTTATTCAATGGATGAAAAAAGAAAATTATAAGGCAGCCGATTTGATAGAAAAAATAGATGAATATTGTGATCAAATGCCTTCCCTGCCCGAATTTAAGTACAAACGTAAACAAGGTACCTTTAATGTGGGCGATCTTAAGGAAGGTTTATATCAGGATTTTTTACAAAAATATGCGCGATTAAGGGAGGCCGTTCGTCTGTTTGATGTTTATGAACAGGAGAAAAACCTTAGACACAGGTATGATTATGAAGATATGATCCTCTGGGTTTTAAAAGCATTTCAAGATAAACCTTATTTTTTAAGCCTCTATCAGGAACAGTTTTTATATGTTTTACTCGACGAATTTCAAGATACGAATGGGGCACAATTTGCATTGGTCCAGACTCTTTTAAATTATTGGGATACCCCCAATTTATTCATTGTTGGCGATGAAGATCAATCTATTTATGAATTTCAAGGCGCAAGAATTAAGCATTTACAAGATGTTAAGGATAAATATGGCGACGACTTACATTTGGTTCAACTCAAAGAAAATTATCGTTCAACACAAGGTATTTTAAATGCTTCTTTTGCCTTTATTCAGAGAAATACCCTCACCTCTTCGTTGAAAAATCAGGGAAATGTTTCTCCGCAACCGCTCATTGCAGCCTCTGCTTTGAGACAAATCGATTCGACACCTATAGTGGTAGAATATGGAAGTATTTTTCAGGAGGAAGCGGATTTGGTACAGTCGTTAAAAAACTTATTTAAAAAGGGCGTTAATCCAGGTCAGGTAGCCATCATTTTTAGAAATAACAGACAGGGAGATCAATTGGTAAGGCTTTTTGAAAAAAATAGTATTCCTTATCATACCAGCCGGCCCATCAATATTTTACATACTCCCATCGTCTTTAAAATACGGCGGATAATTCAGTATTTAATTCAGGAATGGAAGGAAACAGATCGGGGGGAATCTGAGTTTTTACCCCTGTTGTACCATGCTCACTGGGAAATAAGTATGTCTGATATTGGAAAGTTAAATAAGATTAAAGTAACATCTGATCTTTCCTGGCATCAAGTAATGACAGATGAAACCATTTGGGCGTCTGTTGGTATTGAAAATAGCCAGCCTCTAAAAAGGGCATATCGTTTTTTTCAAGATGCTTTAAAACAAGGGCTTAATAAAGCCTTGCCCGCTTTTTTAGAATATATTATCAATAAAAGTGGCCTGCTGAAAGCGACATTAAAACAAAAGGATAGTATTCTTCAGGTTCAAATTTTGAATACGCTGGTGAATTTTTGTGAAAAATCAGTGGAAAGGGAACCGAATATTTCTGTGATTGACTGGATGTTGATGATGGATCGTATGCAAGATAACCATTTAGCCATTTCCTTGGAAATGCCTCAGGTTTCTAACGAAAGCGTTCATCTTTTAACTGCGCACAGAGCGAAAGGACTCGAATTTGAGTACGTGTTTATGTACGACTGTGTCCAATCGGAATGGGAGGGAAAATCGAATAATACGGGCGTTTTTTCTTTTCCGCCTACCCTGAAAATGGAGCCGGAAACCGACGAATTGGAAGCGTCGCGTCGTTTATTCTATGTCGCAATGACGCGCGCATCGCAATTTTTGCAAATTGGTTTTGGAAAGGAAAATACAGCGGGAAAGCCAAGAATGCCGACCCTTTTTATATCGGAATTACTGGAAGATAAACTAGTGTATTTTGAACAAAAAGCGGTTCAAGAGGAATTTCTCTATCAAATGCAGGTAAATAGGCTGAAACCAACCGTTCTTCCCCCTTCTTTCAGACCCGATAAGGCTTTTATTGAACATACCCTGGATTCTTTTGCCCTCACCGTATCTAGTTTGAATAGATATCTTGATTGCCCTCTTTCCTTTTTTTATAGAGATATTCTGGGTATTCAGACCAGTAAAAATGCTTCCTCCGCATTTGGAACGGCTATTCATGAGGCTATTTCGGACTGGACTTCTGGCCTGAAATTTTCAAAAGATAAAAATAAAGAGGCTATAAAATTACACGACCTTTTTGAAAAAAAACTAAAAAAATCAATATCCTGGTTTTCAAATAGTGCCTGGGAAGGCTATTTAATGAGAGGTAAAGCTTGTTTATCCGATTTTGTAGCCTCCTGCGATCTGGAAAGTTTGAGCCATTCCAAACCTGAATTAAAAATTCATTTTATCGATGAAGCTGGCTTCAAATATAAAGGTGTGACAGATAGCGTTGAATATCTGAAAGGGGGAAAAGTACATTTAATTGATTATAAAACGGGGAAACCTAAGCGAAATACCTTTCAAAAACCTTCATGGAAGGGTGTTTCTCCTTACGGGGGCGTTTATTGGAGACAGCTTGCTTTTTATCAACTTTTGTTTGAAGGGCATAATCAAGATGGATTATTGGTAGAAGAGGCAAAATTGATTTTTTTAGAAGAGGGTCTTTCCAGCGCTTCCCGTGAAGTTGTTATTACACTGGAATCCAACGATTTGGTAGCTTTTAAAAATCTAACGCAGGAGGTAAATACCAAAATTCAAACGCATGACTTTTATAGAGGTTGCGGACAAGCTACCTGTGTTTGGTGTAATTATCTTAAAAATGAAATTCTACCAGACCAATTGGAAAATCCGGATCATTTATTTTTGGACGACGGCCCTTATCATTGAGGTATGATTTTTTATAAATCAACGCTTAAACTTCGGTAAATTATTTCCAGTATTACAATTATTCCTATTTTGAGCCTTCAATCGATTTATATGAAAAATCTATTCCTTTTTCTACTCCTTTTTCTGTCATTTAGCTTGACTGTCAATGGACAAACTGCGTTGGAAAAGTTAGAAAGTAAGATTAACGCTGAATTCAAGAGGTCACCCGGCTTATTTTGTCTGGCTTTTAAGGAAATTGGTCAGCCGCAAAACCAGTTGATGATACATGCTGACAGTATCGTTCATGCCGCCAGTACGATGAAAACGCCTGTGATGGTTGAAATATTCAATCAAATCGAACAAAAAAAATGGAAATTGAGTGATTCTGTCCTGGTGAAAAATGAATTTTCAAGTATTGTAGATGGTAGTCCTTATAAAATGGAGGTAGATGAGGATTCAGAAGGTCAGTTGTATAGCAAGATAGGTGGAAAAACAACGCTTTATCAATTGATTTATGATATGATTACCTATAGCTCAAATTTGGCAACCAATATTTTAATTGAAATGGCGGATGCTAAAAAAGTGACTCAAAAGGTAAGAGAAATAGGGGCTAAAAATATCCAGGTTTTGAGAGGGGTGGAAGATCAAAAGGCGTATGATTTAGGACTGAATAATAAGGTAACTGCCCGGGATCTGATGTTGATTTTTGAAAAATTAGGAGAGGGGAAATGGATCAGTGAATCGGCTTGTATTCAGATGATTGACATATTAAAGCAACAGCATTTTAATGAATTAATCCCGGCTTTATTACCCAAAGAGGTGATTGTGGCCCATAAAACAGGTTGGATTACCAAACATAGTCATGATTCGGCATTAATTATATTACCCGACGGAAGAAAATATGCGTTGGTTATCCTGAGTAAAGGATGGGAATCAAATGATTTGGCCACCGACATATTGGCAAATTCATCGAAGTACGTTTATGATTATATGGTCGGTTTATCGAATATTAAAAAATAAAACATGGCAACCCCGCAGTCTGTAGCATTTCATACCTTAGGATGTAAATTAAATTTTGCAGAAACCTCCGCTTTGGGTCGTCAATTTGAATCAGCTGGCTTTCAAGAGAGGCGTTTCACCGATCATGCCGATATTTATGTTATCAATACTTGTTCAGTAACTGATTTTGCCGATAGAAAATGCCGGAGGGTCGTTCGGCAAGCCTTAAAACAAAATGAGCAGGCTTTTATAGTCGTTGTAGGTTGTTATGCACAGCTGAAACCGGAAGAAATAGCAGCTATTCCGGGGGTTGACCTGGTATTGGGTGCAGCTGAAAAGTTTCGGATGCTCCCGTTTATTGAGGGACTGAGTAAATCGACTGGAAAAGGAATGGTTCAGGCCGGAGAGGTGAGCGAGGTCGTCGATTTCGTAAATGCTTTTTCCGTAGGGGATCGCACCCGTTCTTTTTTGAAAGTGCAAGATGGTTGTGACTACAAATGTACTTTTTGTACCATTCCCCAAGCAAGAGGAAAAAGTAGAAGTGATACCGTGGAACATGTCGTCGCCAATGCCAGGGAAATAGCAGGCAGAGGGGTTCGTGAAATTGTATTAACAGGAGTAAATATAGGCGATTTTGGAAATGGAACGGCTGTTATTGAAGGGATGAAACCGCGTAAAGAGGCTCTTTTTGCTGACCTCATCCAAGCTTTAGATGAGGTAGAAGAGGTATCGAGATTTCGTATTTCCTCCATTGAACCAAATCTTTGTACTTCGGAAATCATTGAATTTGTCGCAAATTCCCGTCGGTTTGCCCCTCATTTCCATATTCCGTTGCAGTCCGGAAATAACAAGCAGTTGCGCGAGATGAAACGCAGATATAAAAGGGAATTGTATCAGGAAAGAGTAGCGGAAATTAAAAAATTAATGCCGCATGCCTGCATTGGTGTAGATGTCATTGTCGGATTTCCAGGAGAAACAGAAGCCGATTTTGAGGAGACTTATGCCTTCATTTCTTCTCTTGATGTAAGTTACCTTCATGTTTTCACCTATTCCGAAAGGGATAATACGCCGGCTGCCACCATGGCAGACATAATTCCTGTGGAAGAAAGAAGAAGGAGGAATGCCCTACTGACCAGTTTGTCTGAACAAAAGAGGATGACTTTTTATAATCAGCATCTGGGGCAATCCCGTCCCATTTTATTTGAAAAATCAAAAACGTCAGGTAAAATGTCTGGCTTCACGGATAATTACATAAAGATTGAGACAAAATGGAAAGAGGAATCTCTCAATTTTATAGAAAGTA
This sequence comes from Bacteroidota bacterium, assembly GCA_017858735.1. Classification (GTDB taxonomy): domain Bacteria; phylum Bacteroidota; class Bacteroidia; order Chitinophagales; family Saprospiraceae; genus BJGN01. The sequence continues at coordinate 10,468 of JAFMBH010000105.1, forward strand.
GACCATTGATTCGCATCAATAAAGCAGGGTTGGTGGAATGTTGAGAAGAATTTGCTTTTTGACCTGTAGCCTGTTTTTGAATCAGGATTTTAAGGATTATTGGATGTCGAGGATTTCTTAACGTTAGGCGTTGGTTGGCGTTTTGAATCAGGATTTACAGGATGTCGAGGATTTTTTAGTTTTGGGCGTTGGT
>JAFMBH010000106.1 GCA_017858735.1 Bacteroidota bacterium
TATTCAACGATTCGCTTTTTTTTCTCAGACATTTTTCAGTTCTTTCCAAAACTGAGCTGACGAAATTACATTTCCTTTCTTAATATCATTCATTCCATTTTGTAATTTTTTTTGCTCATTATCTGACAGTTCATCCCACCAATCATCTTTCGATGATGCACTTTTCAGATTATCAAGAAGCTCAATCGTATTTTTATCTGAGAGCTGATTAATCCAGTCAATCAAATCAAGTTTTTTTTTGTTGAGTTCAGATATTTGCATTTCTTCCATTGGTTTATTACAAATATAAGCGTTTATTAAATCTATTTCAATTTATCATTCTACCAGAACCAGTCTTATACCTATGAAGTCCGATTTATTATTTGGATTCAGGTGATTTCTATAAGCGCTGCGGGAAACTTCGGCGTCACTACCCCAGCTTCCGCCTCTATAAATTTTTACCTGGCCCTCCGACGGACCTTGAGGATTATTAGCGGGAGCATTGGGATAATCCCCATACCAGTTACTGCACCATTCCCAAACATTGCCATGCATGTCGTACAAGCCCCATGCATTAGGGGCAAAACTACCTATGGGGGAGGTTTTCTGTCTATATGACCCTATTGCATTTCCGCTATAGGGATAATTTCCGTCATAATTAGCCTGATCGGTCGTCAGATTATTTCCAGTATTAAAAGGCGTATCACTACCTGCTTTACAAGCATATTCCCACTCTGCTTCGGTAGGCAATCTGCAACCCAACCATTTGGCAAAAGCATCGGCATCCACCCAGTTTACGTTGATAACGGGTCTGTTTTCCCTCCCCCAGGTATTATCCTTAGGTTTAGTTTTACCTGTTTCCTCACAAAAAAGATCATATTGGGCAAAAGTAATCTCGTATTTTGACATTTTAAACGGGCTGATAGTTATCTGAATCCGATCTTCGTCGCCCTGCCTGCCGGGTTCATTGGCGGGGCTACCCATTAAAAAAGTGCCTCCAGGAATTTCCACCCATTCAATGGACGGTTTAGTTGTAGGAGAAGAAACCTGAACAGGAACCTGAACGTCTATCACCTTCGGAGTATCAACAATTAATTTTGTGACCTCATTTGGCACTAAAAAAGAATTGGATTCCCCGTAAAAAACTTCATTTTCTGCGATAGCGTACACATTATAAAATACCTCTTTCCCGGGATTAAGGTCTGTAACATTTAAGAATAGCAGATCAATGGAATTGATGGCAGGCATTTTAAAATCTTTATAGGAAGGATTGGGGAGATAACTCCAAACGATACCAGTTTCAGTGATGGCACTTGGTCGATTTGCCATAATATTCCCAGAAAAACCTATCTTCCCATCTTCCAGAAAAGTGGCTATCCCCGTCATTATTTGTATGTCAAAAGGAGCTAAAACCATTGGTTTTACACAGGTTGCCGAGGCAAAAATTTCAGAAAACACAGACGAAATAATATAATTTATTTTTACTTTTCCATCATCGCCTATTTTTAAATTAAATATTTCCCTGGCAGATAAGATCTTATTTGTCATTTTATTTACGACAAATTTGTTAATGCTTACCGCATAAAAATGATCCTCTTTGAAAGTACAATCTAAAAAATCTATTTGATTTATTTCATATTGTAAAATGATAGATTCATTTTTCATACTTGTCAAATAATCCTTGATCAGATAATTTTGCTGATGTTGTATATCTGGAAAATCGAGCACCACATTTCCCTCACCTTCATACAGGAAGTATTCTTTTTCAATATTTATCCGCTCCTCTGTCGGATAACTATTTTGGGCATAATTATTCAGGGAGTTCACATAATTGATGATAAACTGAGAAATTCTTGTAGAATCTCTATGACTCAGGGTTACCTCATTTTGAGCATTTATCTGTGAGAATGATACTATAGTCAGGATAAAACATAGTCCTTTTAACCTCATCTTTTTTTAATTTTTGAATTGTTGGTAATATCGTCTATTTAGATGCAAAGTAAGATTTTTCAGGCATACTCCCATAAAATTCGAGAAAAGAATCCATGGTACAAAAAAGTAAACGGTTAGCCTCAGAACATTGCCCTTCATTTTACGTTGCCTTGTCAGAAATCATTTAATATGAATATGTCGGGCATAAATGTCGTTTGGCTCAAGAGAGATATTCGAACGCAGGACCACCAGCCCCTTCAACGGGCAGAAGCAGCGGGATTGCCCTATATTATTATATTTATCATTGAACCTGAACATATTAACTATGGTGATGTAAGCGACAGGCATTTGCAATTTCAGTATTACTCCTTACAAGACTTCAATAAAACGCTGGAACCATTTCATAAAAAAGCGCATATTTTTTATGGAGAAGCCATGGACGTATTTAACCATTTAGCTACTAATTTTTCCATAAAAAACCTGTTCAGTTATCAGGAATCCGGTATTTCCCTAACTTATGAGAGAGATAAAAAAATAGCTGCATTTTGCAAATCCCAACAAATAATATGGCATGAATACCAGCGGGATGGCGTGGTTAGGGGAATAAAAAACAGGGATAACTGGGATAAAAACTGGTTCATCACCATGCATTCGCCTGTCATAGAGAACATTTACCACATTGGCACTGAAATTAAGGTTGAACATCCTTTTATTATTCCTAAGGAACTAATGGACAGGTTATTAGCCTATCCATCCACATATCAACCTGCGGGAGAGCGGTATGCCTGGAAATATTTGCAAAGTTTTGTGTTGGAAAGGGGTAAAACGTATAGTAAATCGATCAGTAAACCATTGGCCAGCCGAACTTCCTGCGGCAGAATAAGTCCATATCTCAGTTGGGGAAACATTTCAATAAGGCAGGTTTATCAGTTTGTGTCTGAACAAACTAAAGGCAAACCTTATCGGGGCTCCTACTTGAATTTCATGACCAGACTGAAATGGCATTGTCATTTCATCCAAAAATTTGAAGTGGACTGTAGTTATGAGAACCAATGTATCAATACTGGTTATGAGCTACTTGAGCACGAAAAGAACGAAGTATTTATAGCCGCGTGGGAAAAGGGAGAAACAGGATATCCATTAGTGGATGCCTGCATGCGATGTTTGCAAAAAACGGGATGGATAAACTTTAGGATGAGAGCTATGTTGGTCAGTTTTCTTTGCCATCATTTATATCAGGACTGGCGATCTGGTACAAAGCATTTAGCCCGATTATTTTTAGATTATGAGCCCGGCATTCATTATCCACAATTTCAAATGCAGGCAGGTACAACGGGCATTAACATTGTGAGAATGTATAATCCAGTCAAGCAGAGTAAGGACCATGACCCGGATGGAATTTTCATAAAACAATGGGTACCTGAGCTTTCAAATTTGCCCAGTGAGTTAATTCACGAACCGCACAAAATGACATTAATAGAGCAATCAATTTATCGGGTAAAAATAGGTTTTGACTACCCATTTCCCATTGTGGACGTAGAAAAAGCGGGAAAAATGGCGAGGGAACAAATATGGTCTCACCGAAAACATGCGTTGGTTGAGCAAGAGAGCCGCAAGATACTAGGCATACATACGCGAAGAAAAAAAGCCAACCGGGGCGGGCTATAAATATTCAGATAATGGGTGAAGCGCTCCTTTTTTAAGTTAGTAAATAGCCAAACTCGGCAAGGCGACGTTTCAAGGGAGGGATATTACTTTTTGGTACAATAATCAAATACCCTTCCGCCTTAAAAACAAGTTTTTTGATGACCGTATCCTGGGCAAGAATTTGAATAAATGCCTTATTATCAGATGGAATACGAAAAACGGCACAATCACCATATAAGTCCATGGGATCTACCTTTTTAAACAAGCCATTAAAAAAGTCCTGCCAGATTTTAGGCATCCCAGTGGGCACCATCTGTTTAAAGAGTGCAATTTTAGTATTTAAATCTTGTAAAGTGCGCACATTTTTTAAAAAAATGGATGCATCTGTTTTGAATGATAATGGGTTTAACTGCTCGGCAAAATTTGAAAAACTAAGCGAATAAGGACTTTCTGCGCTATCTAATTTAATGATCAAAGCACTATCCGAAAGAGTAAAACCGTCTATTTTGGATACAGACATCTGATAACTTTCAGACAAACCGCAAACATAATCACCCAGCGCCGTTCTTTTAACCGCAATAAGTTTATCCCAGGGAGAATAAACCGCTGAAGTTGACTTCTTTTCTCCTACCTCGTCATATACGATTTCACAAAGACCCAGAGCGGCGAAGAAAAAGAAAGTTCCTTTCAGAACTGGCAGTTCAATGGCATTTCTATGTCGATTATACCCAATGGCTACTTTAATATTACTTCCATCAGGCGCATCCATGGTAAGTTTATCATACACCTCATTTCTCCCCAGAATATCCATTTGAAACAATGAAAAATCACAATAACCCAATATATTTTCTGTGGCAACGTACTCATTTTGAGGCAAATCTTTAAGTAATTTCAACATTTGCCCTTCATAAATTTTAAATTGATGGTTTTCAAAATAAGCTAAGCCTTTGATATCTGGAAGTAGCACCGTTGCCGACGAAAAACTATTTAGATAAGCCTTATTAAAGAACGCTTTTAAAATGTCTTGCGGTTCCATCTGATTTTTTTCAACCATGAAAAAATAAGGCATTACACTAGCTAGCATATTAGTTTTCAGATACTTATATTGTTTATACGTTGTATCTGGAAAAAATTCGCGGATTTTTAGCGTTCGCTGTATTTTACCCATGCCTGTTTGAACAGGACGTAACTTAGTAGAATAACTTATTTCATTTTGTTTGTAATATAGATTCATGCGGCCATAATCAGAAAAAAACTGGCCTTCTGTGTTTGAATAAAAAGTTCCTTTTTCTGGTAAATCAGAAGTAGGAATAAGTTTTGCTGAAGCTGGAATTTCATAAAGTGAAATCAATGATTCGCGCAAAAGGCGGGGCAACCAGAAATATTGATCCAGATGTTCATAAGCCCAGAAGGGTGATTTGCTGGGAAAAATATTAAATTTTTCCTTCACCTCGGGCTCCGTCATATAAAAAGAAGATTTTGGTGGTATTTTATCGACCACTTCAATGCCCAAAGTTAATCTAGCCTCTGAGAATCCAATAAACTTATGTTTGACGAGGGCATCCCAAAGCATTAAGACATCTTCTGGTAAGCTCTCACGAAAAAGGCGGTATGGAAGACTTCCCGAAAATAAAATGGCCACTACCACCACCACATCCGATTTAATTCTAACGGGAATATTATTCAGATTAGCAGGCATTATTGGCCCGTAGCCATTTTTCCGTAATTCGGCATCATGGGTTTTAAGTAATTTCACCGCATGTGGAAACCAGTATTTTTGGAGAAAATCCTTACTTAATTCCTTATCGATAATCACACAAATATTATCGTGTGCCTTGATGATGGTACTCATTTTGACAATAGGGTTTTAATGTCATCTTCCGATAAGGACTTTGGTGTAGCTCCATCAGCGGAGATGACGTTGTCGAATAGTTCCTTTTTCAATTCTTGCAATTGCAGCATTTTTTCCTCAATACTCCCCTCTGAAATCAATTTATAAGCATGTACTTTATTGACTTGGCCCATTCTATGTGCCCTATCGATCGCCTGATTTTCAGCGGCAGCATTCCACCAGGGGTCATAAAGAAAAATAGTATCTGCAGCGGTAAGATTCAGTCCTGATCCACCTGTTTTCAGGGTAAGCAGGAAAACCCTGCATTCGGAATCATTTTGAAAGCGATCGACGATGGTTTGCCTGTCTCTGGTAGCACCCGTCATTGAAACATAGCCAACGCCCAATTCATCGAGCCTGTTACTTATACTTTCTATGGCAGCGAGGAAATTCACAAAAATCAAAACCTTATGACCATTTGCCAAAGCCTCCATTAATTGTTCTATCAGCAGTTCACATTTCCCCCCTTCGATGCGTCCATCGGTTATTGCCTCGGGAACGGTAGCAATTTGACGAAGTTCATTGAGCGCCTGAAAAACGAAAAACTGAGAACCTAAAATACCTTTTTCGCCTATCTGCTTTGGTATTTCCGCGGCATAATATTGCCTTCGCTGCTCATAATAACGTTTTTGCTCCTCACCCATGGGAACGACAATCGTTTGTTCCACTTTATCGGGCAATTCTTTTAGTACCTCTTTTTTAAGTCTGCGCAAAACGAAAGGATATATTTTCCTCCTCAAATGGCGGGTGACCTCAACGTCATTATATTTCTGGATAGGATTCAGATAATCCTCGGTAAATTGGGTTAAGCTGCCAAAAAGCGAAGGATTGAGGAAATGGAAAAGGGAGTATAGTTCGCCCAGATTATTCTCAATGGGCGTTCCACTCAGTGCCAATCTGTGTTCGCTGTGCAGTAACAATACGGCTTTAGTAGTCTGGGCATTCAGATTTTTAATATTTTGCGACTCGTCCAGGATGACATAGAAAAACAACTCCTCTTTCAATTCCTCTATCGAATTCCGCAGCGTTGCATAAGTTGTGAAAACCAGATTTGCATTGCGCATATTCTCAATATCCTTCGTGTTTCCATACAACGTGTACGTTGTAACTTGAGGGGTAAAGCGACGAACCTCCCTTTCCCAGTTAAAGAGCAAACTTTTAGGCATAACAATAAGGCTCGGTTTTTTCTGATTAGGGTAAAAGCTAGCCAGCAAAGAGAGCGTTTGCAGTGTTTTTCCAAGCCCCATATCATCAGCCAGACAACCGCCCGTATGATTTTTATGCATATACTGCAACCATTTATACCCTTGAACCTGATAAGGTCTTAATTTGGCATTAATAGAAGGTAATTTAGCCCTGCCTTTATCGAGGTCATTGAAACCTTCAAAAAAGGCGCGTGATTTTTGAAAGGTTTTTTCACTGGCCACCTCTTCAATCACCTCATCGAGAAAAGGATAATCGAAAAATGAGATCCGGGCTGTTTTGCCCTTTTTCTTGAACAGGCGTTCCAGTCTTTTCACATAACTTTCATTGAGGAGCGCGTGCGAACCATCACTCAACAGGACATAGCGGTTTTTATTATATTGTTGAATGGCGTCAAATAAATTAATTTTCTCCCCTTCAAAATCCAGATCTGCGGTACCCTCAAAAAAATCAATCTTATGATTCATAGACACCTTCAGAACAGGTTGTTTTGCCCATATCTTATATTCGCGCAATTTTTCTGCTCCCATGATGGTGTACTGTGTCAATAGTTGAGGGAGTTCCTGATAAATAAAAGCAGCCGCAACGGTTTCCGAAATAATAATCAAATTATCTACCACTAAAGGCGTTTCTCCCTTCCCTTTTTTGCCGCTATATTTGTTTAGCAAGCTTAATATATGCGCATTTAAAGATTCAATGGGTTCAAGGTCCAGATTGCGGATGAGAATGCGTTTTTCCATTTCGTTAATTTCCGCAAACCGGTGTAAGTTGAATTGCTCCAGGACCTCCATGGACAAATTAGGAAGTTGCTGAGCTACCCGAAGGTAAAGGGAATTGGATTCATCAATTTTCTCAAAAATAAGACAAGGTGCAGGTTTGATATTTTCATCTGAAAAGACAACATCCTTATAATCTTCATATTGAAGTCCGACCTGTTCCAGGCTCGAATAAAGCAAAGAAAGGAATAAAGTCAGGTCGCTACGGTCAAATTGCATGTTAAAATTCGCCAGTACATGAAAAGGAATATTGGCTGGTGGTATCTCAATAAGCTCATGATTAGCTAATGCAAAATGTTCTGTTATCAAAATAAAATCTGTCAAAATACGGTTTGGCAGTTGAAGCACCATCTTTGATTCCAGGGTATTTTCAATAACCCCCTCATTGACCTGTGCAACTAAACGCCCCTCTTGTGTCGAAAAAGAAATTGGGTAACCAGATTCATCCTTAATATTATCACAGTAACGCAAAGTATTCATCAGGTATGGATGCTCATTCAGATAAATATTCCCGGGCGTTTTTTCCCAATCGATAACAAAATCCTGCTTACTTTTTATCTGTTCCAGCGCTTGAAGTACATTTCGGACGGCCCCCTGATACTGGATATAACTGGTTTCTATGATACCTTTTTTATTCCTTACCTGCAGGTATGCCCCAAAGGGGTCGAAGCCAATTTGAAAAAACAAATCCTGAACAAATTTTACGTCTTTAGACAGAATTTGCGTTCGCTGAAATGGAGAGAATGACTTGGAGAAAGGGCTTTCAGACATATTGGATGGCAAAACTTTCAAGAGGTTAATAATGAAGTGAAAGTACTAAAAAATTATTAACCTTAAATTAAGTTTTGCTATAAAAAAATCAGATAGCACTTTCTTTAAATGCCGAAGGGGAAAGATGCTTCTTCTTTTTAAAAATCCGGTGGAAATACGAAAAGCTATTGAAACCTGCGGAAAGATAGGCTTCTTTTATACTGATACGTGGATTTCTCAGTAAATTTTCCGCCACTTTCAATCTTTCCTCAATGATAAATTCATTTGGAGAAGTGCCCGTCTCATGTTTGAACGTCCTGTAAAAATTGGACTCGCTCATGTGTACTTTCTTACTTAACTGTTCAATCGTCAGCTCATTGGTCAAATTATCCCGAATATATTTAATGATAAAAGTAAATCGGTTGTTATTGGCATCCGTTTCAGATTTATCCAAATACATGGCCTTAGTCTCTGTTTGTAAGATTCTGATCACCAATTCCTGGATTAAAAAATCTGAAAAAATATCTTTTGAGGGATGATTTTCTGTAAAGATAAAAATGAGCCGTTGTAATATTTGATTAATGGCTACATCATTGGTAAAGTGATAGTTATAATCTAAAACGGACCATTCCAGTCCATTTTGCTTTTTGCCTTTATTATTTAACAAATCAACCGCTTCCTGAAGTTTTTCTTCTGACAAGGCCAGGGCAAGACACTGAGTGGGATTTATGGTTGTTGCTTCAGGAAAATCAATACTCATCAATTCATTAGATGGTAATATGACTGATTCGCCTGGAAAAAAACCGAAAGAAGGCTTGCCGTTCAAGTGCATTATTTTTTTACCCTTAATCATGCTCGCCAACACCGCCTGATTAAATCGGAGGAGAACCTGTGACGCCTTTTGGTGCGTTTCAAAAATATTCAATTCAGCATTTTTCAGGGTATGTACCGTTCTGTTCTCTACTAAATTTTCAAGTTTACGATTTTCATAATGGGAGGAATCCAATACAAGCATAGCTAAATATTTTCCTTAATATACGTCCTATTTTCGATAGAAACAACTAATAAAACATATTATTTTTCGCCTTAACACAAATAAAAATAGCTTTATATCCCTGAAAGCAGAATAGTACAACTATTTGCCAGAATAAACGATATCATAAAGTAGATTTGTACCACTCTTAATAAAAAAAACAATGTTTATTTACATATAATTAATAAATAACCAAATTAAATATCATGTCATCAGGAACATCACCAAACAATGTGCTGGTTGAGAGACCAGCCTTAAAACCCCATTATGACAATTTCATTAACGGGAAATGGACAGCACCCTCTACCGGGCAATATTTTGAAGTGCTTTCACCCATTGACGGAAAAATAATGTCGAAAGCGGCGCATTCCAGCAGAATGGATATTGAATTAGCGGTAAATGCAGCTGATGAAGCGTTCAAGACCTGGAGTCTGACTTCTGCAACGGAAAGAAGTATTATTTTAAATAAGATTGCTGACCGGATGGAGGCAAATTTGCCCTACCTGGCTGCGGTTGAAACGATGGACAATGGAAAAGCGGTTAGGGAAACGATGGCCGCTGATATGCCTTTAGCTATCGACCATTTTCGTTACTTCGCCGGAGTGATTCGAGCTGAGGAAGGAAGCATCACTGAACTGGACAAAGATACCGTTTCCATTATTGTCAATGAACCACTTGGTGTTATTGCCCAGATCATTCCATGGAATTTCCCCATTCTTATGGCTATCTGGAAATTGGCACCGGCTCTGGCTGCGGGCAATTGCGTGGTGTTAAAACCAGCGGAAAGTACGCCCATCTCTATCATGGTGCTCATGGAATTAATAGAAGATTTGATTCCTGCAGGGGTTATAAATATCATTAACGGATTTGGAGCGGAACTTGGCAGAGCTTTAGTGACCAATCCAAAAGTTTCCAAAGCAGCCTTCACCGGTTCAACAGCAACAGGTCGTTTGGTTATGCAATATGCCACCGAAAACATTATACCAGTTACACTTGAATTGGGTGGAAAATCTCCTAACATTATTCTTCCTTCTGTGATGGAAGCGGACGATGCATTTCTTGATAAAACCATTGAAGGGGTTGTACTATTTGCCTTAAATCAGGGCGAAGTTTGTACCTGTCCGTCCAGATTACTGGTCCATGAGTCAATATATGATGCATTCATTGAGAGAGTATTAGAGAGAGTAGCTGCCATTAAAATGGGACATCCATTGGATCCTACCGTGATGATGGGCGCACAAGCCTCTCAAATTCAAAAGGATAAAATCCTTTCCTATATCAAATTAGGTCAAGAAGAAGGTGCTACGTTATTATGTGGTGGAGAAGTTAATCATCTTGGCGGTGATTTAGAAGGAGGTTACTATATTCAACCCACCTTGTTTAAGGGACATAATAAAATGAGAATCTTCCAGGAAGAAATATT
>JAFMBH010000107.1 GCA_017858735.1 Bacteroidota bacterium
GAATTATTATTAATCTATCTTAAAATTTGATAAACCAAAAATAAACAACTCTTCAAGCATTAAAGCCATTATTTATGCGTAATATGTCCACATTTTAATATCAGGACATATTAAAATCGAGCTGGATATCTCTAAATAATTATTATATTTGATTCATCTTAAATATATTACTTTTAAAATGGTTTTACCGCAAATTATCTTGCTTGAGTCATCTGTCACGTTAATAACCACGATAGTCGTTCTTATTTATTCTGCTTTAAACTGGAAAAAATCACATCATTTTTTTCTTGCCTGTTTTTTCATTTGTTTAATATTTTATTATCTGCCGTTCCTTTTATCAAGCGTAGAACTTTTGCGATACGTTCCTTATTTTTTAAAATCTGGAGTTATATTTTACTATATGATACCAGGTTTTTTAATACTATATCTACAGTCATTTCTGACAAAATCACTTTACCTGAGGAAGAAACATTTACTGTTTTTAATAGTTCCTTTTATTGTTTTTTTGGATTACTTGTATTTCCATATTCAAAATAGCTCACAGCTTGACGAAATAGTTAAAATGATTGAGCAGAAAACCAGGTATATTATCAGTATTGAAGGATTTATCCCTTTTGAAATAAACCTTTTTTTAAGATTCATATATATTTTGCCAATTAGCATATATGTACTCAGATTTTCCATCAAACAAACAAAGAACAAAAATTCAACAACTGAAGAAAAAAAAATATTTACTTTTTTATATTACATGCTTTTCATTGTTTTTTATTCCTTTATATATTTTTTAACTAGCCAGAATATTTCCTTTCAGGGAAATAAAATTGTTTTCAACGACACTTTAAATTCAGGGATGTTAATTCTTTTAGGAATTGTTATTGTATTCATAAGCATGAGCATTTTACTAAGTCCAGAGCTTTTATTTGATGTAAAAGAAAAGCAAAAAAAGGTTGGAAAAATATTAAAGGAATCTATTGAGGAAAGTACCGAAATGCTAAACGACATAGAGTCTAAAATGATTGAAGAAAAATTTTATCTCGATGAAAATTTTTCAAGTCAGGATGTTTTAGTGCATTTTGACATAACAAGAAATAAACTAGATGAGCTTTTAACCCACATAAAAGGACTGAGTTTTGCCGATTGGCTAAATACCCTTAGAATTGAATATGCCAAAAACCTACTTTTAACTCATAATAAATATACTATCGATGCCATATCATCGATGTCTGGTTATAGCTCAAGATCTGCTTTTTATGCCGCTTTCAAAAAAGTAACCAATATCACACCCACCGAATTTATTCGTCAAGCGAAAAATAATTCAGAAGAATAAAATATGGCTCATTTTATACCTGATAAATAATCAGAATTTAAGTAATTTAGGTTAAAAAACATGAAACTACCTGTATTACTCCTTTCCATTGGCTTTGCATTTTTGAATTCCTGTAATGGTCAGGAAAAACAAACGCAACAGCAGGCACCCACAGAAAAACAAGAAGTAAATGAAGGAGATGCCCTACGAGAATTTGGGTTACTAAAATCTGCCGACGATTCAGGTTACCCTTTTTATACGGTTGAAATTGAATTTCCAGAAAGGAAATTTAGTCAGGTTTTTACGCTAAACCTGGAAGAAATACCCGAATTTGATCCTGGTATTTTAGCTGGATGGGTGGGCCAGTATGTTTCGTTTGAATATACAAGTGAAGTGATAAACGCTTTATTGGATGTAAGACAGAACGGAAAATCATTGTTAGGTATGAAGCCTTCGGAATTACCTAAAGGATTGAAGAAAATTTCAGGCATCCTTTCGGGAGCGACCAATGTGACAGAAGGAGATTTACCTTCGCTCCTAAGAATCCATGACCCTGAAAACCAATCTCTGGAATTTGAATTTTTTATAACCCCAGAATTAGTAGAAGCCGAAGGTACTTTAGTGGTTGGTTTTTATGACCAAAGAACAAATAACAGGATTACAACCATAAAAATGGCAAAAAAATAAGACTACTTTTTAAAAATAAAATAAACAGCCAATATTAGGCAAATAAATCCAGCGAGGTGGTTCCATCGAAAAGACTCATTGCGGAATAGTAACACACTAAACACGGCAAAAACGCTTAAACTAATCACCTCCTGGATAACTTTTAATTCAACGAATTAATGAAAACAATATTCAAAGAAAGCAATTCCCCAACTTATCAAAAAAATTAAAGGCAAATTCAGCTTTTCAAAACCTTTCAGGAAGCTAAATTTTAAATGCCCGTACCAGGCTAGCGTCATAAAAATATTGGATAAAATGAGTAATGCCAGTGTATAAAATCCTTTCATTTTCAAAATAATCAGGGATTATAAAAAGAGGTAGATCGGGTTAATGTGCCATCAAAAATGGAGACAACATAAAATCCAGTCCTCAACCTAACACCTGGCAGTTGAATCCTTTCCTCTTTTATGTCCACTTTATTTTGATACATTGTTCGACCAAAATAGTCATAAATATGGAATACATAATGACCTGGGCTGAAATTTTCCAATAAAACAGAGGTCTCCCCGCCTTCATTCATCCAGGATATTTTTTCATTCCTATCTCTTTCAACCAATCGGGTAACAGCTTCAGCAGGTAGAACAAAGGGAGTTTCTAATTTTACCGGGGAATCACCGGAAGTATTATTATTTTCATTTGCAGCGAGTCCGGAAGCATAAAAATGCACTGGACCAATGTCCTTCGAGGGGGATTTCCATGGGATAAAAAACGAATGGTTTCTTTGAGGTCTGCTTTGTTCAATATAGGTCCTGTTCCACAGTTCCACCGCTCTCAAATTGGAGGTCAACGTACCAAAAGTACCCGCTTGTTGATTATTTCCACTTTGAAAAGCCGCTAATTGAAGTCCGTACACTTTGGCAGGAATAATGGAGGGAATCGATACATTGATCAGATAATCTGTGTTTGGCAAATATGCCTTTACAGGCACAGAATCTTTCAAAACGGTCAAAACCAGACTAGACTGGAAATTTCCACCATAATGACAGGTTCCACAGGACGAATTTAAGGAGAGCGGTGAACCCGTTCTGTCCTCTCTTTGAAAGGTGCCAACGCCGCCACTACTTCCCAAAAAATAAAAGCAGACCCCAAAGAAGGCAAGTAGCAAAAGTAATTTCCTTTTGTCAGACCATACCATCAATTTATTTTTATGAGCTTCTCTTGTAATCGGGATTTTCCATTATTCAAGGTCAGATAATAGATACCGGATTGTAGATTTTCCCAATTAAGATTTAAGGTAAATGGTGGATAAAGAGGCGTTTCCGAGGATCGGTTGATGATCCTGCCAGCGATATCTGTTAAAATCCAGGAAATACCCTCTGTACATAAGCCTTCTACAGAAATCGTCGTTTGATCAATGAATGGATTTGGGAAAATATTTGCCGTGATGCATATTTGCTCATGGAAAACTTCCTTTACAGGAGTGGAAATGGAAGTTTTCTCTGTTTCTATAGAAATTTCAGATAAACCTGCACAGGCATGTCCATACGTTTCAAGAACGTTCAAGAGCACATATCTGGCATCCACATTAAAATCGGGTCCAATAATTCCTTCATATTGCGGGATGCCCAGTGCTTTTGGAAGATCCACCCGCTTGAGGAAACTCCATGTTTTACCATCCAGTGAATAATCAATTTCCAGTTTGGAGATACCTGAATTCAATTGGTCCGGATAATTAAAATTCCATAATCTCGATTTAGTGAGCATACGGATTTGCCCCAGATCGATCATCAGCCAATGTCCTTCCTTTCTGAACTTATTGGGATTGGCGGCGGGTTTGCAGGCATACCAGGCGGCGGTCCAATCGGTACTATGTTGAAGAGGAAAACATTGACCCCAGGAAAGATGAGTACTGAATAAAAAAGCGATAATATATAGATATTTCATAATATTTACATTTTCATAAATCCAAGAGGAAGATTAGTGTTACTTAAGGAATAAAAATTCTTTATTCCAGGAAAAATGGTGGGCAGTTCATTTTTACTTACGCCAAACCAGAGCGCCAATTCAGCGAAGTATTCATCGGTAGATGTGGTAGGAATGAACACCCCGTTACCAATATCCAGATCGTCATTGAGTTTAAGATTTGGGTATTTTCCATACATCTTTTTACCATTTAGAGAACCCCCGATGACCATCGAAGTTCCCCCCCAGGCATGATCGGTACCATCTCCGTTAGACGTCAGGGTACGCGCAAATTCACTGATAGTAAAAGTGGTGACCTGTTTCTCCAACTTCAATTCCTTGATCGCCGCGTAGAAAGAACTAATGGCACGTGACACCCTGGTAAGATCGCGGGTGTGGTGGTCCAGTAGGTAATCGTGATGGTCAAACCCACCCATGCTCACAAAGAAGACCTGACGTTTCACCCCAAGAAATTTACGTGCGGCTATGGTATTCGCTACCATTTTTAGACGATTAGAAAGCTCATCATTATCAAAACTGGTAGAAAAATATTCCCGCCGATTGTAAGCATCGCGAAAAACTTCACCACCCTCCTGTGATTTTCGTATCTCGTCGATATAAGTCTGCTTAAAGGCATCCTGATAATTGTGGTACATCAGGCTATCAATTGCCTGACTTCGGGAATCCCATTCATTACCTCGGTTATAAGCCCAGATTATTTCCGCTCCGTTTCCAGTATTCAATGAATAGGGAACTGTTTCGATGCCTTGTTGGAAAAGATTCGTTCCATTCATAGATAAGCTAATGGATACCTTTTGATTCGAATTCATATCCTTTAATAAATCAGCTACTTTTCCACCCCAGCCTGTCCTTGATCTATCATTTGGAATACCTGTTTGCCACTGTTGTTCCTGATCGGAATGAGAGAATAGTCCCAGGGGAATGTCCCGTGATGAACCATTCAAATATTTTGCTTTATTCGTTGGTGCAACCAGCGTACCTATATTGTTAATAAAAACACACTCTCCTGAAGAGACCAGGTCCTCCAGTTCAGGCATAGCAGGATGTAAACCATAAGGAATACCCCCCGTCAGAGATGGATCCAGGGCAATCAGATTTCTGGTAGGCAATGCCATATTTGACCGGGCGTCGGCATAAGCCTTATAAGCCGAAGGATCCATAGGAACCAACATATTGTAACAATCATTGCCCCCAGCAAGAAGAATACAGACCATGGCTTTGTAGTCATCTGTAGATTCCGAGTTGTCCAGGGCCGCTGCACCAATAGCCTTCAGATTGATAGCAGAGTTAAAAAGCGTGAGGTAGCCCATGCCAGTGCATCCCCCTATTTTAAGGAAATTTCTTCTGTTCATTTCAAAATATTGTATTCGGGTGATAATAAAAGAATCCCAATAGCACTATTTATTCTATTTTTTGTATTCAGATTACGGTCAATATTGTATTTTATTAACTTTCGTGTTCTTGAAGTCAATTGACCACGGGTAAATCTTTTGTCCAATTGATTAAGAAGTGCCTCAGGATCGTTGGCATAGATACCTAAATCAGATATATCCAATTCGTAAAAACCCTCTCTTTGTATTCTTCCGTAATAGTTGATTAGCCAGTCGGGTCCCATAACACTATTTGCCCACCTTAAAGATGATGTAGAGTTATGCATCTGAAATTCAGGACCCAATAAATTATTATTTCTCAATACACCATTTGGAGAATAATTTGGTTGATAAAAATTAAAAACAGAAGGCGCCTGCATATAATTTTGGTCAAAATTCCATCGGGCACTTCCACCATCTGTAAATATTTTGTTGTTGGCATCGGGAATTACTTTATAGTTGCGAGCTCTTTCCAAAAATCTTACCAATGGTTCCTGTAATTTACCCTGGGTTGGAGACTGCAATGATTCGCAGGACCGGGCTTCAGGATGTAGCAGAATGGCCTTGAATACAGCAGCCATATCACCCCGAACACCTTTTCCGTTATCGTTGAAGGTCTCAGCTACTTTTTTAATATAGGCAGGACTTGGATTACTGGTCACTAGTTTTTGTATGAGCTGCTTTCCTATGAAAGGGCCTACATTTGGATGACGGAAGATGTGCTCCACGGCCATTTCAATGTCCTTCATCCCTTTCTGTCCACTTGGAATGTACAAACCCAAAAATGATTTTCCCCCATACTCATGCCAATCTTCATACATTGCCATGTGTACTGAAAAATCAGTTTGATACCTGTCAAAACCGAACTTGACCGGTGTATTGGGATTACTAAATTGCCCAGCACGACCCGCGCTTAAACCAGTAAAAACCTTAGCCAATTCCTTGATATCCTTCTGGGTGTAAGTTGGTATTGGATTTCCCAATGAGTCTCTTTTCAAACTGCCGTCGATATTCAACTGGTGGAGCCCTATAGTGAACAATTGCATAATTTCCCTGGCATAATTCTCATCAGGATGGATATTTCTTTCCGGAATTGTTTTTGAATTATTAAAATGACTGAGATACATTCCCATACTTGGATGAAGAGTAATTTCCAATAATAAGTTTTTAAAATTTCCTGTCACCTGCCTTACAAGCATATCCTGGAAACTTGCCATTCCATAAGCATGCTCGCTGATAACATCAGACATTGAAGAAATAACAAAAATCTGACTCATTACGTAAGCCATTCTTTGGTTTAAATAATCCTTATTTTTAAGGCTATGATTCCACCATGCCATGTAAAAATCTTCAGACCTGATTACCACCGTATCTTCTTTAGAGTCATACCCAAGAGATGCGGCATAAGCTCTTGCTTCTTTTCTTATTTCCAGCATCTTCTCCAACATATTCGGCGAAGGAACTTTGAACTGTTCATCGATCCATTTTTCAGGCGTCATTTTAACAAATTCCTTCATGTCGTTGAAGTTGACCCCCAGGGTAGCCTGTCGCATCAGGCGTCCCATATTGTACCAGTTGTAATCCATGCCCGTTCCGTCCATAGCGGAATCATCTTTTAGGGTATCGGGCGTTTCCTTAAGCTTTGCCTGGTCACTGGCAATGACCTGATAGGGTTTTATGCCCCTGCCTCCGTAGGTGATGGTCCCTTGCGCGAACAAGCCTAAGGAAAGGAGATTAAAACAAATAAAAACATAGAATGACTGCTTCATATTTTATATCTCTACAAGTGGAACAATAGAATGTATGGTAAACTATTCCAAAGATATTTGGAACATTTTACAAATCATATACTCATAAATGAGTATTTTTCGATATTTTACTTCGAAAATCTGGCTTTAAATGTTCTGGAGAATGGAACGATGATACCATTTGTCATAGATATCTTATTAGATTCTATGGTGACTATATATTCTTTGTTTACAATAAAACTTTTGTGAACTTGTATAAAGTTTTCATTTGTTACCTTTTCTAAAAACTCTTTTATGGTTTTTCTCTCGGTAATCTTTCTATTCTTAAAATGGTACGTTAGATTATGATCCATAGATTCGATAAAAATAACCTCCGACAGATTAATAACCGTTTTATCTTTCAACACGTAAGTATATTGTGATAATCCTTCTTCCTTATTTGGTAGAAATACGTCATTTAGCCTTTTTTGGGACATAATTTGTTTTAACTGTTCCCTCCATTGAGTTTCATTTTCTGTGAATTGATCTCTTTCAGCTATTAGATTTTTTCTCTCTTTTTGAATTTTATTTAAATAAAAAATCATCCCAATAGACATAACAGCAACCTCTTGAAAATTAGCTATAAATATGGGGTTAAAGCGAAATAGCGATTTTTCTACCAGGCCAAATTCAGTTAATACATTAAAAATCAATACTAATATATTGCCAGAAAATGCACACAAAAATAAAATAGTCCTGTACTTTAATCTGGCCCATACCCAAAAAATAATTACAAGAGACCATATAACAGAAGCAATAAGATTTATATATAAAATACTTACTACAGGAATGGCGTACTTTTGTAAAGTGCCCATAAAAACTATCCCTAAAAAGGTCAATATAATAAAAACAGTATTTATGATATTGCTATAGATGTCAAGTAATGGAAAAGCTCTGTTCACATCAAAATAATACCTGGTAAAAGACACGTAAGAAAACCCAAACAAGGGTAATATTAAAAATCTTAATACATCATTTAACCAAATATTATTGGGATAAATAAAAGCAAATGAAAAACCAGCCGTTATGAAATTATAGCACAACACAACAAAAATAAATAAACTATAATATTTAAATAATTGATTATTAATTAATTTTGAAGCAATTGCGCTTAAAATAAAAAAGAAAACAAAAGAACCCATAAATGCATACCAGAGTAACATTTCTTTAGTATTGTGGTATTCAAAGCTATCTTTTTCCCACAAATAAAGAGGAAAATTAGCGGATCCACCTTGTTTATCAATTTTTAATAGATATTCTCCGTTCTCAGCTCCTGCTGTTAATGGAAACAATAACTTAGGATGAATAATAGGACGTTTTGTAAATGGAATCTTATCCCCAATTTCAGCGATTAATATTGTCTTTCCTTCCTTAATCAAATATAATGCAGCGGTATCAATGTGAGGACTATTTAATTCAATGATATGACTTTTATTTTCATTAATTATATCTGATATGTTGAAAGTTACCCAGAAGTAATCTGTACTTAGCCCGTGGGAAACCTTACTGTTAATTTGCTTTATATTTTTTTTACGTATTGCCAGGAGAACCTCCTCCGCACTCATTTTGGCAGGAGTAACAAAAACGGATGTTTTATCATTTATATTGACACCATACTGAAAATCTCCTTGCGCTAACAAGGAAAAAAAACTAAAATTTAAAAAGAGTAGAGATATAAAAAAATTCATTTGATACTAAGTAAATCGAGACTATATTAATCTAAAAACCCTATATATATTAAGACTAAGCTATCGTAAAAAACAATCACAATTTAACAATAATTTTACTATTTTTTTATTTTTTTGAGGTATTTAAGTATAAATTAAAAGGTACAAAAAGAAATAAAAACCCAATGATAACGGCATGTTTCCACCTCTTTTTACCTTTAAATTCCAATGGAAGCACAGGTATATCTATCAGATGTATAAAGGACGACTTTCTTAATTGCTGATAAACAGCAATATCAAGTATTTCTTCATTTATTTTTAACTTTAATTGAGCCTCTTCTATGTTCTTTTCCAGCTTTTCCAGAAGGAACTGATCTTCAAAAAAAACCAAATTTCTTGATCGATTTTTTTTAGCGTACCATACCATCTGAGCATTTTTTATTTCAGCTTTGATATTGACCCATTGCCTGCGAAGCATTGTAATATACCTTTCAAGCTCCTTAGATTTTTCGGTTTCATAAAATTTTAATAAACTTTCCAGCAGCTTTTCGGGAAAATAATAACAAAAAAGTGGTTGGTCATGATGCATTTCAATAAAGTACATGGAACCCATTTCTTCTAATTTACCAACGAGCAGATGATTTTTTTTTAATTTTTTGATAGTCATATTGGTCAGACTATCTTTTGAGATTGTTGACAAGGAAATCAAACTTTCCTTTCCTAAAAGAGATAACAGGTTCCTTCCCTTCAATGCAATAATTGGGCTAAGAAGCGCCTCTTTTATGATCTTATCCGATTGCAGAATAATTCGAAGATTATCGCCATTTAACAGCTTTGAGGATGGATTACCCGTCGTATTCACCCCAGAATAATGCAAAAGATGCTCCTCTTCCGAATTAACAGACGGTCTGTCAATCACAAAAGTAAGCCGGGATAAATATTGTACCTTTTTAAGAAAATGAGCATAGGAAAATCCTACAACCCCTCCGATGACGAAAAACAATAAAAATGTAAACTTATTTTTTAACATCTGATCATACCATACCACTAATACAACTACCAAATAATCTATGGTAATGGTATTAGTAGGCTTCAAGGGTATATTTTCGTCTTTAGGGCTGTCAGCTATTGTTTTCATCTATTCAGATATACCAGAAAAAGAGAAAGAGAAGTCGTTATGCCTAATATTCTATCTGTTATTTTACCCCAATCGATTTGGTTTCTTCCCCGGCTATCTGGTCTTTTTTCTGCCGACACTTTAATGATATCACCTGACATTACCTTTAACCCGTTTTTTGACAAATCCTTTAAGTTTGCAGATATCAATTCTCCAGTCAATCTTGAAATAGTAACCGTCCCATTGATTTTCGATGTTAGAATTGGTCCACCAAATTGATGCAAATACCATTTGACCCCATAATTACCTTTAAATGCAACCGGGATAAATTGCATGGAGGTATCCATTCCAAATTGTTTGTAATCAGGCACTTCTAAAAAAACGATATTATTTATTTCCTCTATATATACTGAATCATTGTGCTGCAAAATAGGGTCATAATTTACGTTATGGGGAAAATTAAGTGCTGATTGAAGATTAAATGGTTGTTCAAAACTCCCCTTTATATTTCTTTTCAGCTTTCCATGCAAAATCGTTGAATCTAGGGTAAGGCCGCCTGCATCCAATATCAAATCAGATAGAAAATAAGGTTGTTTGTCTGAAAAATGGTTCCCATACCGTTGTATATTTCCAGATAAGAAAACGGTTTTTGTGGCAGCGAGATTTTTATTACTCCTTACCATTATCTTATCTCCTGGCATTAATTTGAAGGTACTTGTTTCATCTTTAA
>JAFMBH010000031.1 GCA_017858735.1 Bacteroidota bacterium
AGTCAGATAAGCATCCCAATGTAATTTATACTTTTCAGTCCACCGAGTCCATTACCAAAACATCCAGTGGGTATTCCATTAAAGTCAAAGGAAATCTTCAAATAGCTGGCGTAAAAAAAGCTATTTCCATGCAAGTTGAAGGTAATATGGATAGCACCGGCAAATTACACTTCAAAGGAAAGCATGCTATTGTACTCCCAAATTATGGTATAGAACCTCCAAAGGCTTTGATGGGAACGGTGGTCGTAGGAGAGGAAGTAACGGTTTCATTCGACGTCACTTTAGAAAAAAATTAAATGGTGAATAGCACCATGATAATCATAACATTAAAATTCACAATGATGAGAACGTATTCTAAACACCTTTTTACAAGCCTTTTAGGTTTATTCTTCTTCGGATTTATTTCCGCACAAAGCACTGAATTACAGTATTATCGCTTTTGGGATCAGAGAGGAATAAATGTATTTGAGCCTTCAAAAAACAATACGGCTACTTTTAATGGATTACATGTAAGAGTGGGAGGCGGATTTACTCAACAGTTTCAGGGTATTTCCCATAGCAATAATGCCGACGCTTCAAATTTTACATCTGGAGGTAAGACATTTAACGCTAATGCTTTATATCCATTAGGCGTAGGTTTTAACCTGGCAACGGCCAATTTGAATTTTGATATTCAGATTGAAGATGGGATTCGTATTTCTTTAGAGAACTACATGTCTTCACGTCACCACAATGAATTTTGGGTTAAAGGCGGGTATATCCAAATAGATAAGTTGCCAATGTTTAACTCTCCTGACTGGTTTACTAACAATTTTAGGGTGAAAATAGGACATTTTATGCCTAATTACGGCGATCAGCAATTTCGTCGCACAGATAATGGCAATGCTATGTTCAATCCTTTTGTTGGTAACTATATAATGGACGCGTTTACCACAGAAATTGGAACAGAAATTTATGCTTTTCCAATGGATAATGTAATGCTCATGGCGGGTATGACAGGAGGATTAATCAATGGCGACATAAAGGATTATTCTACAACGACCACAAAAAAGAATCCGTCCTTATATTTTAAAGCTGCTTTCGATAAACAATTTACGGACTTACGTTTCCGTTTATCCGCCTCTTTCTATCAGAATTCAGGAACGGTAAGAAACACTTTATTTAGTGGTGATAGAACAGGATCAAGATATTACTTTGCCATGGAACCAGAGTTTATCAAAGGAGCTACAGGACTTGCGGAAGCTACGACAACAACGGGTAGATTTACTTCAGGTAGAATAAATCCTGGTTTATCTAACGAAATAATGACTTTTCAAGTATCTCCTTTTGTGAAATATAAGGGAATGGAAGTATTTGCAACCTATGAAAGAGCGAGTGGAAAAACCAATGCAGAGACCGATACCAGAACATTCAGTCAAATGGCTGTAGAAGGGGTTTACAGATTCCTTCCTAAGGAGCAGGCATTTATTGGTGCGCGCTATAACAGTACAGGAGGAAGACTGCCAGGATTTGCAGCGGATATAAGTATAAAGAGGACTTCTTTCTCAGCGGGTTGGTTGCCCAGCAAAAATCTAATGCTAAAAGCAGAACTGGTAAATCAAAAATACATTGATTATCCAAGCACACATGTTTATGCAGGCGGCGAATTCAAAGGTGTGATGATAGAAGCGGTTATAGGATTCTAATTCTTAACATGATTACCATAGGCAGTTCCGCTCCGAAAATATAACCCGGTGCGGAATTTTTATTTTTCAAATATGAGAAGGATAATAATACTAATCTTTGCTTATCTCTATTTTAGCCACTTAGTCACTGGGCAATTCATTAAAGTATTGGTTCAGCCACAAAGTATGCTACAAATACAAGGAAAAACCAATGTAAATTCTTTTCAATGTTATTGTGCACCACCTGCTTCTGTGGTTGGATTTAATGCGGAGAGTTCTTCAGAAACCCAAAAGATAAATTTCAAAAAGGCAGCGTTGACGGTTTTAACCAAAAGTTTGGATTGCAGGCACAAGATTATGAATAGGGATATGTATCAGACGCTTAAAGCGGAACATTATCCAACGATTACGCTGAGTATTTCTCAGGTTTTGATTCCTATTCACAGCATAAATGCCCGCTGGAAACTAACAGGTCCAATTGCTACGGAAGCCTATTTGACATTGGCAGGGATGAAACGAAAGATTGATTTGCTTGTTACTATTTCACAACCTTTTAGTAATATTTACCGATTTACGGCAAAGAAAAGTTTGTTATTAACCGATTTCGGACTTACGCCACCGACGGCCTTAATGGGTATGGTAAAGGTAAAAAATGAGATAATTTTAGACATTGATCTGTATATATCAGCTTATCCGGCCCCAACCTCTTAGTGCCTCTTTTGTTTGATTAAGCGTATATTTCAGGCCTTTATGTTCTATTTGCGAGAGCGTAGGATCTATGTTTAAAATGGCCAGCGCTTCTTCACGCGCTATGTCCAAAATGGCTCCATCTTTAGAAAGGTCTGCCAACTTTAATTGAATGGTGCCACTTTGCTGTTTGCCGTCCAAATTTCCCGGACCTCTTAATCTTAAATCTGCTTCAGCAATATCAAATCCGTTGTTTGTTCTCACAAGGGTATTGATTCTTTCCCGGCTGTCGGCTGATAATTTAAATGAGGACATAAGAATGCAAAATGATTGTTCAGCTCCTCTGCCAACACGACCTCGTAACTGATGAAGTTGGGAAAGTCCAAAACGTTCGGTATTTTCAATAATCATGACCGAGGCATTAGGAACGTTTACGCCCACTTCAATCACTGTTGTTGCCACCATGATTTGATTATTTCCCTTTACAAATTGTTGCATTTCCCATTCTTTATCTGCGGGCTTCATTTTGCCGTGAACCATGCTAATACCAAAATTTGGATTAGGAAATTCTCTGGAAAGAGACTCGAATCCTTCCATTAAATTATTTAAATCCATTTTTTCAGATTCCTCAATAAGAGGATAAACCACATAAATTTGTCTTCCCGCTTTGATTTGTTCTTTCATAAATCCTATCAGCCAAAGTCTGTGGTTTTCATTTTTATGTACGGTTTGTATAGGTTTTCTGCCTGGTGGTAAAGTATCAATAACAGAAATATCGAGGTCGCCATAAACGGTCATAGCCAACGTTCTTGGAATAGGTGTGGCTGTCATAACCAGCACATGAGGAGGGTATGGTTTACTTTTGTGCCATAATTTACTTCGCTGTTCTACGCCAAATCGGTGCTGTTCGTCCGTAATGGCCAGGCCTAAGTTTTTGAAGCGAACGGGATCTTCCAAAAGGGCATGTGTTCCAATAACTATGGCAATGTCCCCATTTTCAAGGCCCGCTAACACTTCATTTCGCTTTTTCCCTTTTACACTACCTGTTAAAAAGGCCACCTGAATACCAAGTTGTTCTCCGAAAATGGATAATCCTGCGTAGTGCTGTTGAGCTAATATTTCAGTAGGGGCCATTAATAAGGCTTGAAAACCATTATCTAAAGCCATAAGCATGGTCATAAATCCAACAACGGTTTTTCCAGAGCCTACGTCGCCCTGAAGTAATCTATTCATTTGTTTGCCCGTCGCTAAATCCCGCCTTATTTCCTTTAGTACTCTTTTTTGTGCATCTGTTAATTCGAAAGCTAACATCTGGTGATAAAAAGTATTAAAATAATCACCTATTTTAGTAAAATTATAGCCAATAACGGTTTCTCGTCGGTTGAATTTTAGTTGAAGCAGACTTAATTGTAAAAAAAATAATTCCTCAAACTTTAGTCTCGTTGTGGCTGCGTCCAACTCATTTTGGTTCTTTGGAAAATGAATCCACTCAAAGGCATGAAGGGATGATATTAAATTATGATTTTTTATAATGTGATAGGGGAGGACTTCTGGTAACGAGTCTATTTGTAATCGTTCAATAATACCTTTTATAACTTTCCTTAAAAACCGGTTATCAATACCTATTTTCGAGCTTTTTTCTGTGCCGGAGTACATGGGGTAAAAAGAAGAGGGTAGCGCTTGATTTTCAGTTAACAAAGGTTCCATTTCGGGGTGAGAAATAGAAAATTGGTCTCGAAAAGATTGAAGTTTTCCGTATAGGATGTATTCCTGACCGATAACAAATTGTTTGTAGAGGTATGAAATGCCGGTAAACCAAATGAGATCTATGGCTCCGGTTTCATCTCTTAGTACACCTGCCAGTCTTTTTTTAGACCCTTCACCGAGTTGTTCAAGTCTTCGGAGTATGCCTTTAATCTGAACAAAAGCGCCTTCTTCCCTACAATCTTTTATAGATATAATCTGCGTTCTATCGATGTGTCTGTATGGGTAAAGTTGTAATAAATCCTGAATTCTGTGTATTTCCCATTCCTTACTCAGCCAGGAGGCGCGTTGCGGTCCTACTCCTTTAAGAAAGGCAATGGGGCTGGAAAGGAATTCTGTCATAATAGAAAAATTGAGGTCAAAAATAGGTTAAAACAAAGATACATTACATCGAAATTCAGAAAATACTTATTTTTGCCGAATGGAAACGATAAAACAACAGCAAACGGGAGAACTGGTTAAGAGAAATTTTAGCCAAATACTTCAGCAAGAGGGAAGCTACATATATGGAAACACCATATTAGTTACGGTTACTCAAGTAAAAATGACGCCTGATCTTGGCTTAGCAAAGATTTATCTAAGTATTTTTAACACGGAGCACAAGCAAGAACCATTATTATTGCTCGAAGAGGAAAAAATCAGACTCAGACAAGCACTGGGTTCAAGGATTAAAAAATGGGTAAGGAGGATTCCCGAAATCGATTTTTATTTAGATGATACATTAGATGAAATGTACCGACTCAGCGAGTTATTCCATAAAATGGAAGAGGATAACCAGATGGGTAAGCCGGAGGAAGAGGGTTGATTATTCCAACTGTTGGAAAATAATTGGGTCTTTATAATGTTTTAACAAATTATATAAAAAATAACCGCTTGGTTTGTTTAGTTTTGTCCTGCGTTCTTAAATAATGACAATATGGGACAGGTTCTCCCGGGGAGTTTACTTACCGAGTATGATATATATCTTTTCAAATCTGGAAAGCATCACAAGACTTTCGACAAATTTGGAAGCAAAATACTCAGCGTTGACGGTGTGGCGGGTGTCCAATTTACCGTTTGGGCTCCCAATGCACAACAGGTTTCTGTTATTGGGAATTTCAATTACTGGAATACGCAAAGTCATTTATTATTCCCAAGATTAGATAGTTCGGGTATCTGGGAGGGGTTTATTCCTGGTATACAAAAGGGAGATTTATATAAATATGCCATTGTTTCTGCAGAAGGTCGTCGTCTTGAAAAGGGTGATCCCTATGCCTATTTCTGGGAGATTCCTCCAAATACTGCGTCGGTAGTTTGGGACTTAGAATATGACTGGAATGATAACCAATGGCTGGAACGTAGAAAGGAAATTGCTCGTAATCCTCAACCCTGGTCTATTTATGAATTACATATCGGATCATGGAGAAAGTCTTCAGATCACTTATTCTCATTGAGTTATAGAGAATTGGCCGTCGAACTTGTAGAGTACGTGGTCGAAATGGGTTTCACTCATGTGGAATTGCTTCCCGTTATGGAACATCCATATTTCCCATCGTGGGGCTATCAGGTTACCGGATATTTTGCACCAAGTAGCCGCTTTGGGACGCCACAAGATTTTATGTTTTTAGTTGACGCTCTCCATCAGGCAGGTATTGGGGTCATTTTGGATTGGGTACCATCCCATTTTCCTACAGATGCTCATGGATT
This sequence comes from Bacteroidota bacterium, assembly GCA_017858735.1. Lineage (GTDB taxonomy): Bacteria > Bacteroidota > Bacteroidia > Chitinophagales > Saprospiraceae > BJGN01. Next base: position 5,802 of record JAFMBH010000031.1, read on the forward strand.
AGCCCAGTTCGATGGGTCTCATTTATATGAACATGCCGATCCCCGACAGGGTTTTCACCCCGATTGGCGGAGCGCCATCTTTAATTATGGTCGCAACGAAGTTCGTAATTTCCTTATTTCCAATGCGTTGTATTGGATGACGTACTATCATATCGATGCTTTGAGAGTCGATGCTGTAGCTTCTATGTTGTATCTGGATTATTCCAGAGAGGAAGGTCAATGGTTGCCAAATTGTTACGGAGGAAAAGAAAATATCGAAGCCATTGCATTCCTCAGAGAGTTTAATGAAACCATTTATAGGGAATTTCCGGACACTCACACTATCGCCGAGGAGTCAACAGCTTGGCCAGGTGTTTCAAGACCTACCTTTTCCGGAGGTTTAGGCTTTGGACAAAAATGGATGATGGGTTGGATGCACGATTCTCTCGATTATTTTAAAAAAGATCCTATCTATAGAAAACATCATCATAGTGAACTTACTTTCTCTATGGTTTATGGTTTTACAGAAAATTTTCAGCTGCCCCTGTCCCATGATGAAGTGGTTCATGGAAAAGGGTCACTTATAAATAGAATGCCTGGAGATGAATGGCAACGTTTTGCTAACTTAAGATTGCTTTTTGGTTACATGTTCACTCACCCTGGAACAAAACTGTTGTTTATGGGGGGAGAATTTGGTCAAACGGCTGAATGGAATATCGAACGTGGCCTGGATTGGTGGTTATTACAGTTCCATTTCCATAAAGGGATTCAAGAATGGGTTAAAGCACTAAATCGTGTATATAAAGGCGAAAAAGCGCTCTATGAAAAACAGTTTGAACCTGAAGGTTTTGAATGGATTGACCATAACAATTCCGGACAAAGCATCTTATCCTTTATTAGAAAGGGTTCCGAACAGGATGACTGCTTGGTCGTAATTCATAATTTGACCCCCGTTTCAAGGTCAAATTTTAAATTGGGCGTGCCTTTAAGTGGTACCTGGATTGAATGCCTGAATGGCGATAGTCATTTGTTCTCTGGTTCAGGACATCATGAAAATCAACCAAAACATACGATTGATGGTGTTTGGAATAATCAAATCCAGTTCATTGAAATAAATCTTCCGCCTCTAGCTACCGTAATTTTCAAACAAAAGAGATAACTTTTACCCTCAATTATTTTCTGTCGTTCAACTTTGTTTTAAGTTGTTCGGCATATTATTGTGTACTTATTAGCTATTAATCTGATTTAGAATAAACAATTTTTGGTAATAAGATATTAAAGAAGGTTGAAATTAAATCGTACTTCAAATTAACAAACACTTATGAATCTTAGATTTTTGTTTACCTTCTTAGCTGTTACTTCTTTTGTAAAGTTATTTGCTCAGCCTCCGGGTGTTGTTCCTTCAGGTGGTTTTTCTCAAAATGTAGGTGTTACGGGTAAAATTATGGGTGTTGTACTTGATTCAACAGCCCGTTCAGTGGTCGAATTTGCCACAGTCGTTCTAATAGATGCTAAAACAGGGGCACAAAAAGATGGGACTACAACAGATGAAAAAGGATCCTTTAAGTTTTTAAATCTTAAAGCTGGTAAATATCGTTTATCTCTCTCTTTCATAGGGTATAAAACAACATTAACATCAGATATAGAACTTACTCCTCAAAAACCAGACGCAGATTTGGGAAGTTTATTTCTTGCCAGTGAAAGTATAGATCTTTCAGCCGTAGAGGTAACTGGTGAGGCGGGTGCTATCGAAAATAAAATAGATAAGCTGGTTTATAATGCTGAAAAAGATTTAACAACAGCAGGAGGTAACGCGGCTGACGTGCTACAACGGGTGCCATTACTGGCCGTTGACGCGGAGGGAAATTTATCGTTGAGGGGTTCAAGTAATATTCAAATATTGATTAACGGGAAGCCTTCAGGTATTTTTTCCGGTAATCCCGGAGATGCCTTGAAATCGATTCCAGCGGATCAAATTAAAAGTGTAGAGGTAATAACTTCGCCGTCAGCCAGATACGACGGAGAAGGAACTGCCGGTATAGTCAATATTATTACTAAGCGCAAGTCAGTGGATGGCTTTACAGGTTCCATAAACTCTTCAGTTGGAACAAGGTCAAATAACGGCTCATTGAGCATGAATTATGCTAAAGGAAGATTTGGTTTAAATCTGAATGGTGGCGGTTGGTTTAATTGGCCAAGACCCTCATTCTCTTCTTTTTACAGAGAGGACAGAAGCGGTGTATTGCCAAAAATTTTGTCACAAACATCCACAGGTTCAAGTTCTTTTTATGGACCCAGAGTTACCTTATCCGCTTTTTATGATTTAAATGCATACAATAGTATCAATTCCTCAGTATCATTTAGAGGCTTTGGTCGTTCTGGTGAAAATATTACCGATGCAACTTACACAGATCCTAATTTTGGAGTAAACCAGATTTATACCAGAAATAGTTCTAATGCTTCTATTAGAGGAGGCTTTGACTGGTCAACAGATTATAGAAAAACATTCAAAACGGCAGGACATGAGTTAATCTTCGCCTTTCAGGTTTCTGGGGATGTGTCAGATCAGACAAACGAGATTGTTCAAAGCGGAAATGATCCCGGTCTAAGTTTAAATACAAAAAATGATAATGCGGGTATTAATCTGGAGAATACTTTCCAAATAGATTACGTCTTGCCCATTAATAAAAAAATAACTTTAGAAACAGGTACTAAACTGATTTTAAGAGATATAGATAGTGATTTTGCCTATAAAAATTATAGTAACGATTTGAAAAATTTCGTAACAGACATCACCAGGTCGGATATTTTCTTTTATGTACAAAATGTAATGGCTGGCTATGCCTCTGTAAATTTAAAGTTGGGAGATAAATGGGGATTGATAGCGGGTTCAAGATACGAGTCTACTTTTTTGAATGGGGATTACGATAAAAACGAGGTGTCTTTTACTAATACTTACGATAACTTTCTGCCTAGTGTAACTTTAAACAGAAAGTTAAATAGTCTTTCAAATATTAAGTTTTCTTACGCAAAAAGAATTCAGCGTCCAAGTTTAAGATACATAAATCCTTATGTAGAGATTGAAGACCCCAGAGATGTAACCGTTGGAAATCCAGAGGTTGAACCTGAAAATACAGATCAGTATGAGATAAATTACAGCACTTTTGTTAAGGGAATAGTAATTAACTCTGGTATTTTTTATAGGCAGACAAATGACGTTATTGAATCTTTTTTAACGATATCTAAAGAAGGCGTAAGTATAAATTCCTTCAGAAATATAGGAATAAACAGAAATTATGGAGTGAATTTGTTCAGTTCAGCAAACATAAAAGATAAATTATCTCTTCGCGGTGGTGTCAATGTATCTCTCTACAATGTTTCTGGAAATATTGATGGAAGAGTACTTACCAATGAAGCCATTGTATGGAATGGTAATTTAAGTTCTACGGTTACTTTGCCTGCAAATTTCAAATTTGAAGTAAATGGTTTTTATAGTTCTCCACGTGCCAGTTTGCAGGGAACAAGAGCATCTTATCAACGGATAAGCTTCGCTATTCAAAAAGATATTTGGAAGAAAAAAGGTTCTATTGGTATCGTAGCCGTTCAACCGTTTAGCCGTGATTTGCGTTTCATTAACGAATTGGAGGGCACGAATTTCTATCAACGTAGTGAGAATGCCTTCGCTCAAAGATCTTATGGTATCAATTTTAGTTATCGTTTTGGTAAGCTTGATTTTAAAGCGCCTAAGGAAAGAGCAAAAAGGATTAATAACCGGGATCTAAAAGATGATGGAGGCGATAATAGCTTTTAATGAAAAATAATTTTATTTATTGTATATTTTTTGGATTGCTTTCTGCCATTAGTCTGGCAGGAAGCATTTCTTTTGCTAAGCCTACTCTTTTTGATCTCCTGGAAGGAAAGAATTACATATCTGTTAGCATCTCCTTGAATCTTGATTCATTAATCAACGATAGATACAATGAGAATAAAATTGGCGGCACTTTCGTTTTTAAATCTGCCGCAGGAAAAAATCTAAGTTTTTCAGTAAATATTAATTTACGCGGTAAATACAGACGTCGCATGTGCGGCTTTCCTCCGCTCAAGTTGAATTTCAATAAATCAGAATTAAGCGATAATGGATTATCGAAAGCAGATGAATATAAATTAGTAACGCACTGTTTAGAGGGTGAAGAAGGGGACGTAAATATGGTTAAAGAGTTCCTTGCATATCAGTTGTATCAACAGGTTTCCCCATTGAGTTATAGGTCCAAACTATTAAAAATAACCTATCAAGACACCAAAAGTGATAATAAAATAGTAGGAATGGCTCTTTTATTAGAGGATAAATCATCTTTCGAGAAAAGGCATGATTTAAGTGAAATGAAAGATACGTTTAATCTTCCCCGATCTAATTTCGACGATAGTAATTTTAGGACACATGGGCTTTTCCAGTATCTGATTGGTAATGTAGATTGGTCAACGGCCATTTCAAAAAATATGGACATATACAAATCGAAGAAAAACGGGAAAATGTATATAGTTCCTTATGATTTTGATTTTTCAGGATTTGTCAATGTTTCTTATGCTGTGCCTAATGTAGATTACAAACAAAAAAAAATCAGGGATAGATTACTTCTCGAAGCAGACGAGAGTGATTCATTATACCAAAGTGAGATTCAAAAATTCATTGCTTTAAAGCCCGCTTTTATTAATTTAATAAAAAAACAAAAAGGGCTTGAAATGTATGTAAAGATAGATTTAGAAAATTACATTAATTCCTTTTACGACAACATCGGTTCTGGCTTAACACGTAGTTTTTAATTAATTAAACGTCTTTTTTAGTTCTATTTGACTAATTCTTGCCTCATTAATCTTATATTCGCGCTAAACTGAAAATTATGTTGTCGATCAATATTTATTTACGATTTGCATTAATTGCACTTTTCATTCCAGTGGCCATACTACTGAATGTTTATCTGGGATTTTGGTATGCTTTTCCATTTTATCTGGCACTTCCCATTTTAATTGCTGGATATGTATTTTTAGGAACCGTACAATCTGCGTCTAATCTAATGCAAATGGGCGATTATGATGCTACGGAAAAAAGACTTAATCTGGTGTTAAAGCCAGATTGGCTGTACACAACAAATAGAGCCTATTTTTATCTGTTAAAAGGCTCTGTTTTAATAGCAAAGAAAAATATTGATGAGGGAGAGATTTATTTGAAGAAAGCACAAGCCATAGAGTTACCCTCTGATAATGAGAAGGCTATGATAGAATTGCAACTTGCAAATATTTCAGCATCCAAAGGGAAGTGGAAGGTAGCAGAAATTCACATGAGAACGATAAAGCAGCTTAGAGTTACAGAAAGTACATTAAAGGAACAAATTAAGCAGTTCGAAAAATCTTTGGCTAACCAGGGTGCTTCCAGAATGGGGGCTATCGGTCAAACCATGAGAGTTGCTGGAGCAGGCAAAGGTAAAAGACGTCGTCCTCCAATGAGATAATGGAGTTAGGTCTCTTCTCATTTCCCTTAAAGAATATATAATTGAATCCTTTATTGGGTATAAATCAATAAAGGATTTATTATTTTACTACCCAACCTCCCTCCATTGGCTGGTCAGCACCAACGAAAACAAGTTCTCCCGTTCCTCTTTCGGCGAGTAATAACATACCCTGCGATTCAATACCTCGTAATTTCCTCGGCTCTAAATTGGCAACCACCACGACCTTTTTACCAATTAAACTTTCGGGAGAAAAGTGTAAGGCAATACCACTAACGATGGTTCTTATTTCAAAACCTAAATCTACCTTTAACACGAGTAATTTGTCCGCTTTTGGTACCGCGGCGGCCTCAAGAATAATACCTGATCTTAAGTCTAGTTTTGCAAAATCGTCAAACGTAATATTTGGTTTTAAAGGAGGGAAAGAGGTATCTTTTTCTTCTTCCATAATAGCATGTAATTTTGCTTTTTGCTTTTCAATGATAGTCAATCTTGAGGTATCCTTCCTGTCTATTATTTTTGGAAATAATACTTCGGGCGTGCCCAATAAGCTTCCGGAGCTTATGAATGGTTGTTTAACAGATTCATTTAAAAACAACCTTAATGACTCGGCAGGAAGCGCGCTTAAGCCTAACATGGTGTTTATCCGTTTTGAAGTAAAGGGGATAAACGGTTCGGCCATAATAGATAAAATCGCTGATACCTGCAATCCTGTAAACATAATTTCAGCAATCAGGGGATCTGTTGGATTTGCCTTAAACAAAGACCAGGGCGCATTTTCCTGTAGATAAGTATTTCCCCAGGACGATACATCCATAAAGGATTGTGATGCTGCCTTGAAAGAAAATTTTTCCATTTCGTTTTTCCATTGTTCAACGATGTCAAAAACCCGCTGTAAGGGTTCGGCCCAATGGGAAGGAGTTGGAGGGACTACCCCATTGAAATAAGAATGGGAAAGAACCATGACACGGTTTAAGAAATTACCGAGGTTATCTGCCAGATCTTTATCATGAAAATCTACGAATTCGTCCCATTTGAAATCACTATCTTTATTTTCAGGAAGGGTTCTTAGCAGGGCATATCTCAAAGCATCTTCCTTGTTTGGAAAATCGGCAAACTCTTGCAAATATTCATGTTGCTCTAAGCCCCACCCTCTGGATTTTGAAAACTTTTGTCCTTCAAAATTAAGGAATTGATTTGCAGGGACATTTCTGGGGAGGACAAAATCGCCGTGTGCTTTAAGCATAGCGGGAAAAACGATACAATGGAAAACGATATTATCTTTTCCAATGAAGTGAATAAGTTCCACTTCATCTCCCCCTTTCCAGTAGGATTCCCAGTCTTTTCCATTTTCCAGCGCCCATTGTTTTGTCGCTGATATATAACCAATCGGAGCATCAAACCATACATATAAAACTTTGCCTTCCGCGTCCTTCAGAGGCACGCTAATGCCCCAATCTAAATCTCGTGTAATAGAGCGAGGTTGAAGGCCTGAATTTAACCAGGATAAACACTGACCGGTCACATGCTTTCGCCAGGAACTTGGATCATGATGTTGTTTTCCATCAAGAACACCCGTTTCTATCCATTCTTTAAGCCAGTCTGCATGTTTATCAAGCCTGAAATACCAATGTTTTGTTTCCCTTAGGATAGGAGTTTCTCCGCTTAGAACTGACTTCGGCGTTACTAATTCAGTAGGTGAAAGCGTAGAGCCACAGGACTCACACTGGTCGCCATAAGCTTCAGTATGCCCACATTTTGGGCATGTTCCGGTAATATATCTATCGGCGAGAAACTGATTAAAGGCAACGTCGTAATATTGCTCGACCACATTTTCAATAAATTCATCCCCCTTTTCGTAGAGTTTTGTAAAAAAATCTTGAGATGTTTTATGATGAATTTCCTCACTCGTTCTATGATAAAAATCAAATGAAATACCTAATGCATCGAAAGTATTTTTATTGAGCGCATGATATTTATCAATAATTACCCTGGGGGACACACCGTCTTTTTTTGCTCTGATGGTAATGGCAGCACCATGCTCGTCGGAACCACAAACCCATAAAACGTCTTTTCCAAGAAGTCGTAGATACCGAACATAAATATCAGCGGGTAAATAGGCGCCAGCTAAATGGCCTAAATGAAGCGGCCCGTTGGCGTAAGGTAAAGCGGAGGTAATTAAATGACGTTTTATCTTTGACATAGTTTTTTGTTCGAAACGCAAATATACAAATAGAACGGCAATAAAAGAGGACTTTCAAAGGGTAGTCTCCAGAATTTCACCCTACGAAAAGGGTTGTTTAAGTTATAACTAAAGAAGCTGTTCGACGCTTTTTATCGAAAAAAATTTAGTCAGAATTTAAAATTGCGATGGGGCGTATGTTTGCTTATTAGCTTCCAAAGAACATCATACGGAATTATTTCCGGACCTGATTTAATGGAAGACTCAATATTTGGGTGGGAGGATATTTTTCTTAGCATTTGCTCACCACGCTCGGAAATAGTTTTCCAATTATAAGCACAATTGGGAATGAGTAGCAATAAACGAATAAAATTGTAGCTTCTCAGACTTTCCTCTTCACGCAGATATCTGTACGAATATTTAAACATAGCCTCATATTTGTCGGTTATTTTATCAAATTTACCTTGGGTAAGACATAATATATACTCTATGGCCAAAATGGAAACATTCATACCAGTTTTATCTTTATTAAGATTGGGGACAGTATTGAAAAATTTTGCCTGTCTGAAACCTTTAAATATGGTCTTTGAAAAATCTATGGTAATCTCCCCCGTAGAATGAAGGAAATATAAATAAATCTTATAGGTCTCCCATTTTTCACGAATAATGCCATGGATATTTTTAAGTAAGCCTTTATTTGAAACATCTAACCAAACGCCAGCAGCTTCATTGTAGTGCTGATCATGTAAAGAAAGTAAAAAATTTATTTCCTCATTTTCTAAAGTTATTTCACTGGAGGTAGTGTGCATGAATACTAAATCTTCAGCTACTTTTTTTCCCTCATCAAACTGTTTAAGATTAAGATAACAAACCATTTTTTGTTGAATTAATTCATTTTTAAGGACATTTTGTTGATAGGGTGTTTTTTCTAAATTAACCAGGTTTTCTGAAACTTTATAAAGGGCGGATTGAAATTCTTTTTCTGAGATTAATGCTAAAATGTTGATTTTACTTATAAGTTGTTTGATTTTTTCAGAGTCATTAAGTAGCAACAACTTCTCAAATCGTAAAATGTATTTGGCAACTATATTTCCCAGTATACTTCGATTTTTTTTATTCGAGTGAAAAGCAATCATAAAACTTGCATATAATTCATCAGCAAGATGTCCTACTGTGCTTTCAGCAGTTAATTTTTCAAGAAGGGTATTATAAAAATTAAATTTTGATAGATTCAGTTCTCTGAGGGCATAAAAGTCTCTGACATTACGAGCCGCCTTTTCTCCAAATTCAGTTAAATCAAATTTTGCAGCTATTTTTAATATGTTAATATTTATTTTATTGGCTGAACCATAAACTCCGATGCTATTCAATATGCCGGCCTGAGCACTTAATCTATGTAAGGATATTATAGCATATTCTAATTCTTCATATTTTAAATAGGGATTTTCTGCATTTAAAATCCATGCTAATAGTTTGTCTCGCAATCTTTTTTTTAATGAATAATATTTAGTATTCCTTGGTGTGGTGTTAAAATAATGTTTGCTGGCATCTTCATCAGAGGTAAATTTTCCGCAGTTTATGTTTTCCATGAAATCGTACATGACTTTTAATTTGTCCTGTCCATTTCTTAATAATCTTGCCTTGGCATTACCGGGCATAGTTTTGAATAATTTAACGAGTGCGATAAGTTCTTCCATAAATAAAGGTTTATTTTTGAATCAGAATTAAATGAACAAATTTTTAACAGTTAAATCGTTGAATATATATAACTTACAAAAATCAAGGGGAGAGGTTGTACGCTCTCCCCCTGCATTATTACAAATACACCCTTAACCGCAGTTTAAAATAAGAAATAAATGACTAAGTCTTATTTTCTACGACCTTTAACCTTTCATAAAAATAGGAGGTAGTATCGAATTTGGATAGGACACTTATACGCCTTTTCCAACCCACTGTAATCGGTAAATTACAAATTATAAGGGAAAATAAATGGCATAAAACAAAAAGAGGATTGCCACTAGTGTGTGACAATCCTCCTTGAAAACCAATATTTTAAAAGCTTAACTTTTTCCTGGAACGGTTCTGTAATAACCAGATATAGTAGTGTAAACCCTGCAGAATAATTCCATTGCCCGGTATGCGTCTTCTTCAGGTCCTTTTGCATTCACATACATTTCCCCCTTGTTTGTTCTTTGGATGGTGATTCTGATACCGTCCATTCCCTGTGGTTGAATGGGAACAATGATATGTCCGTCTTTATAAACTCCATCATATTTGAAATTACAAACCGGAACTCCATTAGATTCACGCCCACCAACGTGAACATTTACTTTACCGTTTCCTAAATCCTTTATGACTAATTTTTTCCATTCTCTGTTTGGATAGTCCTCATTATAAAAACTACCTACAAAATCTGCTATGCCAGCTTTTTTAACAGGTAAATCGGGTACTTTAGGAATTGCATCAGGCACTTTTTCAATCATAAAGCCTTCTGGCGTATAAACCATCGTTTTTGGCTTAGAATTATCTACTTTTTCCTCCGGTTTATTGTCAGGAACGCAAGAGATAATAACCAAAGAAAGTATTGCAGTAAAAAAATAAATGCTAATTTTCATGGGTTCAATAATTTTGTTGCAAAAGTACTCTTTTTTTGATACTTTTTATTAACTATCAACCAGGAAAATTATTGTCTTATGGTATGGTAATAATTTCTGTCATGGGCATTTACTATCATTGTGTAAGTGCCTGACTCCAGTGTGCTTAAATCAAATCTTTTTTCAACCCTTAAAACACTGCCTAATTTTTCGTTAAAAACAGCTTGCCCATTTTCATTTAAAATATGGATTTCTACAGGACTTAAAAATTGATTCAATAACACTAAGTCCAGTTTATTTCCATTTGAATGAAAAACCGGGCTAAAATATTCCCTAATCGCTTTTTTATCAATATTTACCTTGTCTGCTTCAAGCTGTATGGGCTGCACCCATTCTTTAGTTCCTAATTGAATAGAAAGAAAATATTTCCCCTTTGGCAATACCGTTAAATCGAAAATACTTTGATAGTTTATTGATTTTACTTTTGTCGAGGTTAATATAATTCCTTGTTGATCCAATAATTCAATTTTTGCAGGATTTTTAAGTTCACTAAGAGAAATAGAAATTTTCTTTGTGCCACTGATGGGTGAAACATCAAGCGATGCCTGTAAATGAGGCGTGATTAACACCATAGAAATAAATAAAAGAAGTGTTTTCATGTGCTTATTGTTTTGGGTTATAATTAATGCGATAATAACAGAACAAAATTAGGCACATATTTTGCGTTTAGCTACTATCATTTTAACTATAAATGATGCTATATTAACAATATATTGTATTATAATCTTTAATAGGGTTAAAATAGTTTTGTAAAAACCATATATTAGTAAATTATTCTACCTATTTGGTAGTATTAATAGATAAGCATTAGAGGTTATGCAAAATATAATTTTGTTGGAAGTAGAAAACAAAAGTAAAAGATATAATTAGTTATTTATGGAGGATTATTTGATTTTAGGTATTAGTAGTTTGTAAAAGCGGCTATTTGCCATTGACCTCTTGATTTATTTGTTTGCATTTGCGAGAGATAGCCTAGTTCAACTTTAATTTTCTTATTTATAAAATAACCTAACGCGCCGTAAAGCCTTAGTCTGTCAAAGGTTGGTCCTTTACCGTTCAAGAAAATTTCATGATATGCGGAAAGATAAACTGTTTTGTCTGTTATAGATTTACTATTTATTGGATAGTTTATCCAGTTCATAGCTCTAAATCTGACTTTAAAATCATCTGCAAAAAAGCGTTCCTCTAACCTCAGTCTGGTCATGAATGTTCCTCTTCCAAAGGTATTGCGATTAACTAATTGTTGATAAATACGATGTTCAACCAACGTATTTTTATCGGTAGTACCGGGAATATAGGGTTCCGATAAAATATAGGCATACCCTAAATGCAAATTATCTGTTTTAGAGATGTTATAACCAAGGCCTGTTCGAATCAATAATTGTTCTAAATCTCCAACGGCGTTATAGTTTCTATATTGAACTTCGTGCCACCAATTCCATTTTTCATTTATTTTTTTATTTCCAAAATATTGCACCCAATTACCTGTACTCGTATTTTGAGCTATGACTAAACCAAAGATGTGAAGAAAAAAAAATAGCAGTAATCCTTTGGTATTTCTGTAATTCATAACCTATAAGTTTGAGATGGTGATGTAATTATCTTTGAAAAGTAAATATTTTTTTAAGAAATGGTACTACCAATCTCCTCCGGCACCACCGCCATCAAAGCCGCCACCGCCGAAATCAAAACCACCTGAATCGTTATCATAACCACCACCTGAACCTGAGCCAAAGCCACCACCAGGGAAAAACAAAATACCTCCTGGTGAATGGTAATCACCTGATCTCGAATAGGTATGAGATCGACTGGCAGATCGGTAAAGAAAAAATACAGAGATAACAAAAATTAGAATAAATAGGAGAAAAAAGAATCCATAAGCACCATCAACGCCTTCATTTTTACCGCCCTGATAGGTTCCAGCAGCAAGTTGTTGCAATGTTAGGATAGCTGAGGCAATACCCTCCCCATATTTTTGTTCCCGAAAAGCAGGTTTTAATATATTTTCGATGATTCGTTTACCCAAAGCATCTGGAATAACCCCTTGTAAACCGGGACCAATATGCATGAATATTTTTTTGTCTACTGCGGAAATATAAAGTAAAATCCCGTTATTAGTTGATTTATCACCAATTCCCCAAGACTGGGCTATTTTCAAAGAATATTCAAAAATATCTTCATCTTCCAGTGATTTATCTATAACTACAGCCATTTCAATGGAGGTAGAATCTTGCCAGTCCTTTAATGCTTTTTGTAAAATTTCAAGTTCATTAGGTTTCAGAATAGCAGCATAATCATAAACCTGCAAGGTACTTTTAGTAGGTATTTCCTTCGCATTTCCATAATAAACACCAATAATGATGAATAAATGCAGCAAAAGAAAGCGTTTAAATGAAAATTGGAACATGGCAGTTTAATTCAAGTTATGTAAACTTACGCTCTATTCGCTGTAAGTAATTTCATCGCTGAGTTCATTAATATCGTCCTTTGAAACAGGAAAAAAGTGAGCTAACTTTTCACCTATTTTAGTAAGGGTATCGCAAATACCTTCACTAAATTGACCTTTAGAAAAATGGTTGTGAATTGATTCTTTGCAATCTGCCCAAAAATTTTCGGGCACCAACCGATTTATTCCGGAATCACCTAAAATAGCAAACTGTTTTTTAGTGGGTACTATAAACAGAAGCACGCCATTTCTAAGATCTGTCTTATTCATACCTAACTTCAGGAAAACCTTAGCCGCTTCCTCATAAACAGGAAGGGTTAAGGTTTTCTGAATGTGAACGCGTATTTCACCTGAGGTTTGTCCTTCGGCAGATCGAATGGCTTCGATAATCTTCTTTTCTTCTTCTTTACTTAATTTAAAATCTGCCATAACTTATTAAAACTAAAAAGTGACCGTAGGTGCATCTTGTGCATTGTCTGCAGCTTCAAACTGCGCACGCTTGGAAAAGCCCATAATTCCTGCAAATAGGGAAGCCGGGAATCTTCTAACTTTTTTGTTGTAAGTGGTAACTACATCATTGAAGTTGTCTCTCGACACCTTTATACGGTTTTCAGTTCCTTCTAATTGGGCTTGTAGTTCTAAAAAGTTATTGCTCGCTTTTAATTCTGGATAATTTTCACTGACCATCAATAACCTCCCAATAGATGAGGAAAGTCCCTGTTGTGCCTGTTGAAATTCTTTTAGGCTTTCAGGCGTAATATTGGATGGGTCAATCGTTGTGCTCGTCGCTTTCGCTCTGGCTTCAACCACTTGTGTTAGCGTAGTTTGCTCAAAATTGGCCACCCCTTTTACAGTATTGACAAGATTAGGGATTAAATCGGCTCTTCTCTGGTAAGCTGATTGTACTTTTCCCCACTCATTTTCAACATCTTCGTCCAGGTTAACTAATGAATTATAGGTGTTGCAACCACCAAAAAGGAGAATTAATCCCGCAACAATAAGTCCAACGGACCAGGTTAAGTTTTTCATGATTAAACTATTTTAAATTAAAAAGTTGGAACAAAGCTTTTCCGGGAACCATTTCGCCCGAAAGAACGCTATTCTTCAAATGTAAATATTTTTCTTTTGTCATTTCTAAAGAAAAAAAGTCTTCTCGTAATTTGTCTTCAATTAATTGGTCAAACCAATAGCCAATTTGACGTTTTCTTTTATCCAATAACTCATTTTTGCGATAATTAGTTGAACTAAATAAAATTAATTGTTGCATAATTTCTTCAAATCCGGTTTCTTCTAAGGAGGAACATTGTAAAACAGATGGTTCCCATTGATCTTTTCGGAGTGGAAATAAATGTAAAGCGAGGGTGTAGGCCGTTATCGCTTCGGTAACTTTTAATAAATTACTGCCATCTGCCTTATTTATAACCAACATATCGGCCATCTCAACAATCCCTCGTTTGATACCTTGTAATTCATCGCCTGCACCGGGTAATAATAAGAGTATAAAAAAATCAACCATTTCACTGACAGTTGTTTCCGATTGTCCAACACCCACCGTTTCTACAATAATACGTTCAAAGCCAGCTAGTTCACATAATAAAATTGTTTCTCTTGTGTTTTTATTAACCCCACCAAGCAGGTTTCCCGTTGGGGAAGGTCTGATGAATGCCAGGGGATTTTTAGATAGATTTTCCATCCTTGTTTTATCTCCTAAAATGCTTCCTTTGCTGTTTTTACTGCTCGGGTCAACGGCCAGAACAGCTACTTTCAAACCTTCTTCCGTCCATTTTTTACCTAAACACTCAATAAAAGTACTTTTTCCTACGCCCGGTGCGCCTGTTACACTGATTCTTAACGAAGAAAGGCTCCCATAAGGGGAACAATACGAAAGAATCTGATCCGCTTTTTCTTTATCTTGCTTCAACTTACTTTCCAACAGGGTAATACCTTTGCTGAGTAAAGTTATATTGCCATTTTTTATCTCCGATACCCAATCCTCTATACTTGTAGGTTGGGTAAAAGTTTGTTTATTGATCATACATTTTTTAGATTTTTGACAAGTTGAAAATAGTATTTTTACCTGAGTTATTTTATTTTTTCTAACGTTGAACCAGTATGAATGATATGTTTCGTACCCCCATTGATTTTCCCAAAGCTACCTTCAATATAGATCATCCTCAATCTATCTTAGCCCTAGGTTCCTGTTTCTCTCAAAATATTGGAGAAAGAATGGCCGCGGCCAAATTCCCCGTTTCCATAAATCCCTTTGGAACGCTGTTTGATCCAATATCAATTCACGCCATTTTTGATGCCGCAAATCTTGAAAGCAAAGAAGAAGAATTAATTTTTTATCAGGGCTATTGGCATGCTGTAAAGTATCATGGATCGTTTAAACATAAAGATAAGTCGCTGCTTTTGGAAAAAATTCGTCAGTCAAAACAACAGCTAATAAATTATTTGAAGACTTCGGGTATTTTGATGCTGACTTATGGCACTGCGCATGTTTGGAAAACAAGAGAAAAAAACGAAATAGTGGGAAATTGTCATAAACTTCCCGGCCATTTTTTTTACAGACATCTTTTGTCTTCCGAGGAGATTATTAAAACACTTCAGGAATCTTTATTTACCCTGAAACGTCTTTATCCTCATTTACAGGTCATTGTGAGCATAAGTCCAGTGAGACATTTAAAATTGGGAATGATTGACAATCAGTTATCTAAGTCTGTTTTGAAGGTGGCTGTTTCTGAGGTGGTAAATAAAATGCCTGAAATTTATTATTTCCCCGCTTACGAAATAATGATGGACGATTTAAGAGATTACCGCTTTTATGCTCAGGACATGATTCATCCTTCGGATCTTGCTATTGAATATATTTTCGATGGATTTAAATCTGTATTTTTTTCAGAAAAGACAAAAGAAAGAGTGAAAATTTGGGAGAAATTTGGTAAGTCCTTGAACCATAAACCTATTGATGGTGCCAATGAGCTATGGATAAATTATAAACAAAAGTATAAAGGCCAACTAAAGCAATATAAAGATGAATTTCCTATGCTCGATTGGAGTAAGGAAGAACAATTTTGTGAATTGTCCTAAAATACTTTAGAATATTCCAATGATTGCCTGTAAATTTGGATTTAAATAAATTTTAAGTAATGAAGAACATATATCTGCGATTAATTATTTCCTTATTGAGTATCTTTTCCATTTATCCTCTAGTTGGGCAAAAATTAATCAGTACTACGCCAGCCGGAATTATTTCAAGAGATTTTCTGTCTTTTCTTTTTGGGGCAAATGGTTCCTTGTTGGAAAATGGTATTGAACTATATAAAATTACTTATACCACCGTTGACGTATTTGGAAAGCCAGATACTGCTTCGGGTTTGATTATTTTACCCTCGAATGGTAAGAAATCCTTTTTCCCTGTTATTTATCAGCATGGAACGGTAGATGACAGAAATGATGTGCCTTCTAATGTAAAAGGAGGTTGGGAAGCAGGGGCTGTCTTTGCAGGACTGGGTTATTTTACCATTTTACCTGATTATCTGGGACTCGGAACTTCCAGAGGGTACCATCCTTATGTTCACGCGGCATCCCAATCATGGGCAGCAACGGATATGTTGAAAGCTGCCGTTACTTTTGCTGCCAATGCTGGCATTACATTGAATGAAAAATTATTTATTACAGGCTATTCCCAAGGGGGGCATGCCAGTATGGCTCTTCATAGGGATTTAGAGAAAAATCCAGTGCCAGGATTTAAAGTGGCCGCCGCTGCCCATCTTTCCGGGCCTTACAGTATTTCAAC
Source organism: Bacteroidota bacterium (assembly GCA_017858735.1). GTDB lineage: Bacteria > Bacteroidota > Bacteroidia > Chitinophagales > Saprospiraceae > BJGN01. Next base: position 22,366 of record JAFMBH010000031.1, read on the forward strand.
TTCTATGCTCGACATTTTATTAAGCAATCAGGAATATGGCAATTCTGGTTATTTGCCTCACACGCTTTTGGGGTATAATCCCATTTATAAGCTTTATACTAATCTAAATCAGGTGATAAAGCCTGCTTATCTGGATATTGTTTTGCGCAGACAAAAGGAAGAAATTGGACTGGGTCAAATGAATACCTTGCTTACAGAAGCGTTGAAAAAGGAGCACGGAAAAGCTATTCCCTCCTTTATTTTTCAAGATAGTGTAGTTAATAACATAAAAAATAATCCAAACCACCCGGTCCGATTGGCTCTAAAAGACAATGACACCTACGATTGGGTTCCTAAAGTACCAACCAGGATTTTATATTGTAAAGCAGATGAGCAAGTTGGTTATACTAATGCCTTGCTTGCCGATTCAGTTATGAGGGCACGAGGGGCTCAGAATATTTTTACAAAGGACCTGAATTCCTCCTTCGGTCATGGACAATGTGTTGAGCCGGCATTGCTAAACAGCGTTTTGTTTTTTAAATCATTATCGGTATCTACCTCTCTTTTTGCCGTGAATTCAAAAACCACAGACCTAAAGGTTTATCCAAATCCAGCCTCTTCTTATTTGTACTTTGAAAATCTTCCCATTGCAAGTAAAGTGGAATGGTTTAATTTACAAGGTCAAAAAATGGGAAATGTAACTCTTGATGCTGGAAATGAACTTTTTATAGGCGATTTATCTGATGGCGTTTATTTGTTTAGAGCCATTTCAGGAAACGAGATTTTTACCGGAAAGGTTGTAATTAAAAAATAAGTTCCTTAACAGATTCTTGAAACCGTTGTTTCTGCTTTGATTTTTTTGTCTTCTGATAAATTTTGAAGAAGTAAAATACCTGGCATTTTGCCTTTGTCAAAAGACCCCAGCGTATCTGACATGCCTAAGGCTTCTGCTCCATTGAGCGTTGCCCAGGAAATGAGGGTGTCAAAATCAAGGTAAGAGCAATATTTTGAAAGCGTTTTGATTTCTTCAAGAATAGAGAGTTGCCAGTTTGAGGATAAACTATCTGTTCCCAGGCAGACTTTGGCATGCTGCGCTAAAAATAAACTATAGTCGGGTAATTTATTTTCTATAAATAAATTAGCGTTTGGGCAGCTTACCCAAAAAATGTTGTTCTTAGACCAATTTTCCGCTGCTTGAATTTCTGGGGCCAACGTTTTTGTGTTGTGGATAAACAGGGTTTTATTATGTGGATTCATATTTTCCATGGCATAATAAACAGATGGTTTTCCGGTAGGGGAAAAAGCTGAGAAATCAAATCCAAAATCTTTAAAAAAAGAGGGAAATCCTCCTGACCCCGTCAAAAATAAATCATCCTCATGAACGGTTTCTTGATTATGAATACTAACAATATCATGGGGGGCATTTATCTTATTTATTTCATTGAATAGATCTGGGGTAACAGTATAAGGCGCGTGGGGAACTGCACTTAATTTATCTTCTTTTTTGGGACGGAAGTTTTGGTAAACCTCAAGATATTGGGAAAAAAATTTTGAGGTCAGATGAGGTTGCATAAAATCGAAAAATTCGATAAACGTGGCATAACGAATCGGACTTTTCCGCTTACAATCTGCTGTATCTATCTTATTTGAGATATCTCCAACAGCCATAATGCCTGCCTCCCACATAGCTTGGTCTTGTGCCTCAATGGCTTTTTGTATGACTTCCTGAGGAAATTCCCGAAGGGTAACTACGGCTTTTAAAAATGGAAGAAGGCCCGTTCCAGTTGGAATTTGTCCTTTAAGATGCGATAGCTCTAAATGACAATGAGCATTGATGAAACCTGGCACTAATATACCGGAATAATGTTCTACAGACGAGGATGTTTCAGATTTCGGACCCTCCAGGGAGATGATTTCCCCACTTTGGTCGTCGTAAGTGAGGATACCATTTTTAATTGGTTTGGAGGAAACGGGGTAAATATAGTCGGAACTTATTTGGCGAATCATAGTGTAATAAATTGTAAAGTCAGTTAATCTATTGGCAGTGGTGTGTTATTTTTGAAATCAAACATCGTTAATCCACTTCTCAATATGGGCATAAATCTGGTTGATTTTGGTGGAAAAAACAGCTGATCTTTTACTGCTTTTACCCAATCATTCTTGGGAATGGAAAAAAAACTTAGCGCCAGAATAGGGTTGTTATCCTTTCTTTCATTTACGAACGATTGAATAGAAACGGCATCTTCCGGATATTGGATATTGTCAATATTTTTAACATCTATTATGGAGGGTAATAATTCATCGGTATAAATGACGTCCGGTTTTCCGGGAGGTATGTTTTTAAAAATTCCCAGGTACCACTCATCTTTCAATCCAATCAATACTTCATGCTTACTTGTAGGGAGTAGGGGAACAGTTAATTTGCTTAGCTCGAAATGTAAGGATAAACTGGATAAAACCAGGTTTATATCTGTTTGCTTTTGGAGGGAATAGATTCTATGAAAAGTAAGAATTTTTAGTTGACTAACGGGAAAATACGCAGTAAATAAATAGTTGAATTGCGTATTACCTTCTTCGAATAATGACTTACAGGCAGCACTACGATGATGACCATCTGCAATGATCGCATGGTTAATTTTAGTGCGGAAAATTTCTTTTACCTCTAAAATGGCGTCAACATCATCTACAAGCCAAAGATTAAATATTTGTTTCCTTTTCAAGGAATGAAAGGTTTTGAACACTGGTTTTTCCCTTTCTACTTGAAGCCAGTTGGAAAGGTCAACATGGTCCTCAATGGCGGCTAGAATCGGCTTTATAAATGTGCCTTGTTTAACAAGATATTCTTTTTGCTTTTTTAGCTTCGGACTAATGATATCTTCGTGAACTTGCAGCCTTTTTTCTTGATAATCAAGTATATTAGTAAGGCAAATGATACCAACAGATGTTAAATTATCGGCAATAACTTCTAAAATGATAAGGCCCTTATTTTGAGGCTGAGGCTTTTTAAAAGGTAGAAAGGCCTTTGAAAGTTGGGTTCTGGCGGCATCACAAAATGAATCTATATCTAATCCAAATGGTTCAGGAGGAAGTAGGGCGGGAAACGAATAAATTTGCATATAAACCCAATTATTTATCGAATATACATGTAAATAGTAAGGATGAATATGATATTGGCAAGTAATTTATTTAAGTATGAAACAAATAAAGATTAACTTTTACCTTTAGTTTTGTTATTTTCACGAGGTAATTAAAAGGTTTTCGTCGGGAAACTATTTTTTATTCTTTTAAAATCATCATAATATGAGCAGTACAGCAACGAAAGAAGGCTGGGGTACAAGGGTCGGATTGATATTGGCAATGGCTGGAAATGCCGTAGGATTGGGAAATTTTCTTAGATTTCCAGTTCAAGCTATTCAAAATGGCGGAGGTTCTTTTATCATTCCCTATCTTGTTTGTTTCTTATTAATGGGTATCCCTCTATTATTTATAGAATGGTCTATGGGTAGATTTGGAGGAAAATTTGGACATCATTCAACGCCTTTTATTTTAGACAGTCTTGCTCCTAAACAATCGTTATGGAAATATATTGGTGTCTTTGGCATATTCACCAACATTGCCGTAGCAGCCTATTATTGTTATTTGGAAAGTTGGGCATTAGGTTATGTTTGGAATTCTATCAGTGGCACTTTTACTGGGTTAGATAGAACGGGCGTTGCCAATGTTTTTGTGGAATATACGGGGTTAAATGGTCCTCAACCTTATATGTTTTGGATAATATGTTTAGTTCTAAATACTTACATACTTTCAAAAGGATTGAGTGGAGGGGTAGAAAAAGTAGCTATGGTAGGTATGCCGTTACTTATCGTTTTTGGTGTTTTCCTCGCTGTACGTGGTATTAGCTTACAGGCAGGAACGAATGGTGCTGAGTTCAATGGTACAGAAGGATTAAATTTTTTATGGACGCCTAATTTTGACACTATCTGGTCTCCAAAAGTTTGGTTAGCTGCGGCAGGTCAGATATTTTTTACCTTGTCTGTGGGCATGGGAAGTATTCAATGTTATGCTTCTTATCTGAGAGAAAAAGATGATGTTGCCCTTAATGCTATGAGTGCTGGCTGGATGAATGAATTTGTGGAAGTAGTACTTGGTGGAGCTGTATTAATTCCTATTACGGTTGGTTATTTTGGTATCGACGGTATGAAGGCTTTGGTGAATGAAGTAGGTGGATTAGGATTAGGATTTAGAACTCTTCCTTATCTTTTTCAACAATGGGGGCCTATCCTGGCGATTATCGCTGGTGTTGCCTGGTTCGGACTCTTGTTTTTTGCTGGTATAACGTCCTCACTGGCTATGGGAACGCCTGTAATGGGTTTTTTACAAAATGAATTCAACTGGAAGCGCGGTTCATCAGCTTTAGCTTTCGGTGTTATCGTTTTTGTTTTGGGTTTACCAACCGTTATTTTCTTTCAATATGGTGTTTTTGATGAATATGATTATTGGGCAGGAACCGTTTCCTTAGTGGTTTTTGCTTTGTTTGAAACCATTTTATTCGCCTGGATTTTTGGTATTAAAAGAGGTTGGTCTGAGATTATCTCCGGGGCCGATATTAAAGTTCCTATTATTTTTAAATATATAATTTTAGTGGTGACCCCTCTGCTTTTAGGATGGGTTTTTGTGTCAAGTTTACCAGGTATCTGGGATCAGATCACGCAAGTGAAATTGAATAATGACTTATTGTCAGCCACAGGTGCCGAGGCAGAAAAGATAAAGAATACTATTTTCTTCCAAAATATTTCACGCCTTCTTTTACTTGCTCTTTGGGTGGGTATAGCCTCTTTGGTTTATGTTGCTTATCGCAAACGTAAGCTCAATGGTAATGTCCATGTTAATGTTAACGAATAAAAAATAAATTATGAATACTTCAGCTTTAATTATGTGGTTGGGTTCAGTAACTATTGTTACTGGTTTCACTTTGTATTTTTTCATCAAAGTTTTGAAGAACCCCAATAAATAATTGTTTTTATTTTTTGCTGATATCCTGTTCGTTTGTTTGTCGAACAGGATATTTTATTTTATAAATATTGGAAAATGAAGGTGCTTATTGCCACAGATAGTTTTAAAGACGCTGCCGGTTCCTTCGCCGTTTGTGAGTCGATAAAAAATGGTTGGATAAAATCAAGTCCACACGATGAGGTTTCTTGCTTCCCTCTTGCAGACGGTGGGGAAGGACTGATTGATATTCTTAAATTATACTTAGAAATGGATTTGGTTTCCGTTATGGTGGACGATGCCTTAAGACGGAAAAAGGAGGCACATTTTTTATTTTCGGAAACGAAAAAATTAGCTGTTATTGAGATTGCACAAGCTATTGGATTACAACATTTAAGTCCTTCTGAAAGAAATCCATTGCATACTTCTTCTTATGGTGTGGGTGAATTGATAAACCATGCCTGTAAATTAGGGGCTACTGAAATTGTTATCGGTCTGGGCGGATCATCAACCAATGATGCCGGAATAGGTATGGCCAAAGCATTGGGATGGAGATTTTTAGATGATATTGGTAAAGATTGTGAACCCATTGGAAATGAATTGATTAAGGTTTTTCAGATATTACCACCAGCTAAATTTATAGGGAGTAAGGTTAAATTTGACGTTCTTTGCGATGTGGATAATCCTCTTTTCGGGTCAAATGGTGCAGCATTTGTTTTTGCTCCTCAAAAGGGTGCCGATATTTCAGCTGTGAAATATTTAGATAATGGTTTGAAACACTTTTATGGTATCTGCTCCCAAATCAATAATACGGTGAAGCAAAATTTACCCGGTGCTGGTGCCGCAGGTGGCCTGGGCTATGGAACCAGCTTTTTTTTAGGCGCTTCCTTAAAATCAGGCATAGATTTAATCCTCAAATATTCTAATATCGAAAAGTTTTTACCTGAAACTGATCTGGTAATCACTGGCGAGGGAGCGTTAGATAAGCAAACCTTACAGGGTAAATTAATAAAAGGAGTATGTCAGATGGCCAAAAAATATGATAAACCTGTCATCGCCATTTGTGGTGCATTAGATCTAAATCCAAATGAACTGGCGGCCTTAGGTTTAAAAGCGGCCTTTAGTATTTCCCATGGCCCTGGTTCTTTGGAAGATGCGCTATTGAACACGGAAATGAATCTAATGCACACCGCATTTAGTATCGCTCAGGTGATGAAATAACATAAAAATGAGTAATTCCTCCATGAACAAGCCACTGGAAATTCAACAGTTAAAAGAAAATTATGCTACGGATGGCATCTATCTGAGTGAAAATACCCTCACCTATTTAATAGACCATCAAATGGTCGTAATTTCTTATGAACAACATGTCCTTTTTCCATTAAAACCATCAGACCTGAAGGAAGGGGTTCACTATTATTTGGTATCTGGCAAATGGGTGTTTACGGAATTTTATCATCTATTAAGAGGGCATTGTTGTAAAAACGGTTGCCGACATTGTGTCTATGGGCATAAGAAGCTTCCTAATCTTCCTTAAAAGACTATGACAAAATGATTTTCAACTATTTTTTCAAGCGTTTATATCATTTTCTATCCGTTTGACTGAATTAGGAAAATACATTTAACTTAAAAAATCAATATGTTATGGACAATAATGACGTTGTTGTAAATTTGTTACTTACGATTCAATGCGTCGGATACCCGCTCCCAATGCATTTAGGCGGACATCTAAAAATTGATAACCCCGATCTATTTGCTCTATATTATTGATGATACTGGTTCCTTCAGCACTTAAAGCAGCAATAAGTAGCGCCATACCTGCGCGAATATCTGGACTACTCATAGTAATTCCACGTAGCGCCTGCTCCCTTTCCAGGCCAATGACAGTAGCGCGATGCGGATCACAAAGGATAATTCTGGCGCCCATGTCAATTAATTTATCAACGAAAAATAATCTACTTTCAAACATTTTCTGGTGAATCAACAGGCTCCCTTTTGCTTGCGTTGCCACAACGAGAAGAACACTCAGCAAATCGGGGGTAAGTCCCGGCCAGGGATGATCATAAAGAGTGAGCATGGAACCATCGAGCGCATCTTGCACAACATATTGGTCTTGTTCATGAATGAGTATATCATCTCCCTTGAACGACATGGCAATGCCTAATTGCTTAAATTTGTCAGGTATAACACCCAGATGTTGAAGACCTACATTTTTAATAGTCAATGGACTATTGGTCATAGCAGCTAATCCAATAAAAGAACCAACTTCGATCATGTCCGGTAGAATGCGATGTTCCGTTCCACCGAGTTGAAAGACGCCTTCTATATGTAATAAATTAGATTTTATACCAGAAATTTTAGCGCCCATCTTGTTTAACATGGTACATAATTGCTGCAGATAAGGTTCGCAGGCAGCATTATATATCGTTGTATGGCCTTTTGCCATAACTGCAGCTAACACAATATTGGCGGTTCCTGTAACGGAAGGTTCATCGAGCAGAATATCAGCTCCCTTCAGCCCATTGGAGGTAAGTTTGAAATAACCGTGTATTTTATCATATTCAGTATGAACGTTCAGGTGCTCAAATCCAATGATATGGGTGTCCATTCGTCTCCGTCCAATTTTATCACCGCCAGGTTTGGGTATAAATGACCTGTTGAACCGGGCAAGTAACGGTCCGGCTATCATCACGGAACCACGCAATTTATTAGCTATTTTGTGGAATTCAGGATCTTCGATTTTATCAATAAGAATATTTTTTGCGTTAAACAAAAAAGTATCCTCTGACTCTTTTTGTACTGTTACACCTAGTTCCTTTAAAATTTCAATTAACAATTTTACATCCAGAATACTGGGAATATTACTTATTCTAACGGGTTCTTCTGTCAATAAAACAGCGCAAATAACCTGTAATGCCTCATTTTTAGCACCTTGAGGTGTAATTTCACCTATTAGTTTCTTTCCACCAATTACCTCAAATGCTTTCATCTTTATTTTTTTAACAAAATTAATTTTTTTAATGGATAATTGGCAGTTCTGATAATTATCCGTTAATATTGAGTTCAACGATAAGCACCTAAACAAATGGAATATAATCAACATTTTTCACTTCAGCATTTCACTACATTTAAAACACCCGGATTTGCAACTCATTTTTTTTCATTTAAAAATGAGGCGGAATTGACGTCAATCGTCCAAAGGAATGATTTTGAGCGTATTTCCAACCATTATAAAGATATTTTAGTATTGGGGAAGGGGAGTAACCTATTGCTTTTAGGTGATGTGAACGGTGTTGTTTTGAAAAATGAAATAAATGGATTAAAAATAACAGATGAATCTACAGATGATATTTTTATAGAAGTTGGAGCCGGCATGGATTGGCATCATTTAGTTTTACATGCTATAGAAAATGGCTGGGCAGGAATTGAAAATTTAGCATTGATCCCAGGAACCGTCGGTGCTGCACCAGTTCAAAATATAGGGGCGTATGGTGTTGAATTAAGGGATGTTTTTCAATCCCTGCGTTGCTGGCATTTTGAGGAAAACAAATGGTATCAACTTGTATTGGATGATTGCCAGTTTGGTTATAGAGATAGTATTTTTAAACGAGGTTGGAAAAATAAGACGGTTATCACCAGTGTTCAGTTTAAGCTGAGTAAAAACGCTATTTTAAACACGGGATATGGTGCTATTACCTCAGAACTTGGGAAAATGGGTGTCCTTAAACCAACTATACTTGAGGTCGCCAAAGCAGTTATGAATATCAGGAATTCCAAAATCCCTAACCCAGATTTAGTGCCCAATGCAGGGAGTTTCTTCAAGAATCCAACGATTACAGACAAACAATATGAATATTTAAAGATAGATTATCCGGAGATACCATATTACAAATTACCTGATGGATATAAAATCCCCGCAGGGTGGTTATTGGAAAAAGCAAACGGACGAGGGTATTCCGAAGGAAGGGTAGGTTGTTATGAAAAGCAGGCACTTATCCTTATAAATACAGGTGGGGCAACGGGAATGGATATCCTTACTTTTTCGAAGAAATTACAACAATCTGTTCGTGAAAAATTTGGTATTGAACTGGAGCGGGAAGTGAATGTAGCTGGTAACCTGCTGGAATAGTTGATTTTGAATCACGGATTTAGAGGATTAATGGATTTCACTGATTATTTTTTACGGATTATTTTTTTTGCGTATTGCCTTATGCCTATTTCTTCTTTGATGCGTTAATAGAGGCATTAGCGAAGAAGAAAGGGACATTGAAGTAACCTGATAAGGGACTGATGAATGGTTTGTTCCTGAAAAATCGTTTGAATCACGGATTTAGAGGATTAATGGATTTCAATGAGTATTTTTTTACGGATTATTTAATTCGTCGACTATTGGATTTAAATGATTACATTGATTCTATTAATCAAGAACAAGAAATGGCGGAATTAAAATATAAAGATATAACAGAAAAAATATTTGGTGCGTCATTTGAAGTTCACAAGTATTTGGGTAACGGCTTTCAAGAGTTTATTTATCAAAGAGCCTTGTCATGGGAATTGAAGGAAAAAGGTTTGGATTTTGCCCGAGAAATTGAACAAGATATTTTCTACAAAGATTTATCCGAGCCCATAGATAGAAGGCGTGCTGATTTTATAGTTGAAGGCAAAGTATTGGTGGAATTAAAAGCCATGATCCAACTTGAAGATGTACATTTGGCGCAAGTACTCAATTATTTGAAAGCATATAAATTAGAGGTTGGTTTATTAATCAATTTTGGAAGTAAATCCCTTACATTTAAACGATTAGTGCTGTAAGTACTGCAAGTGCCACAATAAAAGCAGTGAAATCAAATAATCCTTTAAATCCGTGATTCAAATTAGATTGGAATAGCTTTGGTGTTGGTTAATTTGTTTTTCCTGTCAAATGTAGTGGATCCACTTTAACCTCCAAAGAGCTGCGATAACTCTCCGAACCTACTTTTAAGGTAATCTGGTAAAGGCCGGGAAGCGCTTCTTTTTTGTCAAATTTTAGGTTCCATCTAATTCGTTGGATACCCGTTTTGTTTTCCACAGGTAGCGTTGTGGTTAGCGTTCCACTTTTATCCGTTATTTGAATGGATGCAGGTTCAGAAGTATCCTTAAGATAAAAATGAATGAGTGCTCCATTTTCAAAAACGGCACGGGGCAGAGAGGTAATAGGTTTGATATTGGCCGGATTTTTTCCCGCAAACCAAAAATGTCCTCTTTGGGCACCTCTACTCTTATTTGCCCAAAGGATGGCTGGTTTCTGATGGAATAACCAGGCTTTCCCCGCAGCAATGGTTGGTGTTAATTGTTGTAAGGGAGAAATGTCGTCTAATATAAATAAACTTCTTCCATGGGTTGCTGCAATCAAATCATTTTCACGGGGATGAATGACCAAATCATAAACGGAGACAGTAGGCATGCCTTCGTTTAGCCTGTGCCATTCTTTTCCTGCATTTAAGGAATACCAAACCCCGGTCTCAGTGCCTAAAAAAAGTAAGGACTTATTTTTGGTGTCTTCGCGAATCACACGAATAACCTCATTTTCAGGTAGATTTGAAGCAATGTCAATCCACGTTTTTCCATAGTCAGTTGTCTTGAAAACAAAAGGTTTAAATACATTGTCCCGGTGTCCGTCAAAAGCGACATACGCCATAGCGGGGTCAAAATGAGAAGCCTCCACTTGGGTAACCCAGGTAAATGGGGGCACATTTGGAAAATTGTTTCGCACATTTCTCCAGTTCTTGCCTTCATCTAACGTCAATTGCACATTTCCGTCATCGGTTCCCAGCCAAATAAGGCCAGCGTCAATAGGAGAGGGAGAAATGGTAAAAATGGTGCAATGGTCTTCGGCCCCTGTATTATCCGGGGTAATTCCCCCATTATTACCCGCAGCTATTTTCTTAGGATCATTGGTTGTCAGATCCGGGGAAATAATTTCCCATGTTTGTCCTCCATTTTTACTTTGAAAGAGATAATTCGACCCCAAAAATACGGTTTTAGGATCTAATGGAGAGAGGACTAATGGTGCTGACCAGTTATACCGAAAAACAGGCGTACCAGGAATGGTGGGTACTGGATTGACTTTAGCATAATTAAGTATGGTGGCAGGTTTGGGTTGGATATCCGTAAGTGCATGGGTGAGGGGGTCATACCGGTTATAACTTCCATTTTCACTGCCAGTGTAAACTTCCCGCCAGTTATAGGGATTAACCGCACCATACATACCATCACCCCAGTGGACTTTCCATGAGGCATCATTTAAAATGCCCCTTACATCTCTTGAAAAACTTGCCGTAGCAAAGAAACCATTATCTTGTAATCCACCGTAAATCGTATAAGGCTCCTGCATATCAACTCCAATTCTGTAATATTGCGCAATGGGTAAATTATCAAATAATTGAAAGGCCTGACCATGATCATGAGTGAGAGAAGCCCCTTTATCTGCACCTAAATAGTATCGATCCTGTTGATAGGGGTCCAGCCAAATGGCATGAAAATCGCCATGTACCTCCTGATCTTGACTTCCGTCTTTTAATGTTTTTCCACCATCTGAACTGACCATGAAACGGGTAGTCATGACATAAACCTTTTGGTCATCCTGAGGATTTATAGCAACTTGACTATAGTAAAACGGCCTGTTATTATAGGTGTTGATGTATTTCCATGATTTTCCACCATCTTCAGAACGGTATAAGCCAGACCCTGGTTTGGATAAATCTTTAGATGCTTCAGCTTCTACCAGGGCTATTAAAATACGGGGATCTTTTCTATAATTAGCCAATCCAATACGTCCGGTGGGTCCACCAGGAAGTCCCTGGGTTAATTTCACCCAATTCTTTCCTCCATCGGTTGACTTGAAAATACCACCATTATTACCCCCACTATTGAAAATATAAGGTTTTCGAAGCCTTTCATAGAAGGCAGCATATAAGATAGATGGATTTTTACTATCCATAACAATGTCTGTGCAACCTGAACCCGGATGAACAGGCAATCCAGTCGTTAATTTTGTCCATGTTTGTCCTCCATCTTTTGTCTGGAACAGACCTCTATCTCCTGCGGTGTCACTCCATAGTGGGCCGATAGCGGCAACGTAGGCAACGAGAGGATTTGAAGGATGGGTGAGAACGCGTGCTATTTGTTGTGTATTTTCCAAACCTACGTTTGCAAAATTCTTACCTCCATCGGTTGATTTATAAACGCCATTTCCCCAGCTAACTGAATTGCGATTATTGGCTTCTCCTGTCCCTACCCAAATAATCTTTGGATTCGCCTGAAATAAGGCAATATCACCTATGGAAGCCGTCGCGTAACGATCGAAAATGGGTTCCCAGGTGGTTCCCGCATTGTTCGATTTCCATACACCCCCACTCGCTGTAGCTATAAATACTTGCTTGAAATCTTTTTCTACCGCTTCAATATCAACAATTCTTCCCCCTGGATTAGCAGGGCCAATACCTCGCCATTCAATGTTTTGAAGCGAAACCTGACCCGAAAGAACAGATGAAAAGGTAATGGAAATAATAAACAGAGCAAGAATGTAATGGTAGAGACGCATAGAAAATATTTTAGGTTTTTTATAAAGCAATATGGCTCATAATAACTATATTGCTTAGCGATAACTTTGTTAAAGTTAACCGTTTTCAAAACAATTTAGGAATAAATACTATTATTGGTTATTAAATAAAAGCCGTGGATTTGAATCCTTTTCTGAAATATCTTACCGTTATTGTCTCCAGTATGGTGAAGTTTATTTTTGGTCCTTTTGAAGGGCTCGCCCTGGGCTTAACCAAGATGGATACTGCCTTAGCCACTGCCTTCGGAATGATGATAAGTGTCATGTTGATTACCCTATTTTTCCATTTCTTTAAAACTAAGGTTTTTTCCCGCTTTGGTAAAAAACGTAAGCTGTTTACAGTGGCAAATAGAAGAAAAGTTAGGGTATGGAGCAAATATGGTATTATGGGAGTTTCGTTCCTTACGCCTGTCATTCTTTCTCCTATTGGTGGAGCTTTAATTGCTAATGCATTCGGAGAAAAAAAGTATAAAATTTTCTTGTGGATGACCGTCATGGCATTAGGTTGGGGTTTTATAATGACTTACGCGGTGTTTGAACTCTCTCATTTATTTGGCTTTTAGTTTGTTGATTTTTAAAGACATTTTTTAATCGGCAAATCTTTCATCGGCCAAAAAGGGAAGTCGGTTCATTTTAGAAACCTCCAGGCTGAAAAACCCAAATTCTTCTGTCGCTTTTCCTTCTATCATATATACGCCTTTTCCACGAAATGGGTGTCTCAACAGTTGTTCTGGAAAATGAGTAGTATCAAAATAATTCCCCTCCTGGTCTATCCATGTTCCAAAGGCCATTCTTTCTTTTTTTATGGTTGTTAAGGATTTTGAACACACGAAATAGCCCGCCATTTTGATAGGTCTGTTTTTAAAACTAACCATTTGTCTGGCAAGAATAGTATCGTTCAAAGGACTGCGATCCTGAATTAAATCGAAGGGGTTACATAATGGAAAGCCTAATAGTTCTAATTCGTCAAAAGACTGATTTAGCGCGTTTTCCTTTACAACGGAAAGCATGGAGGAAAATGAAAAATTTTCATTTTCTGTGTTTTGAAGGCGCATTGATTGATGCTCTGTTTCAGAAAACAGAGAGTGATTATCTTGTTCCCCTACGGTAGTTACCAGGGCATTTTTCTCCCAAAATAATTCATACTTGCTCTTACCGCAAAAACGAAAGGCACCAATTCTGATTAATAGGTCAAGTTGGGTAGGTCCTAAGGGCACCCGTTCAACGAAATCAGCGAAATCGCGGAAGGCTCCGTGATTTTCTCTTTGTGTTACAATTTTTTGAGCTGTTTGAGATTCTATTTCCTTTAAGTGGATGAATCCAAGATATAAATCATTTTCATTTACTAAAGCACTCATATACTGGCTATGGTTGACACAAGGAGCCTGGACATGAGCACCCAGTATTTTTGCTTCGTGAACATAAAATTCCGTTGGATAAAATCCACCAAAATTATTGATGACCGCTGTTATGAACTCCAATGGAAAATGGGCTTTAAGATATAAACTCTGAAAACTTTCTACAGCAAAACTGGCTGAATGGGCTTTGCAAAAGGAATATCCCGCAAAGCTTTCAATCTGCCGCCAAACTTCAATCGCTAATGATTCAGGATAGCCCCGTTGCTCACATTGTTTGAAATATTTTTCCTTCAAACGTTCTAAAGTGTCATCTTTTAATTTTTTTCCTGTCATAATGCGCCTCACCACATCGCTTTCCCCTAAATCCAGTCCGGCAAAATGATGCAGAATTTTCATCACGTCTTCCTGATACACCATGATACCATACGTTTCACTTAGCTGTTCCTCAAAGACCGCATGGGGATAAGTAAAACCGCAGGGGTCGTGTGTCCTTTGTATATACGCTTTCATCATGCCTGAGCTGGAAACACCAGGGCGGATAATAGAACTGGCAGCAACCAAATGAATATAATTATCACAATGTAATTTTCGTAGTAAGCCGCGCATGGCCGGAGATTCTATATAAAAGCAACCCAGGCATTTTGCTGAGCGCAATAAGGCAATGCTTTGAGGATCATTTTTAAGTAACTTAATATCATGGATATCAACATCTTGTTTATGCCTCTGACGTATCAGGGATACGGCATCCTTGATATGACCCAATCCTCGCTGGCTCAGGACATCAAATTTATGAAACCCAAGAGATTCCGCATGATGCATATCGAAATGTGTAACAGGAAAACCTTTAGGCATGAGCATACAAGCCGTATGATAGGATAAGGGTTCTTCACTGATAAGAACACCACCGGCATGTATCGACAGATGATTCGGTTTGTCGAGTAAACGCTCTGCGTAATACATAATGGTCGGTTCCAATTCATGCTGGTGCGGCGCTCCTTGTTCTTGTTTTATAACTAATTTATCAATCTCTCCCTTGGGCAGACCATATACTTTTCCTAACTCCCGAATGGCTGCTTTTCGCTGAAAAGTATTATACGTGGCTAATAACGCAACATATTGTTGTCCATATCTTTTGAAAATATAATCGGTAATATCATCCCGTTCATCCCATGAAAAATCAATGTCAAAATCGGGTGGGGATGTTCTATGCGGATTGATAAACCGTTCGAAATACAGATTTAACTCAAGGGGGTCAACGTCGCTGATTCCCAAACAGTAGGCAACAATGGAATTGGCACCGCTACCTCGCCCTACATGATGATAGCCGGCAGACCGGGCATAGCGGACAATATCCCAGGTGATAAGAAAATAAGCACAGAATCTATGGGTTCGAATGACCTTCATTTCTTGTCTCATCCGATCGCGTGCAGCGGTCAATTCACCATATCTGCGCTGGCAACCCGATTGGGCCAGTTTCTCAAGCAAGGCATAGTCACCTTCCATGCTACCCGTAAAATGTAATCGGTTAACCGTTAACCCTTTCGTCAAATTAATAGATGACGAGTCTAATAATTTATAGGTGTTGTTTATTATGTCTGGGTACACTAAGTAAGGTTCTTCCACCAAGGCTGCCGCCTGCATTTTATCGTCCTTTGAACCAGCCTCTTTGGGAAGTAAATGAGTCAGTAATTTATTTTTATCTATAGCCCGTAAATGTAAATGAACCTGATAATCCTTGTCATCTCTGAACGTAACAGGACTAAGTGCTACTAATTTATGGGAATAGGCTCTGATCGGATGCCTGAATAATCGGGCAATGTGTTCCCGGCGAATCCCTAAAAATTCGTTTTCCCGGAATTGTTCAATGGGCTTTACCAGGCGGGGGAAAATAATCCAGCAATTTGAAAAAACAGGAGGCAAAAGGGGTAATGCCTTGCGTTTCATCGAAAAATTAGTTAAAAATGCATTCAATTCACTAAATCCCTCCCGATTACGTGCTATTCCAATGTATAAGCATTCTCCCGCATCATTCCGAAAGTCAATACCCAATAAGCCCTTTATTCCCGCTTTTTGACAACTATCTATAAACTCTCCGGCACAACTCGTATTGTTGATGTCTGTCAATACCAATGTTTTAATGTCATTTTCTACAGCATAACTAACCAATTCCTCCGGTGACATGATCCCGTAACGAAGACTAAAATAAGTGTGGCAGTTTAAATACATAGGAAGGATAACTATTAAAATAAGGTAAATATAAAACAAAATGTTTAATAATTGTAATAATGAAACATTTTGTTTAATATATTTTGTTGAAGTTATATGCCAGCTAATGTTTAGATATTTACAAGTATATGATTGTCAATAAATAAGGCTATATTAAAGTAGTGTATTTTACTGTAACTATCTAATCAAGCTTTAGTAAGGGAATGTAGAAAACCACCGGCGTGTTAAAGCAGATGGTCATACAATTAAAAATCACTTACCTTTACAGGATGCAATAATTTTACATCGATATGCGATTTCCTTTTTGTTTTCCCTTTTTGTTCCTCTGTCTGGCCGTCTCATCGTCGTCTGCTCAGATAGTTTTACAACAGATAAGCAAAGAGGGGGTAATCATTCAAAATCAAAATATTGAGATTGATATTCAACCACTTGCTTATATAAAGGTGCTTACCGATAGTATGCACAATGAAGGTTTTTTAGAATTTTCCGTTGACAGCATGAAGTCTGTTGAGGATAAAACATACCTTTTTATTCATCAGGGACCACGCTATTACTGGCGCGCGATACAAAAGCCTCTTCC
>JAFMBH010000032.1 GCA_017858735.1 Bacteroidota bacterium
TGGTCACTCACATCATTAACGGAGATACCGTTTTGAGATATACCAACCCACAAATAGGTGGTGGCGTGGCCAATAATTACGATCCAGAAATAAAAATAGATGGTAAATTGCTCGACAGCGGGTTCATCGCGCTACAAAGTGAGGGACAACCCATTGATTTCCGCAATATAAGGATAAGGAGACTGAATAGGTAGGTGTCCTCCAAAAAAGAGAAGAGGTTGGTTCATTTAATAGCTTCCTTACTTTAGATTTCCAGTTTAAGGTAAAGAATCACTCCCAGATGCCAGCCACCTTACCGTCAATATCAAGTAATACCTTGATTCTGATGTTATTATCCTGTCCTGAAAGCATTAAACCAGCAACTTCCCCTTTGTCAAGGACAAACTCATACTTGTCATCCGATTTTCTGACCGAATCTATGGGTATCGTTTTAACACGCATTCCGTTCATCCAAACCTCCAGAGAACTTATGTTACCCTTTCCCGGATAGATAAGGTAACGGTAATGTGTGGAATCATCAACGAGGCGGTTAATCTTCGGGAAAAAACTACAGATATCCATTTCCTGTAACTTAGGGTTGTTAAAAGTATCCCATATCACCCTTTCGACCAGTTTTGGAACATAAAGAGCCTTATTAATTTCTTTAAAATCAATACTCCCCTGTCCACAAAAGAAGGTCACCAAATTTTGTGCTTCCTTTGTGCCGTCAAAGCGAAAATATTTATCGGTATATAACCAGTTTTTGTTTGGAAATTGGGAGATTCTGAATTGTAGGGCACCGGTTCTGGCGTCCCAAAAACTGGGACCATAACCATCATAAGCCATAACCTGTTGCCAGGTTTCATTCATTTTTACTTTAATCAGAGGAGCACCCCGTCCTTCCAGAGTATGTAAAAGATTACCATTTGAAACATCCCAGATATTAGCTGTTCCATCATTTACTGCCGTCAAAACCAGGCTGTCACTCTCATTAAAAATGGCGGATTCAACCCAGTCGTTGTGCTTCAGGGTATATAGCAAACCACCTGTAGAGGTATCCCATATTCTTGCCGTGTTATCATTTGAAGCAGTTACCACCAATCTACCACTCTCACTGAACCTAGCTGCGTTAACCATTCCCTTATGATTATTGAATGTATGAAGGAGTTCACCCGTTGACACATCCCAGACATACACCTTTTTGTCCCACGTTGCGGCTACAACAAATCTGCCATGTTTATCAAAAGAAGCTAACTGTATCCTTGTGTTAAGTTTTAAAGAATGTAATAATTTTCCTGACCTGACATCCCAGATTCTAATAAAATGACCTCCGCCAATATTCGTCCTGTTTGTGCCATTTGTTGTTAAAAGAAATCTGCCACTGTCATCAAAAGAAGTGAATCTAATGTTACCTCCATGGTTTAAAGTATGTATCAGCTTACCCGATAAAGCGTCCCAAATTTTAGCAGTACCATCTATGGCTGCTGTAACCACTTGGTTTCCATATTGATTAAAAGCTAAAGCTCTAATTTCAGATGTATGTTTTAAAGTAAACAATATCTTACTACTATAAAGATTGGAAATTTTTGCAGTGCCTTTACCCGATGCAGTCACTAATTTTGAACAACCTTCATCAAAAAATACGGAAAAGACCTTTCCCTTAGTTTTTGGGGCATGCAGAATAGACGCCAGATAGGCATCAAAGATATTAAAGGTATTATTGGTGGCAGCAGACACCACCCTTCCACCCATTTTGTCTGCATCGACAAATTTGACATCCAGATTATACTCCCCCAGCGTGTGTAACAGTTTGCCAGTAGCTACATCCCAGATTCTGGCCGTATGATCGTCAGATGCAGTCACTATTTTTGTACCGCTCTTATTAAAAGAAGCAGTATTAATACCTGCCGAATTAAAGACCATTTTTTTATGTTTCAAAGGAAATAGTAATTTGCCGCCTGGGACATCCCAAACCTTGACGGTGAAACTATTTGAAGAGGTTACTAAGCGGGAGCCACGCTCATTGAAAGCGGCGTAGGGAAAATCATCTATTTTAAACCTGCGAAGAACCTTACCCGTGGAAGCATCCCAAATTCTGGCTAAACATTCATCCCAGGAGGTGGTAACAACATACTTGCCTGTGCCGTCAAAAGTCGCCGAACCTACCTCCGATTTGTGTTTTAACGTATGTAGTAAAGTACCTGTGGTAGCATCCCAAATCCTTACGGTTGAATCCCTGGACGCAGATACAATCCGTGTATTCTTGTAGTCAAAGGAAGCAGACTCTACCCAGTCCCGGTGTCCAATCAATTTTTTGATTTGTTTACCTGTGAATGCATCCCATATAACCAATGGTCCAAATACAGAGCAGGTTACTACCTTTTTTCCACTCCCGTCGAAGGTGGCATTCGCAATGCTTGCACCAACTTCAATTAGGGTATGATTAAGCTCTCCAGAGGAGGCATTCCAGATTTTGACTGTTCCATCATCTGAACTAGTCAGCACAAGACTTCCATCTATATTAAAAGAAGCAGTTTGTACATCTCGGGTATGTCCTTTTAGCAGATGCAGCAATTTGCCGGTATGAACATCCCAGATTTTGGCTGACTCTTCTCCCCCCGCGGTCACTATTCTTTCGCCTGCCTCGTCGAACATTGCCGAATATACGGAGTTATGTTTGAGCGTATGAATTAATTTACCTGTAAAGACATCCCACAATTTAGCTGTACCATCAAACATGGAAAAAGTCAGAATACGGGTTCCATTCGTGTTAAATAAGGCACCATCTACCTCATTAGTATGTCCCAATGGAATTTCTAACCTCAAATCTGTAGTTACTTTTCCCGTTGCACGAAGAATATTAGTAGATTGAGCATCAAGTCCATAAAAAGGTAAAAATTGACATAAAATGGTTAAGGCCAATAAAACCGACTGTTTAAAAGATTGAAAAAAGATGTTATGTAACATGGGAATGATTTATGTTTATGGGATTTACTGTGATGATACCATCGGGGTGATCGCGAAATGCTCACATTTTATATCGTAAAAATAAATAGGCGTTCGAAACAAACCTATACTCATAAATGAGTATTTTTTTTATTATTTAAATCTCGATCTGATTTTATCAATTGTTTCAATTAAAACAATCATTAATAATGTGGTCAATATGAAACTGTGTAAAAAAGAACACACAACATTATAAAATAAAGTTAAATCAATTGATTTTATTTCGAATAAAAATGATAACGAAACATAACGTTTTGGTAAAATTAAAACTGGCTGTATGAAATTACATAGCTAAAACTTGTTTATATTCCCCTATAAACCATTTTTAAAAAATATGGGTAAACTAAAAGGTATAATAAAAACTTACTCCTAATTGAAAGGATTATCAAATAATTAGGGAAGCATAAGGAGCCAAATGGAGGAAACGAGAAAAATACCTTGAAATTATTTCTCGCTTCCAAAAGTTTTCAGCTTATTTTTTACATTTAAGAGAAGTTAATAAACAAAACTTAAAGTATAGTTTGATTTAACAATGAATTAAAAAAATATAATGTAACCTGTTAAATTTGAATTAAAAAAATCATATTTCAAATAAAAATCAAAAGAAACTTTTACCCGATTTATTCTTTTTTGCAGACTGTCCACCAAAGCTACCAGGAAGTTGGAATAAATAACCCAATGAAATACCGTGAGTCTGCTGCCTAAATAAGCCATTCATAGGATACACCCATTGATATCCAAATTCCAAAACATTATGGGTGATACCCAAACTTAGCATACCTGAAACACCATCTTTAAATCCCCTCCTTAAAAACCTGAATCCTGGCATACCCCAAAATTTACTACCATTGGCCATAGTTATCCCAACGCCAAGCTGTAAATCAGCTTGTAAATCAGCATTTTCTTCACTTCTAAGCAGGATGAGTGGTTTCAACCAGAATCCATTCAAATCCTTCTCATAACTCGTCATCAGATAAACCAAAGGTCTGGATTTAGGTTCCTCAAAATGTCTAAATAATGTTGGATTCTCCTTTCTAAGTTGGTACAAAGAAATTCCCAATGTGAAACCATCTTTAAAATAAATACTACCAAAAGAAAAATCTACAAATCCACTATTTAAAGGTTCGTTGGTTCGTGGGTCTGTACCATCCCCTCGTACATCCATATCAATTGCATATTGACTTACTTTAAAACCTAAACCAAAAGATAGGTAGTGGTTACTTTTCTCTTCGTAATACTTATCAAATTTTATGTGGTATGCTCCATTAAATTCCACCGCATTAAAACTAGTAAAACCGTTACGATCATTAATCAGGTTCATGCCAACACCAACCCGCCCACTCAGTAATGGTGATTCAACACTTAACAGTCGAGTTGCGGGTGCATTTTTCAACCCCAGCAACTGGGACTGATACCACAAGTTAGCACGACCCTTCAAATTAATACCAGAAAAGGAGGGATTAATTAAGTTAGGTACATGAACATAAGCTTTTTGAACATATACATCCTGTGCAGTTAGCTTAGTTCTAAAAAAACTAAAAGCAAGGAAAAATAAAAAAGTTGGTATAGTTAACTTACCCATATTGCTTTATCTTAAAAGTGTAAAATGCCCTAATTGATTTTCCTTTCCTTCGGAAGTGGGATATTTGATAATAAACCAATAGTCACCTGAAGGTAGGGCTAGTCCATTATCACGGCCGTCCCAACCTTCAGTTGCAGACATTTCATGGATTTTTATCCCTTCCCTGTCAAAAATTATAATCCCTACCTCAGGTCTATCCATCAGCTCCGGAATTCCCCAAAAGTCATTTATCCCATCACCATTAGGCGTAAACACCTTCATAGTGGCTATTTGTTCCGATAAACCCTCAATAGGCAGGGAAACGATACAGGATTTACCTCCTAGCTCAATATTAAAAGAAACAGTACCTGCTTGGAGTGCAGTCCCGGTTAGGTTAAATTTCAAAGAACCATTCCCATTCTTTAACTCCTTATCTAATAAGTATATAATCATACCCGTTATACCTTTACTTTTTAGGGTGTCAAATGAAATCAACTCCCCATTCCCCTTTAGGTAAGGTAAATCTACCGACCCCTTATATTCGACCCCTTGCCTTCCAGTTTCCGGTTTAATCTTAACTCCAGAACATACCAAAGAATCAAACCATTTGGCCGAATAATCAAAAACCTCACTTTCATTCCAGCAACCAAGACTATCCTGCGCCCTCAAATGATATTTTCCATAAGTTGATAGAAATAGGGATTGTCTTAAACTATCCTTAATCAACGTATTCCCGGTGTACCACGTATATTTTATGTATCCCTTAAGCGTATCAATATTAGTTAAAACATTTCCATCTAACCTTAATTTAGGTTTAATTATACCCGATTTAACTGATAATGACACTAATCCTGTTTTTAAACTACATCCACCCATACCAATAATTTCGCCTTGGAATTCTGCAGTATCTCTCTTCAGAATCAAAAAGGACAAAGTATCTCCAGGCATTAACCTATTATTTCTATACCACTGATATTTTAATCCATCGCCTATCATTTTCAAAGTATCATTCACACAAAACACCTGATTATCTTTTGCATTCAACTCAGCTAATGATGGAGGATTTGAAATATTTATTGAATAAGTGATGGAATCCGTGCATTTATCATTATAAATCGATAAAACCCTACCCATAAAAGAACCCGGCATATTAAAAGAACCGTTCCATACTGAATCAATTTGGTCCACTTTCTTATCGATGATCCATTTAAATTTTGGAAGGCCTGAGTTTCCTGATTTAACTTTAAAAATAACACTATCTCCAACGCATAGGGTGGAATCCATCATTGTAATAATAGGTTTGGCGGTAGAAATAATTTTAAGCTGGACACTATCTTTTAGAAAAATTTCATTTTTATTTTTAATATCCTGAATTTTTATTAATGAAAACACAGTATTCGATTTAATACCAAATAAAGGAATTTTTTGAATCTGACCATTCAATACAAGTGTCCTTTCTGAGGGTTCATTAGAAATTTTATAGTGCAGAATATCATCTTTACTTCCTTTTACATATACATGTGAAGAATCATTGAAACAGACGAGAGAATCAAATGAATGAATCTTAGCAAAGGCGTTTTGCATGTTATCATTCTCTTTAAAAGTGACTGTTAATTCGGGACTAATTTTCTGTCCTTCAATATTATTTGCACTATCTCTGGCTATTGAATAGAAACTATAGGTAGAATTAAGCTTTCCAGAAAACACCAAAGATGTATCTGAAGTTGAAGAAACAAGTGGAGAGAAATTACCGCCATTAATATTTGCGAAAACATCATAAAACATTATTCCGGATCCTAAATCCTTTCCAGACCAATTAATTACAATGGTTGAATCGTTAATAAATTTAGAAACAACAGAATCCACCCTACTTGTGGGCTGAATATTATCTGATTTATTAATCCATTCATTAGTTATAATTGGCTCATTAGTATCAAAGTATATATAAGCCTTGTTTTTAATTTCTGAACCATTTTGAATGCTGTTTTTTGCTTTTATAGAATACATTACAGCGCCTTCCCCTTGAGGAGTTTCTTTATTAGGAGGTAAGAAACCTGCAGTTGGGTTTAAAGTTGAAGATAATAAAGTTAATGGATCAATGGAGTTGAATTCCCATTTTACAATACCACTTTGTTCATCAAGTGTAATTTTGATTCGAACAATGATATCATTCTTCGGCCTTAAGTCTACATCTGTCTCATAAGATTTTAAACCTCTGGGTATGTAGATAATAGAATCCCCAATACTAAAAAAACCAAGTTGAAATGTACTTAAATCAAAAACATTTAAGTCTAGGGTATCCAATATAAGAACCGTTTGTGCTGCAGCTGTAGCCGTGTCAACATTCTCAAACCTTATAATATAGGGCAATAACCTTCCATTCGTATTCAGGTAATTTTTACTTCCTATTCCAATAGGACCTAGTTTATCATTAGGATCAAAAGAGGCAACAGTAGTGACTGAATCCTTTGGTTCTGGCGGATCTTTAACAGGATCCTCATCATCTCCATCATCCTCTTTTGGTGGACATGGTGGATCAGTGGACAATCGATTAGGATTACAAGGAGTCTTAAAGGATATCACTTGTCCGTACACTGGTTCTCCTGTGCAAGGTGTAGAATAAGCTCTGACATAATACTTGGTATTTTCAGCTAAACTTAAATCTTCACTAAATGGTTCTCCTCTTGAGTCAGAAAAAGAGGTAGACCACGCTTTGACACTCCTGGCTTCAGTACCCAATTTTGGATCTGAATCAAACGAAGAAAATAAGAAACCTTTTCCACAAGAAGCACTTGTAGTTTCAGGATTTTTATTTATGAGTAATCCTTTTACATGTGCAGAATTATACTTTATATTTTCAACACCTATGGTCGAAACTAATGGTACATCAAGTTTTGTATGAAAATCTCGCTCAGTTCCGTAAGTAGTACCTACATTATTGGTTGCAAAAGCTCTCACATAGTAGGTTTCGTTTGGTTCTAAATCAAGCATAGTGTGGCTGAAAGTTCCCTCACTTTTTTCAAAGACCCCAAGATTAATTATATTAGCCCCTTCTGTTTCCAGTGTTAGAATACCTGTCCTTTTTTTCCATACAAAACCATGTGATGTGATATTACAACCAGCATTATCACTAATAATGCCTCCTGCTAGGATAGAATTTGTTTTAAAGGGATTTTGTGCCAAACCATTTGTTATTACTTTAGGCTTATCATCAGGAAAACAACTACAAATAGCAATACATTTGCTCGGCTCACAATTATCCTTTATTTTTCTATTTTTGTTTTCATCTAAAGATGATTGCGTAATGGTTTGAGTTATTTCTCCAAGTAAGTCCCTTATCACTTCCGCGCTCAATTTTATTCCTTTTGCTAGCTCACCAAGTTTAAGTGTAGTACATTCAAGAACTTTTAGGACTGTAATAATATTAGAGTACACATTTGGTGAATCATTCCTTAAACCTCCAGTGCCAAGGGCCTGACCGGCGTTAAAGGCCTGAAGAACACAATCTGCAACAGTTATAGCCACACCATATCCAGCTGTTGATGGAAATAATAATAAAAAAGTTTTGGAAGTTGTTAAAATTTCCCAAAAACATTCTTTAGTAAAAGGTTTTATAGCAGAACCAAAATAAGCTCCAGAAAACCAAGTTTGCATCTTAAAAGAACCTGCTGATTTTAATCTAACTCTGAACGATAGAGAATTTACTGAATTTATAGGAATGGTATGAAAGTAAAGGCTGTAAACCTTTACTCTTGTTTTAATATCAAAAAATGAATCTAAAATTATTGGTTCAGCCATTAATTTAATAATCGAATCTCTATTGAATTCCTTAGTTTCAAGAGACGCAAAATATTCTTTTTCGATTTCTGAAAGCTGAAAATCTAATTCTACTTCTGCATTATCTGACACAGCAAAATAAAAGGGAACACCGTGTGCATCAATATTGCCTTCATTTCCATAAAAGATGTTAAAGGTTTGCCATTGACCTAGTCTAATCCTGTCAAAACCCACTATATTAGACCAAAGTTTAGTCCTGGAACCTTTTTCCACCAAAAATCCATTTTTTACTATAATAGTTGTATCGTTAGGAATTTGTACATGCAAATCCCAGGCTCCTTCCTGTAAACCCCTTAAATCAAAATTTCCTGATATGCGAATATCATCATGAATAACGACATCAGAAAGTAATATATCTGGGTTGCCGAGCCGTTTCAATAGTACAGATGTACCTTCAGAAAACCCATTTCCAAATAATTCAAAAGATATTAAACCTGTATTACCAGCGCTTTTTGGATTAAAATCATCTATTTCAGAGGAGAAAATTTTAGTGTCATACTTTAAATATGCCAATCCGCCAACACTGGTTTGATTAATTCGAGATATAGATCCACCAAGATATAGAGTACTTTCTAAGGGGAATATAGTATTTATACCTCCAGTAATGACAGGAAATGAAAGGTTAGGAATTCCCGTATTTGCATTAAAGGTGGCAAATCCATTTGATGTTTGACCTCCAGCTTGAGAAAAATTACCCGCCACATAAACATTTTTGCCATAGGCTGAAATGGCACTTACATTACCATTTATAACAGGTTTCCAATTCCTTATTCCTCCATTCTTATAAATTGAAGCTATATTTGACCTTTGCTGATTAAAGACTTCATAAAAAGAGCCTCCTATGTAAATACTAGAACCTGTGATTGCCAGCGCATCTACTCTTGTCCCTTTTATATTAGGATTCCAAGCGGTTAATTTATTATCTGACAATTTAAATTGAGCTAAATAATTTCTATCCTGATTTGATGCTCTGGTAAATGACCCAATTACGTAGATTGAACTATCTGAAACAACTATTTTATTAACAGAGTTATTTAAATTTGGATTCCAATTAATAGCGATTCCTGTATTTAAATTTATCGCTGCAAGGTTATTACTTGTAAAATCACCAACCTTAGAAAATCCGCCTCCAACATATATTAAATTACCTGAATTAGCTATAGATTTTACACTTCCATTTATGTTAGGATTCCAGATACTTGCATTTCCAATTATTTTATCAATTTGAGAAATATTATTTCTAGGTTGTCCCCCGATGGAGGAAAAAGAACCTCCAACAAATATTTTATCTGGATAGACCATTAAAGTATTTACAACACCATTTGGATTAGGATTCCAGCTATTAAGAACTTCGGTATTTTTCTTTACAGATAAAAGATTATTTCTTTTTGCGGAGTTGATAAGAGTGAAACTACCAGCTGCATACAGTTGATTTTTTATTACATTAATACCGTAAACAGGTAAATTGGGATTAGGATTCCATTCATTTAATTTTGCACTTATAACATTAAGTGATGCCAGATAATTCCTGTCCTGATCGCCTACCTTTGTGAATTCTCCTCCAATAAATAAGTTATCGCCTATAAGCCTGATGGCGTGTACAGTACCATTAACGTTAGGATTCCAAGTGGTAGCATTACCTGAATTTAAATTTATTTCTGCAAGATTGTTCCTAGATTGGCCGCCTACAGAACCAAAATTACCCCCAATAAATGCTTTATCTCTATTTAATTCAACACTATATACAAGCGAACTACTTTTTATATCTAAGTTGGTTATTCGACCTGAAGTTTTGGAAATAGCCATAAAATAATTCCTATTCTCTGCATGAACGCGTGAAAAAACACCTCCAATTAATAATTTACTTCCATTATTAGTAACTGTATAGGTATGGTAATTTAAATTTGGATTCCATTCATTTGATTTTGCCGATAAAACATCAATAGCTGCCAGATAATTCCTGTCCTGACCCCCTATTTTTGTGAATTCACCCCCAGCATAAATAGTATTCCCAACAAGTCGAGTGGTATGAACCGTACCATTGGCATTTGGATTCCATGTAGTTGCATTCCCAGTAGATAAATTTATTTCAGCCAAACTATTCCTTGGCTGACCCCCAATAGAACTATAAGAACCTCCAACAAATGCTTTGTCCTTATTTATTTCAACATTTGCCACATAGCCATTACTTTTTATATCTAAGTTTGTTATTAAAGCTGAAGTCTTTGATATTGCCATAAAATAGTTTCTATTTTCCGCTTGTACACGTGAAAATCCCCCACCTACTAAAATTTGATTACTATTGTTACCAACAGAAAAAGAAGCGGCATTTACCTTAGGATTCCATTCATTTGATTTTCCCGATAAAATATCAACTGAAGCTATATAATTTCTATCCTGACCCCCTATTTTTGTGAATTCACCTGCAACAAATAATATATCTCCAACCCTTTGTGTGCTATGTACAGTGCCGTTTGCGTTGGGATTCCAATTAGTGGCATTACCTGAAGTTAAATTAATTTCTGCTAAATGATTTCTTGGCTGTCCCCCAATAGCACTGAAGGAACCACCAACATATGCTTTGTTCCCATTAATTTCAACATGATAAATATTCGAATTACTATTGATATCAAGGTTTGTTATCTGGCCTGAAGTTTTAGAAATAGCCATAAAATAATTTTTATTTTCAACTTGAACGCGTGAAAAAACACCCCCTACTAAAACTTGGTTACCATAGTTACTAACTGAATAGGTAGCGGCATTTAATTTCGGATTCCAATCATTTGATTTAGCAGTTAACAAATTAATAGATGCTAAGTAATTCCTATCTTGACCCCCTATTTTTGTAAATGCACCTCCAACATATAAATTATCTCCAACAATTTGTATGGAATGAACGGCTCCATTTGCATTAGGATTCCAAGTGGTAGCTTTTCCAGTTATTAGATTTATTTCTGCTATATTATTTCTTACTTGACCACCAATTGAACTAAATGAACCACCTATATATGCCGTATCGCCTTTAACTTCGATACAATTTATTCTACCAGCACTATTAAAATTTATACCAGTGACTGAACCATCTAAGAGATTTACACAAGTTAATGTTTTAGTATTTCCGTAGGGAACTTCCCCAATTAATAGTCTAGATTTATATATTTTTAATACATTAATACTAGTATGCGAAGATCCGTAATTTAATTGCCATATTTTTTTATTATTAGATAATTTTAATGCTATTATATTTTTTGTACCCGCACCTTGAGGCACATTGTAAGCTATTACAAGTGTGTCATCTTTTAAATCTAAAGAAGTAATTGCTGTTATATTATTTAAACTGCTCTCAAAGTCTAAATCAGTAAGATCGCCTGTTTTAGTATTAATGGCTCCAAATTTATTGCGTCCCTGACTACTTATCACTGTAAAAGTACCACCAACATATAAAGTATCGCGTTCTTTATGTATGGTTATCACTTCTCCATTTGGATTAGGTGTAAATGTACGGTCAATCGTTTGGTCTCCAAGAATATGAGCCAAATTTTTGATTCCATCTATGTTAAAAGAACCACCAACATACCAACCACCATTTCCATCAGGAACTATTTTTCTTATAGTTCCATCAATAATTGGAAAGTTAAAATCTGGTTTATCTGAAGTAGTTCCCATTAAGGCAATTGAACCTGTTCTAAGACCCTGTGCACCAGTAAAAAATCCATTAATATAAATATTAGAACTATCTTGAGTAATACCTCTTACAGAAGCATTTGTTGATATAGATGGGATATAAATTCCAGAAGTTTTATTAATTATTGCAAATCCAATGGCACTTCTGTTACCTATTACATTAAAATCACCACCCACATATATATGATCCCCAAAACCAGAAATAGAATGTATCGTGCTATTCGGATTGGGATTCCACTCAGTAATATCTCCTGAGGTAGTATTTATTACTCCTATTCTACTGCGGGACTGACCTCCTATCTGTGAGAAAGTACCCCCAACATATAATAGATCGCCATCTTGAAACAAGGCTCTTACCTCCCCATTTGGATTAGGTTTAAATGAACGGTCTATAGTTTGGTCGCTTTGTATATGCGCCAGATTTGTGATTCCTTCTATATTAAACGAACCTCCAACATACCATCCACCATTTCCATCAGAAATAATTTTAAGAATAGTTCCATCAATAACTGGAAAGTTAAAATCTGGTTTATCTGAAGCGGTTCCCATCAAGGCAATTGAACCCGTTCTAAGACCCTGTGAGCCAGTAAAATTTCCATTGATATAAATATTAGAACTGTCTTGTGTTATGCCTCTTACAGAAGCATTTGTAGAGATAGATGGGGAATAAATTCCAGAAGTTTTATTAATTATTGCAAATCCAATGGCACTTCTATTACCTATCATGTTAAAATCACCACCCACATATATATGATCCCCAAAACCTGAAATGGAATGTATGGCGTTATTCGGATTGGGATTCCACTCGGTAATATCTCCTGAAGTAATATTTATTACTCCTATTCTACTACGGGACTGACCCCCTATCTGTGAGAAAGTACCCCCAACATATAATAGATCGCCATCTTGATACAAGGCTCTTACTTCCCCATTTGGATTAGGTGTAAATGAACGGTCTATAGTTTGGTCGCTTTGTATATGCGCCAGATTTGTGATTCCTTCTTTATTAAATGAACCTCCTACATACCATCCACCATTTCCATCAGAAATAATTTTAATAATGGTTCCATCAA
Organism: Bacteroidota bacterium; assembly: GCA_017858735.1. GTDB lineage: Bacteria > Bacteroidota > Bacteroidia > Chitinophagales > Saprospiraceae > BJGN01. The sequence goes on from JAFMBH010000032.1 coordinate 13,141, forward strand.
TAATTGGAAAGTTAAAATCTGGTTTATCTGAAGTAGTTCCCATTAAGGCAATTGAACCTGTTCTAAGACCCTGTGCACCAGTAAAAAATCCATTAATATAAATATTAGAACTATCTTGAGTAATACCTCTTACAGAAGCATTTGTTGATATAGATGGGATATAAATTCCAGAAGTTTTATTAATTATTGCAAATCCAATGGCACTTCTGTTACCTATTACATTAAAATCACCACCCACATATATATGATCCCCAAAACCAGAAATAGAATGTATCGTGCTATTCGGATTGGGATTCCACTCAGTAATATCTCCTGAATTAGTATTTATTACTCCTATTCTACTGCGTGCCTGACCTCCTAACTGTGTAAAAGAACCACCGACATACAATAAGTTACCTTCCTGGTACAAAGCTCTTACTTCTCCATTTGGATTAGGTTTAAATGAGCGGTCAATTGTTTGATCACCTAGTATATGTACCAAATTTGTAATTCCCTCTATATTAAATGAACCACCAACATACCAACCTAAATTTCCATCGGAAATAATTATATTAGCATATGACCTATCTCCTCCAAGTGAAGGATAGAGTTCACTCGTATTACTTTGTAACGATAATTTAACAATATTTACAGCTTTTCTACCAACTTCACTGAAGTTTCCACCTATGTATATGTTATTGCTATCAGAAACGATTACATTAATTATGCCGTTTGTAGAAATTTTAGGTGAAATAATTTCCTGGCTGCTTAAACTTGAATAAAATATCCAATTAAAGCAAAATAGAACAAGGATTTTTTTCATTTTGTGACATTTTTAAAAACATTAAAAAAGTAAATACTAATGTTAACTCTTAGTTTTCCTTACATCTGATGGAAAAGCCACTATTCCTGCTGGCGGCACTTCTGGCTATTTCGGGTCTGTCAAAGCTCAGAAACCTATTCCAAACTTTCGTACCCGTCTCATCAGGAGTGGTTGTCCACCAGGCAACTAATTTCCCAGCGCCATCAAACCTGCCGTTTTCTCTTCTTCCACCTCCAGGTAAGCCATTCAAGCCACTTCTATTATTACCCACCAGAGTACTGGACCAACCATTGATAGATTTCATTTTTGGCCCGGCTATTTTTGCACCACCTAATACCTCCGTCAGTTCATTCCACTCCTTCTCAGACGGCACATGCCAACCAAGGGGGCAAATCTCTTTTTTATACTGCACAACATAACCATTGTACAGTTTGCCAACTACTTTTTCAAAAGCCTCTGAATGATTATAAGCAGACCAGGCACTCTGATCATACTCACTCCATTGAACATCCTCACGAATTTCTACAATTTTTTCACCATCATTAAAACGGGTTACTTTCAGATTTTCAGCCATCCAGTGTTTATCGCCTATGAGCATGGTCTTATATTTGTTACCATCTATATCTTTCAATAATTCACCGGGCTTAATAACCAAAGGCTTAGGTTCTTCCACTTTTGGCACCTCCTTTTTTTCCCACGGAATTTCCTTTACTTCAGCTGGTTTGACAGGCTTTTCCTTTGGAACCTCGATCTTTTGTTCCTTTATTTTTGGTTGCACATATTCCTGTTGTTCCTTTAATTTTTGCTGCGCTTCTTCCTCATCCTTTTCTTTTTCCTTTACCTCCAGATTAGTTTTTCCAAAATCCTTTCTTATACCGAAATGGAAATCCAGGCGATAATTGTCCTGCGCATTCAAAAAGGAAGATACCAGAGAATTAGATCCAATATACAAAATGCCAATTTTTACACCCGCACCAATAAAGCGTTGCCCACCAGTAAAGGTTACTGGCAGGTAAGCCTCTATAAATTGGTTGATAAAGAATCTGGGGGTCGCATTAACAAGACTTTGTGCCCTGAATTTATGCGTAGCATCCGTAAGGGGACTTAAAGTGGAAAAACTCAGATAAAAAGGACCCAGCAGTCTAAAATCCATAAAAAAATTGAGAGAGCGGGGCAACAATTCTTTTATTGTTTCCTCTCTTTTCAATTCTTTCAGAAAGCCTTTTGCTTTTAAATCAACTAAGGGTTCATCAGCAGATTCCAGAGACCACTTTTTGTTTGAAGGGATATCAAGGTTGTAGCCCATACTAAAATCCTCTCTTATCGGAAAAGACAAACTACCAATATCCAGCATACTCAGACCTAATTTGAGTCGATAGTTTCCCTTCTGGTTTTTCCATAAATAAGAAAATCCTATGTCAAAAGCCCGTTGATTACTTAATAATTTTTTTTGTTCAATACTATTTTGCAGATTATCCGGATTACTTAAATAATAACCAAGTTCTGATTTTCCATGAAGGAACAACTGGTCACCAACATTGGAAAGGGTCAAGGAAGTTTTGTCCAGATAACCGTGAGCATAAACATTTGGAAAAAGTACTTTAAGATTTAAGCCAGCTTTCAATGTGTTTTGCTGGTTATTGATTATAGGAATGGCTAAGGTTCCCCCTAATTCAGTCCAACCCATCAGGGCTATACTTTGGCTTGCCGTACTTATGGTATATGGAAGATTTGTTGGCACCTCACCGCCCGTTGCCCAAAGGCTGCTGGCTAAGGGAACATCTATATTTTTTATTTGTAACAAACCCCTGACTCTGGTAAAAACCCCAATGCTGAATATTTTTCCAGCTGTAAAAGCAAAGGCTGGACCCATCAATTCCATTCCCAAACGGATATTTACGGGTGTTTTTATGTTTTCCACTCTGTTAATCAAATCACCTTGATCAAATTCAATTTCAGGTAATTCCCCCTTTAATGCAGAACTTAGAATGGGGCCTAACTGACTTGTGAGGGTACCAAATTCAGAAACCGGAATAGGCAAGATATTATTATTAAACTCCGGATTTAATCCGAATAAATGAATATCTACTGCTTGGCGCATTTGAGACAAATCAGCAGGATTGTACATTGCCGCATGGATACCACCTCTTTGAGAGCTCCTTATACCATAAAACGGTACAGTTTGGCAGAACAAGTAAAGTGGTAAAATGCCAACAAAAATAAAACTGCTTAAAACTTTCATAAACCCCATTTAAGCGCATTTCCATTACAAATAATCATTATATGATTTTTAATAGGGGAAAAACAAAATTTAATATTGCTAAAGGGGTAAAAATAGCAATAGCCTGGAAGTTATCCTATACTCATAAATGAGTATTTTTCAGCCTAAAACAATATAATTACGCTATTTTTAGGAAAATATTCAAAAAAAAGGAAGCCAGATTTACTCAAAATTAAAGAGAATAAATTTTACAAATGAATTCTACTTTTACTTAGAATATTGAAATTTTGCGCAGCGGATAAATGAAATGAATTTAGTTTGCTTTGCAAGGTTGTTAAATCTTGTAGGGCATCATAAACAAAAACATATTCTTGAGAGAATATAATAAAGTTGGATAAACGTTAATCTGAAAACTTTGACGCTCTCTTCGAGACTTTCAGAAATAAAAAAGTAGCAGTAAAGACAATTAACCTTACCAGATTAAAATTCATTTTCTTAACTGATATCAACTGTACCAATTACATGAACATTGTTTTCTGAACCATTACCTTTTTTGCAATTCGTTCATAGTAATCGTATGTATCTTTTTATCGTTTACATAGACTCTCTGATTTTGCAGACCCAACTTTAGTTGGTTTATTTTGTAGGAGGCAGCGTTTCGCATAAACCTAACTCAGAAAGCCTAGGATAATTAATCTCCTCCCCATTCATGATTTTTTCTACCAGACCAGGCACATAGAGCGCGTCCTTCATCTGGGCCAGGTCAACGATTTCCATGCCACAGACAAAGTACAGGTAATCTCTGGCACCAGGACTACCATCATAGCGGTAGTGTTCATCATACACCAGCCAGTCATTATTGCTTAGTTGTAATCGGGCATAGCGCATCTTGCCCGTAGTAGCATCCCACAGAATTGTTTTATGGTCAATGGAGGTTGTCAATATACTTGTCCCGTCAGGGGAGAATTGGGCTGATTTCAGCGTGCTTGTGTGCCCTTTAAGAACATGAAGCAGCTTGCCGGAAGTCAAATTCCATATATTAGCAGTTCCACCCTCTGAAGCGGTAACGATGTAGTTCCCATCGGGGGAAAAGAATGCTTTGCTTACACAATCAGTATGAATCAGTTTTTGAATCATCTTCCCATTGGAAACATCCCAGATTTTTGCAGTTTGATCACATGAGGTCGTAACAATGAATTTTCCATTTGGCGAAAATCGGGCTGAAGATAGCCCAAATGTATGACCTCTAAGAACATGAAGCAGCTTTCCAGAGGCTACCTCCCAAATTTTTGCTGTTTTATCTCTTGAAGCTGTAACAATTGATTTCCCATCAGGAGAAAATTGAGCTGAATTGACAAAATTTTTATGCGGAAGATCATGTAACATCTTACCAGAGGCAGCGTCCCAGATTTTGGCTTTTTTATCTCTTGAGGATGTAACAATGAATTTTCCATCGGGGGAAAAGCTGGATGAATTGATATCAGAAGTATGTCCTTTCAGATTATATAGCATCTTTCCAGAGGATACATCCCAGATTTTGACAATGCTATCAGAAGATACGGTAACGATATTTTTCCCATCAGGGGAGAAGTCAGCTGAATTGACATAATTAGTATGCCCTTTTAAATCCTGCAGCAGCTTACCAGAGGTTACATCCCAAATTTTTGCCGTTTTATCCAATGAGGCCGACACTATATAATTTCCATCAGGTGAGAATTGAGCTGATTTGACCCAGGATGTATGACCCTTTAGGTCGTGCAAAATTTTACCAGAGGATACCTCCAGAATTTTAGCGGTTCCATCTGATGATGCCGACACTATATAACTCCCATCAGGCGAGAATCGGACTGATTCGAGCCCTGTTGTGTAACCTCCAAAAGGCCAAACTATCTTACCACTGGCTATATCCCAGATATTACCGAGTCTTCCAAATAGTTGTGGAGTTATAATTTTTTTTCCGTCAGGGGAGAATCGCAAAGACAAATATATAGGATTTGGATCTTTAAAATTATTGAGTATTTTACCCGAAGCAGGATCCCAAATTTTAATGGTACTATCCTTGCTTGATGTTGTTGCAATTAACTTTCCATCCGGGGAAAATTCAGCTGAATTGACATTATTATGCCCTCTTAAATCCTGCAGCAGCTTACCAGAGGATACCTCCAATATTTTGGTGGTGCTATCCGACGTTGTTGCAATTAACATTCCATCCGGTGAAAATACAGTTAAATTGACAAAATTTTTATGCTGAAGATCATATAACATCTTACCAGAGGCAGCGTCCCAAATTTTAGTAGTTCTTTCCCAGGATTTCGTGAGGATATGTTTTCCATCTGGCGAAAAAATGGCAGAATAGACCCTATTTTTATGACCTAAAAGATTATGCAACATCTTACCAGAGTTTGCATCCCAGATTTTAGCAGTATTATCTCTTGAGGCTGTAACAATGAATTTTCCATTGGGGTTGAAGTGGACTGACTTAAGCCTGTTTTTTTGCCCTTCCAGATGAAGTAATCTTCCTGTGGCAGCATTCCATATTCTTTCATTTCCTTTTCTTGATTTAGTAACCACATATTTTCCATCGGGAGAGAATTGGGCTAAACGAACCTCATCTTTATGACTTGAAAGATCATGTAACATCTTACCAGAGGCAGCGTCCCAGATTTTGGCTTTTTTATCACTATCGGCTCTTGTAACAATATACATCCCGTCAGGGGAAAATTGGGCTGACCCTACCCATGAAGTATGCCCTTTTAAATCCTGCAGCAGCTTACCAGAGGCGACCTCCCAGATTTTTGCCGTTTTATCCCAAGAGGCAGTAACGATATACTTCCCATCAGAGGAGAAGGAGGCTGTATTGACCCAATATTTATGCCCTGTAAGATTTCGTAGCAACTTACCAGAAGTAGCATCCCAAATTTTAGCTGTGTTATCACTTGAAGCAGTAACGATATACTTCCCATCAGGGGAGAAGCTGGCTGAACGTACCCAATCTGTATGCCCAACCGGTAATATTATATTCGGTTGTTGCTGTTGTGCAAGAGCAAAATACCCTAACGGCAAAATAATAAAATGTAATATCCATTTTTTCATAATCTCGCATTTAAATAACTTTAAGCGAACTATTGGTTTTTTTGGAATACCAAAAGTTTAAGTTTTGCGAGAGTAATAGGATAATCGAAAATACGAAATTTTTTAACAAAGTGTGTTCTAACCCCAAAAAAGTGACTTACTGCAGAAGGAATCTTTACTTAAATAACTAAAGTTTCGGAGTTGCTAAAAAGCTGATTATCAGCAAAATAAAATGATAAAAAAGTTGCATTTTTGAGCATAACTTGTTAATTTTGAGTGAGTTAAAAGCAAATTTCCAAATCAGTCAAAAATGCAACAGAACAAATTTATTAAAAATATCTCTGAAGCGGGTGAATATTCATCAGATTCAAATATTCATTAAAAACCGCTAAAAAACCTCATTGAGTCAAATAACTCACCAAGGTTATTATTTTATTGAAATTAATGCTAGAAACGGCTATAAAATAAGATAATTAGTTGAAAAAAATGGTTTAAATTCATTTTTCCAGCATTAAATGTCCTTAAAAAGGATACGATAATTTGCTCCGAATCTTTACTTAAATAATAAATGAATCAACAAAGCGGCTGAATTTAGATACCCATGATAATTCTATGAACAAACAAAATAGATAGATAAATTTGTATTGTACTTGTAAGTTATATCCAATGAAAAAACCTGCATTTTCCAAAGAATTTCCTCATCATATTTCACAAACAGTTACACAAACAACAAAAGGCAGCCGGAATTTATCCCGCTGCCTTTCGCTAAAATATTCTGTAAGAAATTTAAATTAATTCTTTTTTTCCTCGTCCTCTTTTTTCTCAGTTCCCTCCTCCTCTTTCGCGGATTCTTCCTCTTTCTTATCTTTCCAAATCTCTTTTATCTCATCTATTTTGTCTTCGATACGATCTTCGACCACTTCGGCGACTGCTTTTACTGTATCCACCATATCGGTAATAGAATCACCCAGGATAGACGTTGCGGCATCGAACAGCGATTCCTTCTCTCCTTTTGCCTTTTCGCGGGCGGCATTAGCTGCAGCAATTTCGTTAGCAATCTTCGCCTGAGCAGCTTTTTTTGCATCCTCTTTAAGCATTTCGTCCGCCTTCCTCTTCTCTTTTTCCTGAAGTTGCTCCATTTTACGATCTAATTCCGTTTTGGTAGCATACATTTCGGTTAATTTCTCTTTTTTAGAGCGAACGCGTTCTTCAATCATAGCCACTTTTGCTTGCCTGATTTGCGCTTCAAGCTGACCGAAAGAAGTATTAACTTTGCCATTTTGGAAATTTAATTCCTCAACATCGCGACCTACAGAACTCTCCATTTTATCGATAGCGGCCATCAAGCCCTCATATCTTTTTTGGATTCTAACCAAAGGATTATTATCGTCAGCAGTTTCGGGACCGAATCTTTTTTCTTTTAAAACTTTGAAGGTAGCGTCTAATTTATCCCAAATCTTATTCCTGTGGTCTCTGTTTAATTTAACCTCTCTGATTTTTTTCTGAATATCTTTTAGTTCATCAAAGAGAGGTTGTAAACGAATACCTTCGCGAACTTTATTTTCAATATCACCTAACTTAGCTACAATGTCTTCATAAAGGGTTTTTGAAGTACGATCAAATTCCTCGTCCAATTTACCTCTTAGATCCTTTAATTTACCGAACAACTCATTCGTTTCTTGTCTCAGATGTTCACTGTGTTCTCTAAAAAGACTTTTATCACGCGCTTGTTCCTGCACACGATCCCAAAAACTTTTCAGCTCATCCCACATATTTTTATCGAAATTCAGGGCACGTTCCACTTTATCTTTTAACTCATTTAGCTCTGACTGATAAGAGCGGAAGAGCCTGGAGGAAAGAATAGAAAAATTCCATTCTGCCTGTACTCTGGTAACGAGGTCCATTTTTTCAGCGGTAATGCCTGCCGGCAGAATACTTCCAGTAACGGTCAATTCTACCAACGTTGAAGTGAAACCTTCAGGAAAATCAACCGTTTTGCCATCCCGCCAATCTTTAGTTAACGCCTGGTTAAACTCTTCAGAGACCAAAGCTTCTGGAAAAGAAATGACATTAACTTTACCCTCTTCTGCTAATAACTCCAGAGCAAGAAGCAATTTCTCTGAATTTTCATTTTTACCCCAAAAAACAATTCTATTCTTCATGATGTGTGCCAGTTTTCTGAATCTAAACTAAAGTGAGTATGAATAATGTTTAAAAATACAATAAGTTCACTAAAAACAACCATTCTGTGCGGTAAAAGGTTAAACCAAACTGTTTTCGACAAGATACTCTGCGATTTGAATGGCATTGGTTGCTGCCCCTTTACGCAAATTATCGGCGGTAATCCACATATTCAACGTATTAGGCGCTGATTCATCTCTTCTTAATCTACCAACAAAAACGCTGTCTTTACCTTTACTCCATAACGGCATGGGGTATTGGAACGCTGCCGGATCGTCGGAAAGAAAAACACCGGGCGCATCGGCTAGCCATTGCCTCACTTCGGCGAGATCAAAATCTCTTTCAAAGGAAACATTCACCGATTCAGAATGACCCCCTAAAACAGGTACGCGCACCGCGGTGGCAGTCACTTTAATGGTATCATCTCTCATGATTTTTTTCGTTTCCAGCACCAGTTTCATTTCCTCCTTCGTGTATCCATTTTCCAAAAACACATCACATTGAGGTATGCAATTTTCAAAAATAGGATAATGGTAAGCCATTTCCTCTGGTTTAGGAACAAATCCCTTTTTTTCCAACTGATATTGTTTTACCGCCTTCACCCCTGTTCCCGTTATGGACTGGTAAGTAGAAACGACAATTCTATTTATTTTAAGTTTTTTATGCAAGGGCGCCAAAGCGACAACCATCTGTATAGTAGAACAATTAGGATTGGCAATAATCCGGTCATTGGGCGTAAGGCTATCCGCATTAATTTCCGGAACGATTAATTTATGATCAGGATTCATTCTCCAGGCGGAGGAATTATCTACTACAATAGTACCCACCTCAGCGAATTTCGGCGCCCAAAGAAGAGAAGTATCTCCCCCGGCAGAAAAAATAGCAATATCAGGTTTTGCTGCAATAGCATCTTCCATAGATACAACGGGACATTCCACTCCCCGAAAAGTAACCTGTGTTCCTACCGATTTGGCAGATGCTACAGGGATAAATGTCGACACAGGGAAATTTCTTTCTTGTAGAACTTCTAAAACGACATTACCTACTAAACCAGTTACGCCAACGACTGCTAACTTCATGTGTTAATTTTTTATCATTTAAAAAAGGTAGGTTAGGGCAAATTGCTTTTTACGTAAAATGGGCTTGAAAGCTATCCAAAAAGGAAAGACCTTGCGGACATCTTTATTAGGGGACAAATATAAACGCATTCTTTTATATCATTAACAACTATAACATGAAAGTCCCATCTTTTTTATTTTTATTCAGTGTTCAACTTTTAACCGCTCAATCTATTCCCTGGTCAGAAAAATTTGATAATCAATCTGTTCCATCTTATTTTGAAGGAAATATATCCAGATTTACTATTTTAAATAATAGACTTTATTTGAATCATATTTCTCCCGCTCCACAAAATGAATCGCAAATTGTGCGATATGCCCCAATAAAATATGGGGAACCGCTATTATGGGAACTCAATGTTGCCCTCGATTTTACACCATCGCCGCAAAATAATCTGAAGATTTATCTGGCTTCCTCCCACCCTCATCTGAAAAATGCTGAAAATGCCTGGTTTTTGCAAATTGGCGGAGAGACGGGTAACCAGGATAAATTAAGTTTATTTCGTCAGAAAAATAACCAGCGAACCCTTTTAGCGGAAAGTAAACCCGGCATTTTAGGCGATAAAGCGTTTAACATTTCCTTCCGTGTCCTGTTAGATGAAACAGGATTATGGCAGGTATTTAACAAAGCGGACAGCTCCCAAATTTGGTTACCCTCTTTTGATTATGCCGGAAAAGAGGAATTAAAAGGTTTCTACACGGGCTTACTACTCACTTACACCGCAAGTCGGGCTAAACAATTTAATTTCGATGACTGGAAAATGGAAGGGCTATTACTAGATTTGGCAAAACCAGTGGTAGATAAATGGACTGTAAATTCCTTGCAGCATTTGCAGATTTATTTTTCAAAACCATTGGATAAAGTCACAAATAAACTGGAAGATTTCCAATGTCGCGAAGTGGAAGGAGAAAAAAAAACCATACAATCTATAACATTAGATAGCATCAATCCCTATCTGTTGCATTTTTATATTGATACTCTTAAGCCAAATATTACCTACGAATTTCAGGGAAAAGTAACTGATAGAAGTAAAAATGAAAATAATTTTTCTTTTTATTTCGACAAAAAAACGGGGGTTAAACCGTTTCCCGGCGATGTATTATTTACCGAAATATTGGCAGCACCATCGAGTGGGAAGCAGGCTGAGTTTATAGAATTACATAATCCTACAAATCAATTTATTCAGTTAGTCAGCGCAAAAATTATGGTCAATAAAAGCACGTTGGAATTACCCGACCTGATTTTATCTCCAGGAGAATATTTGGTTATTCATCACCTGAAAGATAGCCTATTCTTTAAAGAAGTGAAGCACACTTTTGGTTCATCCAGTTTTCCCTCTTTGCCAAATGCGGGAGGTACCCTGGAATTAATGGAATTGGGGGTAAGTTTAGATAAGATGACTTACGGGTTATTTCCGGCATGGCAACACTCGGTGGCAACGGGAAAATCGTTGGAAAAAAGAAGTTTATCTCATTTATCGGATTGTTTATTAAACTGGATTTCCTGCTCCAATGACATGGGCCACAGTATGGGGCTAGAAAATGACGCATTTTCTTTGGCGCTTCCCTTTTTTGAGCCTTTGGCAGACCATATTTTTCCATCCTCTGCAGATACCCTTCAATTTATTGCCCATGTTCCTTTAAAATGGCCCGACACCACCGATTTGTCCCTATTTAAGAATCAGGGCCTGGAAATTAAATCTATCGTTAAGGGTTCTCCAGCAAATGAATGGATTTTGCATTTAAAAAAACCCATAGATTCAGGCATTATATATCCTTTTACTGTGTTAAAAGGACTGAAGAACTGTTTAGGTCAGGAAAACAATCAGCCGCAAGTCCTGCGATTAGCCATTCCACAAAAGCCTGCAAAAGAGGAAAGTATTTTTATCAATGAAATTTTATTTGATGCCCTGCCCTTTCAAAAACCGTTTGTGGAAATACAGGCAAATACCAAATACCCTATCGACATGAATTACCTCCACTGGGGTGATCGCAAGGAGGTAAATTTCTCTCAAAGAGTACTCTTCCCATTTGAGCCTTATGCCATTACTGAAAATCCTGCTGCATTAATTCAACAATATGGATCATCGACTGAAAATCAACGAATCATAGCGGGAAAAATGCCATTTTTGAACAGATCCCAAGGAAGTATGTCCCTTTTCTATGATGAACTTGAAACCGATATCATCAGCTACGATAAAGCCTGGCATTCTCCCTGGTTGAGATCAACAACGGGCATTTCACTGGAAAGGAAAGGAGCGCAAAGTAAGGGAAGTAATCAATCTGGCTGGTTAAGTGCGGCAGGATTTAAAACCGGGGCAAGTCCAGGAAGGGAAAATACGTCTTTTGGCAAAGAGCAAAGCCTGGTGAAAGAGGCCGTTTTTTTGAATCCTCCATCGTTTACACCATACAATCAACTTCAATGTTGTACCATTTCTTCTGTTAACAGTGGAAGCATAGTAAATATTCGCATTTTTGATTCATTTGGAAATGAGGTGAAATATTTAGTTAAAAATCAAGTGTTGGGCAGTAATGATGAAATTTGTTGGGATGGAAAACAACAATATGAAGTGCCTCTGGCGCAAGGTCACTATATTTGGTGGATAGAATTGTTGAATGCCAATGGCGTAAGAACTATTTTCAGATTATTAAGCACCTTAGATTGACATGAAAAAATTTATTGACAGTATGGGTTACGCATTAAATGGTATAAAACTATTATTTGCTGGTCAGAATAATATAAAAATCCAAGGGTTTATTGGTATGCTGGTTTGTTTATTGGGTTGGATTATAAATCTATCGTCCTTAGAATGGATCATTGTACTTTTTTGCATTGGCTGGGTAATCTCGGCGGAAAGTTTCAACACCGCCATAGAATATGTGGTAGATTTTATTTCCCCAGACTGTCACATAAAAGCGGGACAAATAAAAGATATATCGGCCGGAGGGGTATTAATAATATCTATAACCAGCAGTATTATAGGAATAATTATTTTTCTCCCTAAATGCATTAAGTTACTTCTGGTCAACTAAAAATTTGATATATTTGCAAAAAAAAAGCCGGAAGGTGGATCCAACCGGCTTTGAAAAGAGCTTTGAGAGGCTATCTACATACCATATAACGTCACGTTTGACGATACAGAGTCTGATACAATTTATTGAGTGATCGAATCACTGGATGTAAGGATTAACTAACTTCGTTTGCTATTATTTCCTTTCATGATTCAAATATGAGGGTAATTATCAAGCAGAATAAGTACAATTTTACTAATTACTGAATTTTGAAAATACATAGTTTATAACATAAAACACTAAAAATCAATAAATTAAACTAAAATTTTAATACAAAAAGTAACATTTATGCCTCAATAAATTGATATTTTTTTATATATTTTTTTTAATCTACAGAGATTTATTGAGGGAATTCCTCGCTGGTTGTTAATATTTCCCAGGTATGGTCTGCAAAAAGCTTTACTGTAGCTTGAAAGAAATAAGGCGGATTTGCGCCCCATTCTTCGGGAGCTATCATAGAAAGGACGTAAGCTCCATTCTTTTTTGCGTATAGATGATAGACGAAACCAACGAGCGGATTGAAGGCCATTTCTGCTTCATAAATTTTCTCAGATATGAGGACTCTTTTCCTGATGTCGTCAGCTTGTTTAGCAAGAAGTTCAATTTGTTTTCTAAGTTGTCCCAGCTGGATATCCGTTTGTTGATACATAGAGGTAACGGCTCTGCCCTTAATTCTTCCTTTATCAATTGGCTTAATAACTACACCGCCAACAGAATGAGCATAAGGTAGCAGGTGTGGTTCCAATGCTACCTTATCTATATCTATAGGATTTATAAACTCTTCCTTTTCCATTTTATTTTTTAACCAACAACAAAAGAGGGCTAAGTAAGTTTACCAAAGCTAATTATTTCAGTGAAAAGCTTGATGAACCTGCCAGATAAGCTTTATTATAAATTTCCACTTTATAAGTACCAGGTGAAAGGGAGGAGGCTAGTTCCCAGTTAAAACAAGCATTCTGCGTACCGTTAATGGTTTGAATTTCTTTTGTTTCGAAAGTATATTGGATTTCGTCGCCAGATTCAGGGTGATTAAAAACACTGATATTGGTATTAAGGGAAACGGTTTCACCGCGGGGAGAAATCACCCGGACTATAAATTTTTCTCCATCACCTGAAGCCGAAGGATTTGGCAAAGGGAGGAAGCAAATTTCCAACAAATTGACATTATCGGCATTTTTCCTGCTAACATTCTTACCGTTATCTTTTTTCTGCAGCGTTTTAACACTTATTTTATCTGCTTTAATCATGGACGCTTTATCCACTTTTTTTGCCAGACTACTTTTTTCTTTTTCCAATTTTGATTTCTCCACCGTTAAATCTCTGGTCACAGAAGTAAGATAATCATTGGTCTGTTTAGATTCGTCCAATCTGCTATTCAAGGTTTGGTTAATAGAATCCTGTCTATTTTTTTCCGCTAAAAGGGATTCTTTTTCCAGAGCCCAACGTTCTCTTTCTTCCTTAAAGAAGGCAATTTGTTCATTGAGTTTACTAATCTCGGCTTTTGCTTTGTCCAATGAACTGGATCTTTTCAGCAAGCCAACAATTCTATTTTTCTGGCCGGTCAATTCCAGTTTTTGGTTATCGATTAATTGATTTAACGCTTCATTCTCCCCTCTTAGACTTTCCAGATCAGCTAACGCCTCTTCGTATTGTAATTCTAATTCCTCTTTGAGTTGGATAGTTTCGTCAAGCTCTGTTTTAACCTCTTGATTTTCTGTGGTTAATTCCTGTTTGTTATTAAACAGATAAATAATTATACCTATAAGGACGGCAATAATGACTGCGGCCAGGATGAGCAAATTTTTTGAACTCGACGAAGAAGGTTGGTTGTTCATGGTTAACATTTTAAGTGAAAATAAAGTATCTTAGTGTGGAAAAATCAATTAAACAAAATTGTAAAATACAACTCTTTTATGTCTAAATCGTTCGAAGTAGGAAAAATATTGTTTTTTGACATCGAAACCGTGAGTTTAACTGCAAATTACGGAGAACTTCCCCCTGCTTTACAAGAATTATGGCAACGCAAAGCTAAATCTTTTTATCCAAATAATGAGGAAGAGCTGACGGCAGACCAGTTGCATGAAAGTTTTAAAAACAAAGCAGCTATTTTTGCTGAATTTGGGAAAATCGTTTGCATTTCCATGGGCATTGCCTATTATGATAAAGAAGCAAGTCAATATAAAATACGATTAAAATCATTCGCCCAGGCATCAGAAGAAGAATTGCTAAAATCATTTTGTGACCTTATAAACAAGCATTATTCCAACCCTTTGACCCACGCGCTGGGAGGACACAATATCAAAGAATTTGACATCCCGTTTATCTGCCGCAGATTAATTATAAACCGCATGGTTCTGCCGGACATATTAAAGATTAGCGGAAAAAAACCCTGGGAACTGAATTACTTCATAGATACCATGGAAATGTGGAAATTTGGTGACTGGAAAAGCTATACCTCATTAAAACTACTGACTGCTATTTTTGATATTCCATCTCCAAAAGACGATATTGATGGTAGTCAGGTTGGGCAGGTTTATTGGGAGGAAAATGACTTGGAGAGAATTTCACGCTATTGCGAGAAAGATGTAATGGCCACCATGCAGGTGTATGACAGAATTTCCGGAGATAATTTGTTTAATACAGACAATATCTTTACAGATTAAGGAATATCAAAAGAATTACACTCTTCCTGCAGCCAAAATTTATTGATTATATTTTCTGTACTATTGATTTGCTCCATGAGTTGTTTTAGTTGAGAATTTGCCTTATTTGCCTCTAAATATTCTATCTGATGTTTTATCATCACCATTTTTTTTGTGAATCTAAGGAAATTGGTGTACCCCTTTTTTTGGTCTGTATTAATGTGCGTATTTCTCATGATATATATTCGGAAAGTATCCAGTAAAGAGAGCAGAGCATCAGTATCCCGCTTGGCATGATATGTTCTGATCATTAAAAAGGTTGTGTTTAAGTGATAGGTAATGTCTGTAAACTGCACCCGAATAAGTGCTGAAATCGCCTCATCAAACATTTTTTTATGGTAATACAGGTTACCAAGATTATAGAGGTAGGCATTATCTCTTCGATGTGCAGGTAAAAAATCTTTGAATTCCTGAATAAAATTTTCTGTCCAGGTAAATTCCTTTAAACTACAACCCAGCGTGGTTATATTTTTATAATCCCACTCATTGATGATACCGTTATTGAGTAAGTCTCCACCTGCCAAGCCCTTTTGATAAAGTTCGAAAAGCTCTCGTTGATAGGCCTTATCCCCTTTATTTATTTTTGATATACAATAATTATAGGAAAAACTGTATAAATCTTGCCTATCCTGAGGGGAGAGATTGAGATCGAGATTCCCAAGCATATCCTTCAATGCAAGGTAATATTGAGGATTACTATCGTCTTGTAAACTTTTAAGAATAGTATAATATAGGGCAATCACTTTGTTTTGAACCAATACATCGGGATGATTTTCAATAAAAAGTAAGAGTTCTGTCAACAAGCCAAAATCATAATTGGCATTTACCAATATTTTATGCGCGGTGAGGTGACAAACATTGCGTAATTTTTCTTCCAGATAATAAGCATCAAGATAATGCAACATCCGTTGCATGGTATCTGACTTGGACCTATCGACAAATTGACCTCCATAGTAACCCATTAGATAATTCAACCGATACTTAGCGAACGTAAGTTCTGTTTTTTGCACTACATCGCTTTCAAATTTTTTTTCAAGTTGCTTGGCTCTATTGGTTAACAGTTCGAACTGATTTCTTTTATAGGCCCATTCCATGGCGAATATTTCTTCTACATGTTCTTTAGATTCGTACTGTTGCACAGCTAAAAAACGGAGCAGTAATTTTTTTAACCCAGACATCAGGTTATGAATTTTCTGTTCGTCGTAGGAATCTTTAGGAAATAGCTTTTTGAAAATTTTTTCTTTTTCCAGCAACTCCATTTTGCCGTTCTGCAATTGTTTGAGAATAATATCGAGAAATTCTGTCGTTTTTTTGTGCAAATTATAGTAGGGAGAAGAGACGAACAAGCTGAATTGCTCTCTTTCCCTGGTATTAAGTTCAACGATTGTTTTAATTAACCGACTTTGTTCCAAAAGATTTAAAAAATTTATAATGAACTAAATAGATAATTATTTTACAAATATATAAATACTAAGCATATAACTTTTGCTATGGAATGAATAATTGCATAAGAAATCAACAAAAAAATATAAATTATAAAGAAAACGTTTTAGATTTGCCTTATAAAAACTTGTAAAGAACCTCATGAACATATAAAGTTATTTTTCAGACGAACATTTTTAGCCTATCAACACAACACCTGTCGGGGTTTCTTAAGAGAAAATTAGGTCCCTAAACTGGGTTTTTAAAGGCTGTTTTGTTCTACACTTAACAGAGTATAATCTCCCATCAGGAGCAGTTCCGGTTTCGGCAGCTGCTCTTTTTTTTTAAAATGTCAATCTTAGCATATCCCTCCACGAATATATTTGTCCAATCAATATAGTATTTGTATATTTGGCGTTTAAAAAAATTAAGCTAATGGGTCTTTCCGAATTTTTACTGTTATATTATATTTTGCTAATGATTTCCCTGGCAGCCGTATTTAAAAAAGCGGGTGTAGGTGTATGGAAAGCATTTGTACCTGTGTATCAATTTATGGTTTGTGGAGAATTAGTTGGCAGAAAACCCAGCTACGGTTTACTAATACTCATACCGATTGTAAATATTTTCATCTTTGCCGCCTTAATGATAGATTTGGTGAGATCATTTAAAGTTTATGAATTTTGGCATCATGTTCTGGTCGTAGTGTTTGCGCCCATTTATTTAATTTACCTGAGTTTTAGGAAAGATTTGAGCTATCAGGGGCCTGTTTTAGCTTACGAAAAATCAATTGTAGACGCTATTGAGGCTGCAAGAATAGCAAATGATACCAAGCAATACAATAAATTAGTTGCACAAAATCCGTTCAAAAAATCTCCGGTAAGAGAATGGGCTGAGGCGATTATTTTTGCTGTATTCGCCGCCACCTTTATACGTATGTTTCTAATTGAGGCATTTGTTATCCCAACCTCCTCCATGGAAGGCTCCTTGGTCGTTGGAGATTTTTTGTTTGTAAGTAAAGGTCACTATGGTATTAGAATGCCTCAGACCATTGCTATGCTACCTCTTTTACATAATAGAATACCCGTAATTGGCGGTGAGTCATATATTAAAAAACCGCAATTAAAGTATCAAAGATTACCCGCATTAGAAACCATAGATCGCAATGACCCAGTCGTTTTTAATTATCCGGAAGGAGACAGTGTTTATGTATTTCCTGAAAGAACCTGGAGTATTTACGACTTGCGACGGGGATCTATTCCCCCAATGTTCTCAGGTGCCATTCAATCTGGATTGAATTCTTTGGTTACCAGACCTCTAGATAAAATGGATCATTACATTAAACGCTGTATTGGTTTACCTGGTGATTCGTTGCAAATTAGATCTCAGCAAGTTTATATCAATGGAAAAAAGGGTAAAAATCCTGAAAATGTTCAGTTCATGTATTCGGTTTTATCCCCTAATGCAGCTATAAATACAAGAGATTTTACCAAATGGGCTATTAGCACAGAAGATAGAATGCAACAATCACCCAATGCCTTTTATCTAGTGTTGAATAACGGTCAAAAAGCGAAAATAAAAGCCATGGATCCATCCATCAAAATTGAAAAAGTGGATGTAGGAAAATTATACGGTGAAAGTGGACGATTGTTTCCAAATGATGCGCTTCATTTTGGCAATTGGACCAGAGATGATTTTGGACCCATTTATATACCAAAGGCAGGTGCTAAGGTAGCTCTGAATGAGGAAAGCATAGCGCTTTATCAACGTATCATTCAAGTTTACGAAGGACACGAACTCCGTATTGATGGCAATAAATTTTATGTTGACGGAAAATTAAGTTCTCATTATACCATAGAACAAAATTATTATTGGATGATGGGTGATAACAGACATAATTCTGAGGATAGCCGATTCTGGGGATTCGTTCCTGAAACGCATGTTGTTGGAAAACCTTTATTTATCTGGATGTCCTTTTTGGAGGGAAGCCCATCTAAAGGAATTGTCTGGAATAGAATATTTACCCGTGCGGACACAAAATAGATGATATAGACATGTGACCCCTCCGGGGTCAGGATATTTTGAATCGACCCTGAAGGGGTCGCATGTTTATAGATTTTATGCCGCCAAGGGCGTAATGGTATGTGGGAATTTGTGCCGCCACGGGCATAATGGTATATGTGGGGATTTTTGTGCCGCCAGGGGCATAATGGGTATATGTGGGGAATTTGTGCCGCCAGGGGCATAATGGGCTATAGACATGTGACCCCTCCGGGGTCAGGATATTTTGAATCGACCCTGAAGGGGTCGCATGTTTATTAGAGGAGAATATTTTTTTCGTTAGTAAAAAGCACGCCCTCTTTGTAATCCTTTAAAACTCTTTTGATAGTTCCCGTCAAATTTTTTGGTAATTTATGAAGATCGTGCCATTCTGCGGCTTTAAACTTTTGGGGTTCATTTCGCTGAAGCTCTCCCTCCCATCGAAAAGCTTTGAAATACAAAACCAGGCGTTGACTTTTTATGCTTGTTTTTTGCAGAACGTGCACTAATCTTAAATCATTTTCCAAGATAGTTATACCCGCTTCCTCCTTACATTCTCTCACTAAAGCTTCCTTACTGGTTTCACCCAACTCTACATTACCTCCGACCAGGGTATAATTACCCCCATTCAATTTGGTTTGTTTAAGCAACAAGATTTTTCCTTGATTAAAAAGAATTAATCTTACTTTTAATGACGATTTAAGTGAATTCATTGGGACTTTTTAAAGGATGCACAAAGGTAAAACTAAAACCGTTTTAAAACAGATGTTATGAATATTTTAAGGAAACTTATTTTCAACAGAATGAGAGATAAAAAAAATCTCATGAAAACCTTCCATATTATCATTTATTTTTTGTGCTTTTCCTTCATTGTGCAACGTTTATCTGGACAGAGAGATACTGTTATCGTCTATAAAAAGATCGATACGACGGAATTAAAGGTATGGATACATTATCCTGAAAAAGTTAAAAAAAGACATTCGGCCATTATTTTTTTTCATGGAGGGGGCTGGAATAGTGGAACTGCGGAACAATTTTCACCCCAATCGGAATATCTGGCCAGCCAGGGCATGGTGGCGATCAGAGCTTCATATCGATTAAAAAATGTGCATGGCACAACGCCTAAAGAAGCTTTGGAAGATGCTAAATCTGCTATTCGGTTTTTAAGACTCAATGCAAGAGAATTACATATTATACCTAACAAAATTGCAGCTGGTGGCGGATCTGCCGGCGGGCATTTGGCTGCGGCCGCTTTCACCTCCCTGCATATTAACGATCCAAAGGATGCCATTGATGTAAGTGCTAAACCAAATTGCCTGGTATTGTTTAATCCGGTGATTGATAACGGCCCGGAAGGCTATGGTTATGAAAGAATAAAAGCATGGTTTCCCGATATTTCACCTATGCACGGTATCACTAAAAAAATTCCACCGACCGTCCTTTTTTTGGGTACCAAAGATGCCTTGATACCAGTTTCTACAGGAGAGATTTTTCGGGATAAAATAAAAAAAGCTGGAGGACAATGTACTTTATTTTTATACGAGGGAGCTGGTCATGGATTCTTCGGATGGAAAGATGGTAAAAATCCGTACTATGATGAAACCTTAAAACAAACCGAAATTTTTCTTCGTCAGCATAAGTATTTAAAATGATTTAACCTTACTAAAACACTAAAATGTATTTATTTACCGTATATTTGTAGGACTAAAGTACCTTGAATGAACATACCACTAAAAATGTTAACAGTTTAATTAATTGGAATAGATAGGTTATGGTTTATGAAAATTTAAGTGGTACCATTGGCAATACACCTTTGGTTAGGTTAAATAAGATAACAGCGGGTTTAACTGGAACATATTATGCTAAGGTAGAGGCTTTTAATCCTGGCCAAAGTGCCAAAGACAGAATAGCTTTTTACATGGTCGAGCAAGCGGAAAAAAAGGGCTTAATCAAACCGGGAGGAACCATTGTAGAAGCAACGTCGGGAAATACAGGATTTAGTATAGCTATGTTATCAGCGATAAAAGGCTACAAGTGCATTCTCACGCTCACGAGTAAGGCATCCACTGAAAAAATATCTCTATTAAAATCTTTAGGCGCGGAGGTAATCATTTGTCCTGTTGATGTAAGTCCCGAAGATGCAAGATCTTACTATTCCAGAGCGGAACAAATAGCTAAGGAAACGCCTAACGCTTTTTATTTGGCCCAAAACTTTAACACGGACAATGCGGCAGCACATTATCATTCTACAGGACCTGAAATATGGAAACAGACGGGGGGTAAAATTACGCATTATGTTTGTTGTGCTGGCACAGGAGGTACTCTTTCAGGCGTGGCAAAATATCTTAAAGAACAGAATCCTGCCATCCGCATTATTGGTATTGATGCTTACGGATCTGTTTTAAAGAAATTCTGGGAGACAGGAATTTATGATCCAAATGAAATAAAACCATACAAAGTCGAAGGTTTAGGTAAAAACATCATTCCTTCCAATATAGATTTTTCTTTAATCGACGAATTTATAAAGGTAAGCGATAGAGACAGCGCGATAAGGGCACGGGAACTGGCATCAAAAGAAGGACTGTTGATGGGTTATTCCAGTGGTTCTGCCATGCATGGTATTTTTCAAATTCAACATGAATTAAATGAAAATAGCGTGGTAGTAGCTCTTTTTTCTGACCATGGTTCAAGATACTTAGGAAAAATTTATAACGACGGATGGATGACTGAGCAAGGTTATCTTTTGGGAAATGAGTCAGAAACCAAAGTTCCTTCTATTAATGAATGGGAAGACCACGAACACTACTATAGCTATGAATCTGTTAAAAGGAGGTACAGAACTTATTACCGAATTTACCGTTTGATGTATAGAAAATATATTAGCCAGACTAAAAAATCATTAGGTTTATAACAAAAATTTTCAATAAATGAGAACTGAAAAAAAACAGGCATACCTCTCAAATGAGAATATATCCGTTCCTTTATTTAAAAATAAATGGTTGGATAGTTTAACAAGAACCCACATTGCCATTCCTGTCACTATGTTTTTCTTGTATGCTATAGCTTTGTTATATTATACAAAAGTTGCTACTGATTTAACAACATTACAAGTAACATCCCTTTATTTAACTGGATTTTTATTTTTCACTCTTGCAGAATACATGGTTCACCGCCATGTTTATCATTTACCGGGCACCACTGAAAAGAGAGCGAAATTTGCCTATACCATGCATGGAGTACACCATGATTACCCGAAAGATAAACAAAGGTTAGCTATGCCCCCTGCCATGAGTGTGGCTGTAGGAACCATTCTATTTTTTCTATTTGAACTCATACTGGATAAATTTTCCTTCTCGTTTCTTGCCGGCTTCTTAAGCGGCTACGCATTCTATTTGTTAGTACACTACTCTATTCACATTTTTTTACCCCCTAATAATATGTTTAAAGCATTATGGGTTAACCATGCTTTACATCATTATGGAAAATCTGATACAATGTTTGGTGTTTCATCTCCCCTTTGGGATTATATTTTTGGAACCACTCATGCTAAATTAAAAGGAAGTATTCCAACTGATCTTGCTCACGATCATTAAAAAAATGATAATAGATAAAATACGAAGGCTGTTAGGATAAAACTTAACAGCCTTTAAAAAGATATCGGGGATCTGCCCCTTTAATTGATTATCCACTTGGCGGAACAATTTCGCTGGATTCCATTAACCCTCTTTGATACAATTTTACACTTTTCATAGCTGACCCTTTTGGGGTCACATGTCTATTGACCAAGTAGCACAAATAAAAGAGGCTACCTGAAAAGATAGCCTCGGAAATCTATTAAACAAAGGAGCAATAATTGCGAAATTAGTTGGCGTCATTTGAAGAAAACGACGCAGAAAGAAATTCTCTATTCATCAAAGCGATATTAGAAACTGAAATACCTTTTGGACATTCTGCCTCACAGGCTGTAATATTAGAACAATTTCCGAAATTTTCCAAATCCATTTGACGAACCATATTTAAAACTCTTTTTTGAGCTTCCACCTTACCTTGAGGTAACAAGGCTAAATGCGCCACCTTCGCCGAGGTAAAGAGCATGGCGGAAGAATTTGGACAGGCAGCCACACAAGCACCACAACCTATGCAAGTTGCGGCGTCAAAAGCGTGAGAAGCCACATCCTTTTCTATTGGAACGGCATTTGCATCTTGCGCCTGACCGGTACTCACTGATATAAATCCACCTGCCTGAATAATTCTATCTAAAGCACCTCTATCTACTGAAAGATCTTTCAATACAGGGAAAGCAGAGGCGCGATAAGGTTCTATTACTATGGTTTCCCCGTCTTTAAAGTTACGCATGTGTAACTGACAGGTGGTAGTACCTTGTAATGGACCATGAGGTTGACCATTAATTACTAAACTACAAGTACCACAAATTCCCTCTCTACAATCGTGTTCAAAAGCAACAGGAATTTTTTGCTCGAAACTCAGTTTTTCATTTAAAACATCCAGCATTTCGAGAAATGACATGTGTTCACTTACATTATCCAGGGAATAAGTTTCGAACTTTCCTTTTACATTTTGGCTTGGTTGGCGCCATATTTTAAGTGTCAATTTCATAATAATCAATTTAAAGCCAAAAGGCCAGCAATTAAGATAAGATTATTTGTAAGAACGGGTTTTTAATTCAACATTGTCGAAATGTAGCATTTCCTTGTGCAAAACAGGATCTTGATCAGCCCCTTTGAACTCCCAGGCAGAAACGTAAGCATATTCGTCGTCTCTTCTCAATGCTTCACCGTCTGGCGTTTGATATTCTTCCCTAAAGTGACCTCCACAAGATTCATTTCTATCGAGCGCATCGACCACCATGATTTCACCTAAATCTATGAAATCTGCTACCCTGAGTGCTTTTTCAAGTTCAGGATTCAAATCATTGGCAACACCCGGCAGATAAAGATCAGCATAAAATTCATCTCTCAGTGCGCGCACTTGCTGTCTTGCTAAAGTTAGCCCTTCAGCGGATCGCGACATACCACAATATTCCCATATAATCTTACCCAATCTTCTGTGAAAACTTTCAGCCGATTGTTTTCCTTTTATAGCGAATAACTTATCAATTCTTTGTTTTGCCAAATCTGCCGCAATGGTAAATTCAGGTGCATTAACATCTAATTTAGGGGTACTAATGTCTTCACTTAAGAAAGTACCTATAGTATAAGGAAGCACGAAATAACCGTCGGCCAGACCCTGCATTAAAGCGGATGCACCTAAACGATTGGCACCATGATCAGAAAAGTTTGATTCACCGATAGAGAACAAGCCCGGAACATTAGTCATAAGATTATAATCGACCCAGAGACCGCCCATGGTATAATGCACTGCAGGATAAATTTTCATAGGAAACTTGTAAGGATTCTCTCCTGAAATTTTCTCATACATTTCAAACAAGTTACCATACTTTTCTTCGATTACCTTTTCACCCAGTTCAACTATTTTTGCATTGGACGGGTTTGACAGACCAAGAATATTAGCTTTTGACTTACCATATCTTTCTATAGCCGCCGAAAAGTCGAGGTAAACGCCCAGACCTGTTGGTACTATGCCGTGACCTTCATCACAAACCCCCTTTGCTGCACGGGAAGCAACATCTCGTGGCACTAAATTACCAAAGGCAGGATATCTTCTTTCGAGGAAGTAATCACGATCAGCTTCAGGAATATCGAGCGCTGTCTTTACTCCATCGCGAATAGCTTTGGCATCTTCTTTTTTTGCCGGAACCCAGACGCGACCGTCATTTCTCAATGACTCAGACATTAGGGTCAGCTTCGACTGGTATTCCCCCATCTGAGGAATGCAAGTTGGGTGAATCTGTGTAAAACAAGGATTGGCCATAAAGGCACCCTTTGCCACTGCGCGCATAGCGGCAGTAACGTTACAATTCATCGCATTAGTAGAAAGATAAAATACGTTACCGTACCCGCCAGTCGCTAAAACAACGGCATGTGCGCCATGTTTTTCTAATTCGCCGGTTAATAAATTTCTTGCAATGATACCTCTTGCCTTACCATCTTTTAATACCAGTTCAATCATTTCATGTCTGGTAAACATCTTCACATTACCCAGGGCAATCTGACGTGACAATGATTGGTAAGCGCCCAATAAAAGTTGCTGACCTGTTTGCCCTCTGGCATAAAAAGTTCTGGAAACCTGAACCCCACCGAATGATCTGTTATCCAGCAATCCACCATATTCTCTGGCAAAGGGAACACCCTGCGCCACTGCCTGATCGATAATAGAGGTACTCACTTCGGCTAATCTATAAACGTTAGCTTCTCTTGATCTGTAATCACCACCTTTTATGGTGTCATAAAATAAACGGAAAACACTATCCCCGTCATTTCTATAATTTTTTGCGGCATTGATTCCCCCCTGAGCGGCGATACTGTGCGCCCTTCTCGGACTATCATGAAAAGTATAACATTTTACAAGATAGCCTAACTCGCCCAAAGTGGCTGCTGCCGAGGCACCGGCAAGACCTGTACCTACGATAATAATTTCAATTTTAAGTTTATTATTTGGTGCAACCAAAGGCAGGGTTGAACGATATTTTGTCCATTTATTGGCTAAGTCCCCAGAGGGTACATTTCCATTTAAATTTAAGTTATCCATGTGCATTTACAATTAAAGTCAAAAATAAAACAATTACCACCATAAGTTATTTCGTCCATAAACGATTATGGGAATGATAGCAAACCCGAAAGGGATGATAAAAGCATATATCCTGCCGATGTATTGAATAAAAGGGGTATATTTTTTATGATTAAGACCCAGCGTTTGAAATGAGCTTTGAAATCCATGATTTAAGTGGATACCAATAATAATCATAGAAACCACATAAAATACCACAAAGCCAAGATTCGAAAAAGCCAAAACAACGGGATCATAAAGATTCTTATACTCAGTCCCTTCGATCATAACCATGGGAACTTTACCCAACTTCATCTGAAGCCAGAATTGATACATGTGCACGGCTATGAAGACAAAAA